>NZ_BAAHAZ010000057.1:0-560 GCF_054777115.1 Nocardioides maradonensis | reverse complement strand
GCGACCACGCCACGGCTGGTGGAGGCGGCGCGGCCGCGGGAGCCGCCGACGGCCAGGGGCTTGCCGGTCACCACGCCGAGGACGGTGTGGCCCTTGCCGACGGAGTAGGTGTCCATCATCCAGGCCATGGTCTGCTCGTCGGTGCCGATGTCGGGGGCGGGGATGTCGTGCTCGGGGCCGATGACGGGGGCGATCTCGCTGGTGTAGCGGCGGGTGATGCGTTCGAGCTCGGCGCGGGAGTAGTTGCGGGGGTCGACGCGGACGCCGCCCTTGGCGCCGCCGTAGGGCACGTCGAGGAGGGCGCACTTCCAGGTCATCCACATGGCCAGGGCGCGGACCTCGTCGAGGTCGACCCTGGGGTCGAAGCGGACGCCGCCCTTGCCGGGGCCGCGGGAGTAGTTGTGCTGGACGCGGTAGCCGCGCAGGACCTCGATGGTGCCGTCGTCGCGTCGCAGCGGAATGCTGACGGAGACTTCGCGGCGGGGCTGGGCCAGCATCGCGTGGACCGAGGGGGACAGGCCGAGGACCTCCACGGCCTGGGCCAGCTGCTCGTGCGCGTC
>NZ_BAAHAZ010000055.1:0-861 GCF_054777115.1 Nocardioides maradonensis | reverse complement strand
CGGCACCTTCCGCGTGAAGCGGGGGATGGCGGAGATGCTCAAGGGTGGCGTGATCATGGATGTGGTCACCCCGGAGCAGGCCAAGATCGCCGAGGACGCGGGTGCGGTCGCGGTGATGGCGTTGGAGCGGGTGCCGGCGGACATCCGGGCCCAGGGTGGGGTCTCGCGGGCGAGTGATCCGGACATGATCGACGGCATCATCGAGGCGGTCAGCATTCCGGTGATGGCCAAGGCGCGGATCGGTCATTTCGTGGAGGCCCAGGTCCTGCAGAGCCTGGGTGTGGACTACATCGACGAGTCCGAGGTCCTGACGCCGGTGGATTATGAGAACCACATCGACAAGTGGGCGTTCACGGTGCCGTTCGTGTGTGGGGCGACGAACCTGGGTGAGGCGTTGCGGCGGATCACCGAGGGGGCGGCGATGATCCGGTCGAAGGGTGAGGCCGGGACGGGTGATGCGTCGAACGCGGTGGGTCACATGCGGACGTTGCGGGCGCAGATCCGTCGGTTGACGGTGCTGTCGGAGGATGAGCTGTATGTGGCGGCCAAGGAGTTGCAGGCGCCGTATGAGCTGGTCAAGGAGGTTGCGGCGACGGGGAAGCTGCCGGTGGTGTTGTTCACTGCGGGTGGGATCGCGACTCCGGCGGATGCGGCGATGATGATGCAGCTGGGTGCTGAGGGTGTGTTCGTCGGGTCGGGGATCTTCAAGTCGGGGAATCCTGCGCAGCGGGCTGAGGCGATCGTGAAGGCGACGACGTTCTTCGATGACCCGGATGTGATCGCGAAGGTGTCGCGGGGTCTGGGTGAGGCGATGGTGGGGATCAACGTGGACGAGATCCCGCAGCCGCACCGCCTCGCCGA
>NZ_BAAHAZ010000054.1:0-919 GCF_054777115.1 Nocardioides maradonensis | reverse complement strand
CGCTGGACCCGTTCGGACAGGGTCGGCGCTCGTGCGGCGAAGCGTGCGCGGATCGTTTTGCTGGCTGCCGACGGGGAGGCGAACACGCGGATCGCAGAGCTGACCGACTCCACGGTGACCACGGTGTTGAACTGGCGCGGGCGCTATGAGGAGCGCGGGATCGCTGGGCTGGCGAACGTGCCGCGGGCGGGGCGACCGCGGGAGCTGGACCATCGCGCGATCGTTGCTGAGACGCTCAAGCCGCCGCCGAAGAAGCTGGGCGTGACGCACTGGTCGACCCGGCTCTTGGCAGACCGGCTCAAGATCTCGAACACCTCCGTGGCCCGCGCTTGGCGGTCCTACGGCGTGAAACCGTGGAAGGCGGAGTCGTTCCGGTTCTCGACCGACCCTGAGCTGGTCGGGAAGGTCACCGACATCTGCGGGCTCTACCTCGCGCCTCCGGAGAACGCGATCGTGCTCTGTGTGGACGAGAAGTCGCAGATCCAGGCGCTGGACCGCACGGTGCCGATCTTGCCGATGCAGGAAGGGCGGATCGAGCGCAGGTCGCATGACTACTACCGCCACGGCACCACGACGCTGTTTGCCGCGTTGGACATCGCGACCGGGCAGGTGACCGCGGCGTTGAAGCCCAAGCACCGTCATCAGGAGTTCTTGGCATTCCTCAAGCAGATCGAGCGGACCTACCGCGACGTCGTGGACGACGACGGGCAGCCGGTCGAGTTGCACCTGGTCATGGACAACTACGCCGCACACAAGCACGCGAACGTGAAGGCGTGGCTGAGCGACAACCCGCGGTTCAAGGTGCACTTCACCCCGACCCATGCCTCCTGGATGAACCTCGTCGAGGTCTGGTTCGGCATCGTGGAGCGTCAGGCCATCCGGCGCGGTGTGTTCAAGTCCGTCAAGGACCTCAACGCCA
>NZ_BAAHAZ010000053.1:0-955 GCF_054777115.1 Nocardioides maradonensis | reverse complement strand
CCCCCCGATTCTCGGTCCACATCTCGTGGGAGTGCTCGAAACTTTGAGAGTCCTTGTGGAGGTGTGTGATGGCTGCGGCGAAAAGGTTCACGACTGAGCAGATCGTGGCGAAGCTGCGTGAGGCGGAGAAGATGCAGGCCCAGGGCGCGACGGTGCCAGGGATCTGCAAGAAGCTTCAGATCAGTGAGCAGACGTCTCTACCGGTGGCGTATCAAGTACGGCGCGTTGAAGGAGGACGAGGCCCAACGGCTCAAGGCGCTCGAGGCCGAGAACGCCCGTTTGAAGCGGATCGTGGCCGAGCAGGCCCTGGACATCTCGATGTTGAAGGACCTCCAGAAGGGAAACTGGTGAGCCCGGCTCGCCGCCGGGCTGCAGTCGCGCATCTGGTGCGCAAGTTCAAGATCTCCGAGCGCCGCGCGTGCAAGGTCGTGGGCCAACACCGCTCCTCGAACAGGTACAAGCCGGTCCCGACCGACTTCGAGCAGCAGCTCGTGGCCGCGATGAAGAAGCACGCCGACCGGCATCCGCGGTTCGGTTACCGGCGCGTTCACGCGCTGCTCGTCGCCGACGGTTGGGAGGTCAACGTGAAGCGGGTGGAACGGTTGTGGCGCCGCGAAGGGCTCAGAGTCCCGCCGCCGCGGTCCAAAGCGTCAGGTCAGAAGGCCCTGGGCACTGACGCGCACTCGTTGTGGATGCTGCCCTCGACCCGCCAGGGCCATGTCTGGTCCTACGACTTCATGAGCCTGCGCACCTCCCGCGGCACCGCGCTGCGGATCTTGAACGTGGTCGACGAGTTCACCCGGATCTGTGTGGGCTTCCACGTCGACTACACGATCGGAGCGATGGAGGTGCAGCGCACCCTGGAGCGGATCTTCGAGATCCACGGCCGGCCCCAGGTCATCCGCTCCGACAACGGCCGCGAGTTCATCGCTGCCAGCCTGCTGGGCTGGCTCAA
>NZ_BAAHAZ010000052.1:0-978 GCF_054777115.1 Nocardioides maradonensis | reverse complement strand
CTAGGGCGTGTCTGCTTATTGCTGTAGCCAGATGACGATGGCGCGGAGCACGACACCGCCGCGGTAGTTGGCGGCGAGCTTGTCGTAGCGGGTCGCGATGCCGCGCCACTGCTTGTGGTCGTTGAACGACCGTTCGACCACGTTGCGTCGCTTGTAGGTGACCGGGTCGAAAGCGGGCGGTCGGCCACCGGACGATCCGCGCCGTTGGCGGTGCCCGATCTCGTCGGCACGCTGCGGGATCACCGTCCGGACCCGCTTTGACCGCAGCAGCGCTCGATTCGCGCGCGAGGAGTAGGCCTTGTCGCCGAGGATTGCGTCGGGACGAGTGCGGGGCCGTCCTGGCCCCAGGCGCTCGACGGCCAGGTCAGCCAGCAGGAACTTCAGCATCGGCGAATCGGCTGCCTGTCCCGCGGTCAGGCCGATCACCAGCGGCCGCTTGCGGCCGTCGACGAGTTGGTGGATCTTGGTCGACAACCCGCCCCTGGAGCGTCCGATCGCGTGGTCGGGAGGCTCGTGCATCGGGTCAGCGGCAGAGTTCTTGTAGTTCGACTCAGCCCCCTGTGAGCCCTGCGGGTCGCTCGACACGACTCCGGTTCGTGGCGTGCTGGTGGGCGCGGTTGATCGTGGCGTCGACACTCACGGTCCAGTCGACCTCGTCGGCCGCATCCGCTTCTGCGACCAGCTGGGCGTGGATCCGGTCCCAGATGCCGTTCTGGGAGAACACCTGGTGCCGCTCCCAGACTGTCTGCCACGGCCCGAACGCGGCCGGCAGGTCCCGCCACGCGATGCCGGTTCGGAAGCGGTAGATGATCCCCTCGACCACCTGGCGGTGCTCGCGCCACGGCCTGCCACGACGTCCCTCAGAGGACGGCATCAACGGCTCGATCCGGGCCCACTGGGCGTCGTTCAACACCTCAACACGCGACATAGGTCAACAATCACCGACCTGACGACCGCGATTTAGCAGACACGCCCTAG
>NZ_BAAHAZ010000051.1:0-1011 GCF_054777115.1 Nocardioides maradonensis | reverse complement strand
CCTGAGTGAGCGCGTGCCTGCAACGTAGGCGCGGCCACCAGGTGGATCCTTCGAGTGATCTCTCACAACCGACTCGAAGAAGGACACCTTGATGACCGCTGTGCCAAGTATCGACCCTGCCCAGTTCCTCAACGAGCAGCTGTCCCAAGCGAGCCCCGATCTCATGCGGGACCTGCTCACCACATTCGTCAACGCGCTGCTGTCGGCGCAGGCCGACGCAGTCTGTGGCGCCGGCTTCGGCGAGCGGTCGCCGGATCGGGTCAACTCCCGTAACGGCTACCGCCACCGCGACCTCGACACCAGGGTCGGGACGCTCGATGTGGCGGTTCCCAAGCTCCGCCAAGGCAGCCTGTACCCGGAGTGGCTGCTGGAGCGCCGAAAGCGTGCCGAACGCGCCCTGACCTCGGTGGTGGCGACCTGCTACCTGCTCGGCGTCAGCACGCGGCGGATGGACAAGCTGGTGCAGACCCTCGGCATCACGGGGCTGTCCAAGTCGCAGGTCTCGGTGATGGCCAAGGAGCTCGACGAGCACGTCGAGCAGTTCCGCACCCGACGTCTGGAGGACGCCGGCCCGTTCACGTTCGTGGCCGCCGACGCCCTCGTGCTCAAGGTCCGCGAAGGCGGCCGCGTGGTGCCCGTGCACGTGCTGGTCGCGACCGGCGTCAACGCCGACGGGCACCGCGAGATCCTGGGCGTGCAGGTCACCAGCAGCGAGGACGGCGCCGGCTGGCTCGCGTTCTTCCGCGACCTGACCGCCCGCGGCCTGGCCGGGGTCAAGCTCGTCACCAGCGACGCGCACGCCGGCCTGGTGTCAGCGATCGGCGCGACCCTGCCCGGCGCAGCCTGGCAGCGATGCCGGACCCACTACGCAGCGAACCTGATGTCCGCGACCCCGAAGTCCTCATGGGGCTGGGTCAAAGCGCTGCTGCACTCGATCTACGACCAACCCGACGCCGAGGCCGTGCACGCTCAGTTCGACAGGGTTGTCGACGCCCTGGCCGAGAAGCTCCC
>NZ_BAAHAZ010000050.1:0-1159 GCF_054777115.1 Nocardioides maradonensis | reverse complement strand
CTTCCGAATCACGGGTCGGGGTGACAGGTCGACGTCTCTGACTGCTTGACCGCGGTTGGTCAGGCAGCAGTCTGTCGGATGCGGCGCTTTAGTTCCTTCTTGACCTGCAGCGGGGTGCGGCCTGCCATGTAGTCACCATGGTTGGGGCGGTCGTTGTTGTAGTCGACGACCCAGGCCTGCAACGACCGGTCGAGCAGCGCTACGTCCTCGACACGACCACGGTGGAAGTGCGGCCGATAGAACTCCTCGAGCACGGTCCCGTGGAAACGCTCACACACGGCGTTGTGGTTCGGCGAGCGTGGCGGGATCCGGTGATGATGCAGCCCCAGCTCGCTGACGCGCGCCTTGAACGCTTTGCCGACGAACTCGGGGCCGTTGTCGGTCAGGACTCCTTCGAGGGTGATGCCGTGCTTGCGCAGTGCCTTCTTCAGGTGGTCCAGCAGCAACGCGGCAACGGCGGCGGTCTTGTCGCCCACCACGAGCTGGACGACCGCGATCCGGGTCGCGATGTCGACCGCGGTGAGTTGCCACACTGCCCCCACGCCTTTGAGTCTGCCGACGTAGAACGCGTCCAGGGCCACGACCTGACCGGGGTGGGAGGCGTACTGGCAGAACCCGAAGGGGCCCTCCAGGGCGGCCTCGGTGAGTTGACCGGACTCGGTCGCGGTCAACGATGCCAACGCGATGACCCGCTGTTTGGCGGTGCCCAGGTTGTGACGCTTGAGGACTTTCGCAACCCCCGAGGCCGATCGCTCGACCCCACGCTTCTTCAGATGCCTCAGCAACGACTTCGGGCCCAGCGTCGGTCTGGCGATCGCCTCGGACAAGATCACCGCGACCTCTTCGGAGGTCATCTCGTTCGGCTGATGCGGGCGACGTCGCTCGCGCGGCAGGAGCGCCGAGAGGCCGTACTGCTCGGCCTTCTTGATCCACTCGTAGTAGGTCTTGCGTGAGACGCCGAAGACTCGGCACGCCTCGCTCACGTTGTTGATCCGGGCAGCGTGCTCGATCAAGCGCACGCGCCTGTCGTAGACAATGTCCTCGTGGGTCACGGAATGACTTCCTGTTCTCTAGATCTTGAGCAATCCAGAGACTGTCTTCCGTGGCCCACACCTACGCGCAGGCACACCGGGTGTCACCCCAACCCGTGATCCCTAAG
>NZ_BAAHAZ010000049.1:0-1204 GCF_054777115.1 Nocardioides maradonensis | reverse complement strand
CATTGGGGAAGATCCCGACCACGCGGGAGCGGCGCTTGATCTCCTTGTTGACCCGCTCGAGCGGGTTGGTCGACCAGACCTTGCGCCAGTGGGCCTTCGGGAACGCCGTGAACGCGAGCACCTCGGCCTTGGCCTCGTCCATCAGCGGACCAACCTTCGGGAACGAGGCGGCGAGCTGGTCGCGGACCTCGTCCCACGCGGCGGCGACGGCCTCGCGGTCGGGCTGGGCGAAGATCGTGCGGAACACCGCGGCCACCATATCGGCGTGGGACTTCGGAACGTGCGCCAACAGGTTGCGGGCGAAGTGCACCCGACACCGCTGGTGTCCCGAGCCCTGGAAGGACCGCTTCAACGCCGCCACCAGCCCGGAGTGCTGGTCGCTGATCACCAGCCGCACCCCGGACAGTCCGCGCTGCTTGAGGCTGAGCAGGAAGCTGCGCCAGAACGTCTCGTCCTCGCTGTCCCCGACATCAACACCGAGGACCTCCCGGCTGCCGTCGGCGGCGATCCCAGTGGCGACTACGACGGCCATCGAGACGACCTGGCCGCCCTTGCCGGGCTTGTTGCGCACGTGCAGGTAGGTCGCGTCGAGGTAGACGTAGGGGAACGCGGTGTGGTCCAGGGGTCGGGTGCGGAACGCCCCGACCGACTCATCGAGCTGCTCGCAGATCCGAGACACCTCTGACTTCGAGATCCCGGAGTCGGCGCCGAGCGCGACGACCAGGTCGTCGACGCTTCTGGTCGAGATGCCGTGGACGTATGCCTCCATCACCACCGCGTACAGCGCCTGGTCGATCCGGCGGCGGGGCTCGAGGATGGAGGGGAAGTACGAGCCCTTGCGGAGCTTGGGGATCCGCAGCTCGATGTCGCCGGCCTTGGTGGCCAGCAGCTTGGGTCGGGTGCCGTTGCGTTCGGTGATCCGGTCCTCGGTGCGCTCGTAGCGTTCCGCGCCGATCACGCCGGCGGCTTCGAACTCGACAAGCTCTTGGAGCACGGTGCGGACCGACTCGCGGATCATGTCGACGCCGTCGCCGGTGCGGAATGCTTCGAGCAACTCAGACAGGGCAGACTGGGACAAGGCCATCGGTGGTTCTCCTTCAGTGCGTGGATTTCGCCGTTCACACCGAAGATCCCGCCGATGGCCGCCTACTTCACGCAGCCCCGCCGCTGGACCTCAAACCCCACCACCACAGGGGACTCTCCT
>NZ_BAAHAZ010000048.1:0-1294 GCF_054777115.1 Nocardioides maradonensis | reverse complement strand
GGGACTGCTGCACGGATAGGTGACATCTGAGCTGTGGTGCCAAGAGGTGCCGCTGGAAGGATGTCTGCTGTGCCGAGGCCGTACCCCAAGGAGTTCCGTGACGACGTGGTCCGTGTCGCGAGGAACCGTGAGCCGGGCGTCCATCTCAAGCAGATCGCTGCCGACTTCGGCATCAGCGAGTCCTGCCTGACGAACTGGATGAAGGCCGCCGATGTCGAGGACGGTGTGAAGCCGGGCACGACGGCGGCTGAGAATGCCGAGAACCGCGAGCTGCGCAAGCGGCTGCGGCTGCTGGAGCAGGAGAACGAAGTACTCCGTCGGGCGGCCGCGTATCTGTCGCAGGCCAACCTTCCGGGAAAATGATGTACCCGCTCGTCCGCGAGTTGGCCGTCGACGGGATCCCCGTCACGGTGACGTGCCGGGTCCTCAAGATCGCGCGCCAGCCCTACTACCGGTGGCTCCAGGCGCCGGTCACCGACGCCGAGCTGGTCGAGGCGTATCGGGCGAACGCGTTGTTCGACGCCCACAAGGATGATCCCGAGTTCGGCTACCGGTTCATGCTCGATGAGGCTGCGATCGCCGGTGAGGCGATGGCAGCGCGGACCGCGTGGCGGATCTGCTCGGGCATGGGCTGGTGGTCGACGTTCGGCAAGCCCAAGCGGGGCAAGACGAAGAGGCCCGGACCACCGGTCCACGACGACCTGTGCGCCGTCGTTGACGAGCACGGGGTCACGCGACACGTCTTCGCTGCCGATGCCCCGAACGAGCTGTGGCTCACCGATATCACCGAACACAGAACCGGTGAAGGCAAGCTCTATCTCTGCGCGGTCAAGGACGTCTACTCCAACCGGATCGTGGGCTACTCCATCGACTCCCGGATGAAGTCCCGACTTGCGGTCGCGGCACTGAACAACGCCGTCGCCAGGCGCGGTGATGTCGCCGGCTGCATCGTGCATTCGGACCGAGGATCGCAATTTCGCAGCCGGAAATTCGTCCACGCGATCAACCGTCACTCCTTGGTCGGATCGATGGGCAGGGTCGGTGCGTGCGGCGACAACGCAGCCATGGAGTCGTTCTTCTCGCTGCTCCAGAAGAACGTCCTGGATCGCCGCTCCTGGGCTACCCGCGAGGAGCTGCGAATCGCGATCGTGACCTGGATCGAGAGGACCTACCACCGACGCCGTCGCCAAGACGCTCTCGGACGGTTGACCCCCATCGAGTACGAGACCATCATGACCACGCCAGCCACTCAGGCTGCGTGACCCAACCTGTCACCCGTTCGTGCAGCAGTCCC
>NZ_BAAHAZ010000047.1:0-1297 GCF_054777115.1 Nocardioides maradonensis | reverse complement strand
TCAGTGTCAGGGTGATGGCACCGCTCCGGCGGTGGTTGGATCCTGATCACCCGGTGTCTGGCTCATAGCCTCGGTGCCGTCTTCGGACTGGCGCGCATGCGTTTTGCCGGCATCGGGTGTGAAGGAGCCGGCCGGCGTGACTTGATAGGAGCGTGGCGACGCCCCCACTGAGATGTGTCCGCCGACCGGCCCAACCGTCCAGTCACTCAGCAGTGAAGGAGGCAGCCACCATGGTTGTCGTTGGGGCCGATGTACACAAGCGGACGCACACGTTCGTCGCGGTCGACCAGGCCGGTCGCGAGCTCGGACACAAGACGTTCGACGCGACCACGCCGGGCCACCATGCCGCGGTGCGTTGGGTGCGTGAGCGGTTCGGGGATGAGGTGTTGTGGGCGATCGAGGACTGCCGGCACCTCTCGACGCGGCTTGAGCGTGACTTGCTGACCGCTGGGCAGTCGGTGGTGCGGGTGCCGCCGAAGATGATGGCCGAGCAGCGTCGCATCGCCCGCACTCGCGGGAAGTCCGACCCGATCGACGCGGCCGCGGTCGCCCGTGCCGCACTGCGCGAGCCGGACCTGCCGGTCGCTACCCATGATGAGGTTTCCCGTGAGCTGAAGCTGCTGGTGGATCGGCGCGATGACCTGGTGAAACGTCGCACCGCGACGATCAACCAGCTGCTGTGGCGGGTCCACGAGCTGGACCCTGCCTGGGCGCCGCCGGCGCGATCGCTGGACCTGGCCAAGCACCAGCAGATCCTCGCGGGCCGGCTCGCGGATGTGCCCGGGATCGTGGCTGAGCTGGCGCGCGAGGAACTCGAGGAGATCGTGGAGTACACCGCCAAGATCAACGCCTACGCAAAGCGCATCGAAGCCCTGGTCGCGATTGCCGCGCCGACGTTGTTGGCGATGCCTGGGGTGGGCGCGCTGACTGCGGCCAAGCTGGTCGGCGAGGCCGCCGGAGTCACGCGCTTCAAGTCCGAGGCCGCGTTCGCTCGCCACGCCGGGATCGCGCCGATCCCGGTCTGGTCGGGTAGTACCAAGGGCCGGGTCAGGCTCACCAGATCAGGTAACCGACAGCTCAACGCCGCTATCCACCGCATCGCCGTGACCCAGATCCGACTCGATGGCTTGGGCAAGACCTACTACCAGAAGAAGAAGGCCGAGGGCATGTCCACCCCAGAGGCCCTGCGCTGCCTGAAGCGACGGCTCGCACGAGTCGTTTTCAACCACCTGATGACCGATCAAGCAGCACCCGCGACCGGACTCGCGGCCGCTGCTTGACATAGGAGAAACGCATG
>NZ_BAAHAZ010000046.1:0-1419 GCF_054777115.1 Nocardioides maradonensis | reverse complement strand
ACCACCATCGAACGTGGACCAGTCGCGACCATGCCCAGCGACCAGGTCGACGCCGAGTTCTCTCACTTGATGTGGACCAACTTCTCGGGGCCGGACAAGCAGTATGACCGGTGCGGCTGCGGGGGCGGTGGCGATGGAGGGAACGCCATTCCTGAAATGGTCAGAGAGATGGGCCATGCCGCGTGGCAGGTCGTCGCGGGAATCGCGGGGGCAATCGAACAGGTTCATTTCACCCCCGCGCAGGTGGCCACTGGCTCAGCTCTAGGCGCGATCGTGGTCATCGGACTGGTAATACTGTGTTTCTGAGTAAGATTCGACTGCGTGCGCTCGCCGCCGTTTATGCGCACTACTTGTCTGGTATGTCCGTAACATCTGACGTTGAGCCCACCGAATCAGGATCTTCGGTGCCCCGCAGAATGGGTGAAATATTCACAGACTGGGTGAGAGAGCGGATCTTCGAGATCGCCACTGACGGAACCCCGAGACAGGTGGTAATGCTGCTCGATATGCTCGGTAGGAGTACGGTCCGAGACGACAAATTGCTCGGGTATTGCGTGGCGGTCGTCGGTTGGGAGGCCGCACACCGCGAGGACTGGCCAGAGATCCTGACTGTGCTGCGCGAATACACTGACAGGCCGTCGATTCGTCGGGTCTTGGCCTATATGACCCGGCAACCATGGTTCACAGACGGTGGCCCGAAATGACGGTGCTGTCACCTTCGGGCGGGTTGGACTGGTCTACCTGGGACCGGAGGGAGTTGAGTCCCCGATAGTGGTGTAGCGCGTCGCCGAGTTCGTCCCGGTCGTGGACGTGGGCGGGTCTACAGCGACGCCAGTCTTGCTGCGACGCCGAGCGGGGCGCCCCGAACGTGCGTGGGTCAGCGCCAGTTTGGGCCGATCTCGACTGGCATGAGCCTGGCTGCTGAAAGCCACTCCATCTTGGTCACAGGCTCCAGCGCCGCGTCATCAAACCAGACGACGTAGGCGCTCCAGGCGCTACCCTTCTTGCGCCAGTCGAGCACCAGGCCCCGGCTCGGGCGGAGGCGGCCGATGTTGCGCACGAGCACGAAACGCACGTCCTGGTACGGCGGCCAGGCGTCGTTCTTGGGCGGGTTGTGCGACACTGCAAGAATGTAGAACGCTCGTTCGAGAGTGCGGCTCGGTCCTGCAGTTTTGTCATAACGATACTTATCGGTGCGCAACTAACGGGAGTTGCATTAGATGGCGAGAACTCCGCAAGTCGTAACGCGCTGCCGCCAACGAGAGACGGCGAGGCCCGCAGCTAGGCTTGCTGAGAGTTCTCGTCGTCGGTGCCCGCCACCGGGTCAAGTCCGCTGGGGTGGTGTACGAGGTTGATCCCTCGGTTGGGCGTGTCGGTCAGGCCGTGAGGGCCTGGAGTTCGGGCTCGGTCACCTCCTCA
>NZ_BAAHAZ010000045.1:0-1423 GCF_054777115.1 Nocardioides maradonensis | reverse complement strand
CTGGCACGACCGTGCTCATCCGTTCGTTTGGACGAAGACCGCCGACCAGATCCTCGCAAAGGCCAACCGTCCAACTACTTCAAATCCGCGGCACTAGAACAGATCACCAGCACTGGAGTTATCCAATACTTCGGTACCGACCAGTACGGATCCACCCGGATCCTGACCAACCAGACTGGAGCAGTAGTGGCGACCTACAGCTACAGCCCTTACGGCGCTTTGGACACCCACACCGGTACCGCTGACACCCCACTCCGGTGGAACGGTCAATACCAAGACCAAGAGAGCGGGCTCTACTACCTGCGAGCCCGGTCCTACGACCCGACCACGGCCCAGTTCCTCACACCCGACCCACTAAGTGAAATCACGCATTCTGCCTACGGCTATGCGAAGAATGATCCGCTGCTTTTCGACGACCCCACTGGTTTGTCAATCTGGCAGATCTGCGCGGGTGGCTCGTTCGGGGCAGCCTTGGTTTTGTCGTTGCATGTGTGTTATGTCCACGGCTCTGACGGGCATAGCGGTATCACAATCAGCCCCGGCGCCGGAGGTGGCTTGGAAGCCTCTGGGGGAGTTACCTATGGGCAAGATCAAAGTGTCGACGATCCGAGTGACATGAAAGGGCCATTCGGCGTCGGCAGTATTGGGTACGGATTTATCGGAGCCGATGGTTATGTAGGCATGTGCGACGGGCAGCCTACGTACGGATGGGACTTTGGTGGATTCACCTCAGCGAAGTTCGGCGGATCCTTCCAAGACACCTACACCTTCGAGCCGTTCGAATGGTGAAGAAGCGCCAGGTCCGAGGGCATCACGTATGGCTGATGGTGTCGCTGGGCCTTCCCGTCCAATTTGTTGTCTCTCAGCCCAGTGCCGATGTATTGCGGTCCTTCGGTGCGTGCGATGACTTCATTGCGTCCGCAGCGGCAACATATTTCGGCCGCCGCCTCGTGCATTCCCCGTTGGTCGCCAAGGTATCCGGCGAGTCGATCCTCGTGTCTGTTCATGACATCGAGCGGATGCCCCTATGGCCATTATCGCCCGTATTCTATGGAAAGGTGCACGCGTCAGGTTCCGCATCCTGCGTAATCACTGGCGTCATCAGGGCCCGTCGGACGACACAGGCCGGTCTATTGCTAGTCATATTGGCACTGGCTCTAATCGGCGGCTCTCCTGCGCATGTATTTATTGCTTTGATCATCGGCGGGTACATTCTCGAGACCATCTTTGTATTGCCAAGGACGTCTCAACGCCTTGAGTCCGGCCTGCGTACCTTCGTTGTCGGGGTTTAACGTGCTGTCATTCCCTCTTATTTGTTTGTCCTGCCCCCCCGATTCTCGGTCCACATCTCGTGGGAGTGCTCGAAACTTTGAGAGTCCTTGTGGAGGTGTGTGATGGCTGCGGCGAAAAGGTTCACGACTGA
>NZ_BAAHAZ010000044.1:0-1608 GCF_054777115.1 Nocardioides maradonensis | reverse complement strand
AACTTGGGATTGCTGAAGTCTCAAGGTCCCTAGCGGAAGGCACTCCGTAGGTGAAGCGTAACCGTGTCCCGAGTCTGGTTCTCGATCCTGTCCGCGAGTCGCTGATCTCGTCCTCGGGCGCGCTGTTGCTGAGCGAAGCGATCCGGGTTGGTGGCCTGGATCGCGGCCTGTCCCGAGCACTCGCGGCGTGGCGACCGACGCGGGCTGCACACGATCCGGGCAAAGTGCTGCTCGATGTGGCGACCGCGGTCGCGCTCGGTGGCGACTGCCTCGCGGACGTCGCCGCCCTGCGTTCCCAACCGCAGGTGTTCGGCACGGTCGCCTCCGACCCGACCATCTCAAGGATCTTCGCAACGCTCGCTGCCGACGTCGATGCGGCGGTGAGCGCGATCCGGCAGGCACGAGCCGACGCCCGCGCTGCAGTGTGGTCCCGTCGCCGGCCACTGGCCGGCATCGCAGGTCGCCGTGATGGTGGGCAGGTGATCGTTGACATCGACGCCACGCTGGTGACCGCCCACTCGGACAAGGAAGGCGCTGAGCCGACCTTCAAACGCGGGTTCGGGTTCGCCCCGATGTGCAGCTTCGTCGACCACGGCCAGCACGGCACCGGCGAACCGCTGGCGCTCGACCTGCGGCCGGGGAAAGCCTCACCGTGGAACAAGGACGACCACATCACCACCCTCGAGGCTGCTCTGGCCCAGCTTCCCGAACACGAGCGTGGTCAAGTCCTGGTCCGCGCCGACACCGGCGCCTGCTCGAAGATGTTCCTGGGCCACATCACCGATCTGGGATTGGAGTACTCGATCGGTTTCCAGGCCCACGAGACGGTCAAGACAGCCATCGAAGCGATCCCCGAGCAGGCCTGGCGAGCCGCGGTCGACGGCGACGGCGAACCCCGCGACGGTGCGCAGGTCGCCGAGCTCACCGCATGGATGCCAGCCCCGGTCAAGGTTCAGAACCGGACCGCCCGCCCGGGCCCCAAGGACTGGCCAGCAGGGATGCGAGTGATCGCTCGCCGTGAACGCCCCCACCCCGGCGCCCAACTACGACTGACCGACCACAACGGCTGGCGGATCACCTGCTTTGCTACCAACACCCGCGGGCCGGGCTGGACCCTGCCCGCGCTCGAGGTCCGACACCGCCAACGCGTCCGCTGCGAGGACCGCATCCGATGCCTGAAAGACACCGGTCTGCGGAACCTGCCTTTCGCGTCCTACGCCAAGAACCGGATCTGGCTCGAGGTCGTCGCACTCGCCGCTGACCTGCTCGCCTGGACCCAGACCCTCGCCTTCGACCACACCGAGCCAGCCCGCCGCTGGGAACCCAAACGGCTCCGATTCCGGATCCTCGCCGTCGCCGGACGCATCGTCCGCACCGGCCGGCGAAGACGCCTCCGACTCCCACGCGACTGGCCCTGGAACGAGCTCATCGACATCGGCTGGCACACGCTCCGTACCGCCTGACCCGGCACCACCGCAGACACCGACAACCAAGGACCGGAGAACCGGCGACACCAACGCCGGCAATCAGCCACGCCATACCAGCACCGCAGCGACCGCCATGCAGCCAAACCTTCAATCCCCCAGCCAGACGAAACATCGAGGCTAG
>NZ_BAAHAZ010000043.1:0-1660 GCF_054777115.1 Nocardioides maradonensis | reverse complement strand
CTAGCCTCGAGATTTCATGTCGCCGGGGTTGAGTACGGCGCGTAACGCACGGAAGTGCCTGTCTGGCGCGGGATTCTTGGCTTGTCGAAGGTCAAGATCCACCGCGTAGAGAGGCACTCCGTAGGTGAAGGCTAACCCGGTTGCGTCTGTTGTTCTCGATCCGGTCCGCGAGTCGCTGATCTCCTCGTCGGGCGCTCTGCTGCTGCGGGAAGCGAGCCGAGTCGCGGGCCTGGGCCGTGGCCTGTCGGCGGCGTTGACGCCGTGGTGCGGCTCGCGGGCCCAGCATGATCCAGGGAAGGTCTTGCTCGACCTGGCGACCGCGGTCGCGCTCGGCGGGGACTGCCTCGCGGACATCGCGGCTGTCCGCGCTCAGCCGGCGATCTTCGGATTTGTCGCCTCTGACCCGACGGTGTCGCGACTGTTCGCCACGCTTGCCGATGACGTGGATGCCGCGGTCGTCGCGATCCGGCGCGCGCGTGCCGATGCAAGGGCCGCGGTGTGGGCAGCACGCCGGCCGTTGGCCGGGGCCGCGGGTCGACGCAGCGGCGGGCAGGTCATCGTCGACATCGACGCCACCTTGGTGGGCGCACACTCCGAAAAGGAGGGGGCCGAGCCGACCTACAAGCGTGGCTTCGGGTTCCATCCGATGACGACGTCGATCGACCACGGTGCCCACGGCACCGGGGACACCGGCGTGCTCAACCTGCGACCTGGTCGTGCCTCGGCTTGGGACAGCGCCGACCACATCACAGCATTGGATGACACGATGGCTCAGCTGCCCGAGCGCGAGCGGGGCCAGGTTCTGGTCCGCACCGACACCGGCGGCTGCTCCAAAGCGTTCTTGCGGCACATCGTCGACTCGGGCCTGGAGTACACCGTCGGCTTCGGCGCCAGCGAAGCCGTCAAGACAGCAATCGAGACGATCCCGGATCAGGCCTGGCGTGCCGCACTCGACAGCGATGGCGAGGCCCGCGACGGTGCGCAGGTCGCCGAGTTGACGGCATGGATGCCACCCACCAGCCGGACCGGCACCAAGGACGACTGGCCACCCGGGATGCGGGTCATCGCCCGCCGCGAACGCCCGCACCCCGGCGCCCAACTGCGGCTGACCGACCACAACGGCTGGCGAATCACCTGCTTCGCCACCAACACCCGCGGCCCT
The DNA here is from genome assembly GCF_054777115.1 of Nocardioides maradonensis. NCBI lineage: Bacteria > Bacillati > Actinomycetota > Actinomycetes > Propionibacteriales > Nocardioidaceae > Nocardioides > Nocardioides maradonensis. Next base: position 498 of record NZ_BAAHAZ010000043.1, on the reverse strand, counting down.
GGATGGACACTGGCCGCGCTCGAGGTCCGACACCGCCAACGTGCCCGCTGCGAAGACCGGATCCGTGGCCTGAAGGACACCGGCATGCGGAACCTGCCCTTCGCTGGCTTCGCCCAGAACCGGATCTGGATGGAAATCGTCGCACTCGCCGCCGACCTCCTCACCTGGACCCAGACCCTCGCCTTCGACGAGCACGAACCCGCCCGCCGCTGGGAACCCAAACGGCTCCGGTTCCGACTCCTCGCCGTCGCCGGACGCATCATCAGCACCGGCCGCCGAAGACGACTGCGACTCCCCAGGGACTGGCCCTGGAACCAGCTCATCGACAACGGCTGGCACTCGCTCCGCACCGCCTGACGGCACCACCCCAGACCCACCGACAAGGACACCGAGAACCGGCGGCCCCAGCGCCGGCGATCACACGCGCGCTACTGCTACCGAACGAACCGCCCTACACCGAAACCATCCTCAGCCGGCCACACGAAAGATCGAGGCTAG
>NZ_BAAHAZ010000042.1:0-2219 GCF_054777115.1 Nocardioides maradonensis | reverse complement strand
TGTCAACGGCGGCTGAAAACTGACCCCCTCGCGGCAATCGAAAACTGACCCCCTCGGTTACTGGTTCTCTTCGTTGACGGCCGCGGGGACGCGGCCGAGTTCTCGGTTCTTCAGCCGGTAGGAGTCGCCCTTCAGCGCGATGACCTCGGCGTGGTGGACGAGCCGGTCGATCATCGCCGCGGCGACAGTGTCGTCGCCGAAGACCTCACCCCAGCGGGCGAAGTTCTTGTTGGACGTGACGATCAGGCTGGCTCGCTCATAGCGGGACGAGACGAGTTGGAAGAACAGGTTGGCTGCCTCGGGCTCGAAGGGGATGTAGCCGACCTCATCGATGACCAGCACCGGGTAGCGCACCAGCTTGCGGAGCTCGTCTTGCAGCTTGCCGGCATGGTGGGCCTCTGCAAGCCGGTCGACCCACTGGGACGCGGTGGCGAACAGGACGCGATGGCCGGCCTGGCAGGCCCGGATCGCCAGCCCAGTGGCCAGATGTGTCTTCCCGGTCCCGGGCGGGCCGAGCAGCACGACGTTCTCCTTGCCGGCGACGAAGTCCAAGGTGCCCAGGTGCGCGACGGTTTCGCGCTTCAGGCCACGGGCGTGGTCGTAGTCGAAGTCCTCCAAGCTCTTCCTGGATGGGAAGCGGGCGGCGCGGATCCGGCCCTCACCGCCGTGGGACTCCCGGGCCGACACCTCGCGTTGCAGACAGGCGGCGAGGAACTCCTCATGAGTCCAGGCTTCTTCACGAGCTCGCTCGGCAAGCCGCTCGACCGACTCGCGCAGTGTCGGCGCCTTCAACGCCCTGGTCAGGTACTCCAGTTCGCTGGTGACATCCCGTCCGGTCTTCGGAGCGGTCTTCGTGGTCGTCCGAGCAGCCATCACGACACCTCCCCGTCGACGAGTCCGAGGATCTGGTCGTAGACGCCGAGCGACCGGACCTCGACCTCCTCACCGGTCACCGCGTCCGCGACCGGGCGCAGCAGATCACCGCGACCTTGGCGCAGCAGCTTGGCAGCGACGGTGTGCTCGAAGTCGGTGATCGTCTGGTGCTGGGCCCACACGCGGGCGTGGTCGGCGACGATCGCGCCTTCGCAGGTCACCCACATGCGTTCGAGGTCGGCGTGGATCTCGATCCGCCGCCCGACCACAGCGGGGTGAACGGAGTAGTCGTTGGAATCGAGCCGGACGTAGTGGTCGCGCGGCAGCCGCATGGTCTTTCGCCAGCCGACCTCGGGCGGCACCGGTGGCAGCGGCATCATCGCGGCACGGTCCGCGGCAACCCGGTCACCCGGACTGCAGCCCAGGACCCGCATCCGGCGGGCGTTGGCTCTCACGAAGAACGCGGCGAGTTGGGTGTTGAAGTCCTCCGGTGAGGTGAACGTGCGGCCGGGCAGGAACGACTTCTCCAGGTAGTCGTGGAGTCGCTCGAGCATGCCCTTGGCTTCGGGGTCGGCGGGCTTGCAGATGTAGACCTTGGTACCGAGCACGCCACGGAACGCCTGGCAATCGCCGGTGAGTTCGGGTTGGCGGGCGCGCCACCGACCGACTGCTCCTTCGCCGTCCCACACCAGTGTCTTCGGCACGCCCTGCAGCTGGGTCGACAGCAGCTGCCACCAGCCGGCGTAGAGATCCGCGGCGTCGCGGGAAGGGATCAACAACCCGCCCGACCACCGCGAATAGCCGGTCACCGTGGTCATCACCGGCAGCCGCTTTGCCGTCCGGTTCTGGCCGTACCCGACTGGGAGCTCGATGTCGGGGAACCAGAAGTCGAACTGCGCCAGCTCGCCCGGCTCATAGGTCGTGCGCGATGCCGGGTCCGGCGGCAGGTACACCGGCCGCAGGTCGCTGACCCGGGTCCGCAGGATCCGGATCGAGTGCTCCCACCCGATGCGTTCAGCCACGACCGTCGTCGGCATGGTCGGCGTCACCCGCAGCAGCTCACGGATCTGGGGCTCGACCGCGTCGACCAGCGACCCACGCTCGACCCGCTCGTAGCGCGGCGGCCCGTCATCACGCAGCGCCTTGCGCACCGTGTTCTTCGAGATCCCCATCGACCTGGCGATCACTTTGATCGGCACTCCATCCGCGCGGTGCAACCGCCGGATCTCCGCCCAGTCCTCCACTGCCAACACTCCGCATCTCCTGCCTCGAGCTCGAGGACAGGTTCTCGGAGGGGGTCAGTTTTCAGTTGCCGTTTGGGGGTCAGTTTTCACGTGCCGTCGACA
>NZ_BAAHAZ010000041.1:0-2561 GCF_054777115.1 Nocardioides maradonensis | reverse complement strand
TCGGACGGTTGACCCCCATCGAGTACGAGACCATCATGACCACGCCAGCCACTCAGGCTGCGTGACCCAACCTGTCACCCGTTCGTGCAGCAGTCCCGACCTACCCACGGCACCGGAGCCATCTGGCCGCTTGGGCGTCATCTTCGGGCAACGGGGGAAGGTGCGAAGCGATGGCCCCTTCGCAGCGATGCTGAGAGAGTTCGACGCCTGGCTTCATCGTGCCGCCGAACTCGTGGTCGTCGGCTACTCCTTCCGTGACGAGCACATCAACGGGATACTGCGGCGTCGGATTGCCGGCGACCCAACCTTCCAAGTGACGATCGTCGACCCGGCGCTTGAGGGCGTGCTCGAGAGGTACCGCTTCAATGCAGACGCCAGCTTTCGAGACGAGCTGCTTGGTGCGCTGACCGACTATGAGTCGGTGACCGACGCGGATGGCATCGGGCACGCGCAGCGTCGTTGCCGCGAGATGCTCAGGCTAGTGCCGCAGGGGGCTTGCGAAGGTCTGGCCGACGTCTTCGGAGAGGCGCCAGCGGTGAAGCCGTCTGCTGCCGGTCCGACCGGTCAAGCCACACCGCACATATGAGGCAGGCAGACAAACCACGTGTCTTGCCGGTGTGAGGGCTGGTCTCGCTCCTGCGCGAGTGGTGCCCCGGCGTTGGGGGACGTGCCAGTGGCTTTGATCGTCATCTCTGATGTCGTTTGGTCGCGAATCGTGACGCTCCCACCGGATCGGGGTTTCGTTGGTCGTGAATTTTGGCGTCACTCAGCGTCTTGGGTCGGGCCGGGCCCTGTGCTCGGGAAGAGGGTCGCCGGTGCGGGGCGTGTCGAAGCCGTGACAGTCGGAGCAGCCATGTGGCACCGACGGCCCGCAAGACGTTCTGCGGGCTTCAAGCCGGAGGTTCCTCAGGCTCGGCAGCCAGCCTTTGGGCGAACGACTGACGGTCCTGTCGGGTCATTCGACCGAAACTGAAGCTGCCGATCACGTCCGCCTGGTTCTCGGTGATGCCGAAGCGGTCAACCAGTGCGGAGTACAGGTCCTCCTTGTTCTCGGCTGAGATCGCCATGCCAAGGACCTCACCAGCGTTGTCTATCGCGAGGCTGATTGCCTCGTAGACCTGCCTCTGCGTCAGTGTCACGGATCCATCATCCTCCGGTGGCGGCGATCGGGAAGGTCAGGCCGGCACTGTTTTGACGTGCCCGACGCGTCTGGATCTGCACGTCGGCTACCGCGGCGCCCTCGCTCATCCGGAAGTTGACTTGTTCGTAGTACCAGTCGGTATTGCCGGACTCCACGTAACCATTCGCATTGCACGTGAAGAACGTGCCGCCTGTCGGGCAGTTGTAGATCGCGATGGTGTCGTCGGGCCAGTTGTTGATGTCCTGTCGCAGCTTCGCCGAGTAGCGGGTGATGGTCGGGCTGATCGATCCCGGCCTCATATCGTCGTACAAGTACATGTCGCGGCCGTTCCCGTAGTAGGTGTTCGCGGTGTAGTCCTCGACGATGTAGCCGACGGGGTAGGTTCCCGAGTTGGTCGTTTCTTCGAGCCAGATCTTGACCGCCGTACTGTTGTGGTGCTGCCAGCGGTACGCGTTCTGCGCCTTGGGCTCACCATTGTCATATTGGTCGGCGAGCGCGGGCTGGACAGTGGTCTTCCGTCCGCGCCCTCGGCTCGTCTTCTGGGTGGTAGCGCTCAGGGCCGCGACTGCTTGACCGCTGCTGCTGTCACCGACGGTGTCGCTTGCGAGGGTGGCGGGAATCTCCAACAGCTGCGTTACCGCGGTCTCGGGATCGAAAGGGTCGGGCGGATTGGTGAGGACGTCGGTGATCGCAACCAGTGTCTGTGGGTCCGTGAGAGTGGCAAGCGACTGGGCGAGAGTCAGCGCCCCAGCTAGCGTGTTGCCCTGGATGATGGACTCAGCGACCGCGTCAGCAACGGCACTGCTGCCGTCGTAACCGAAGAAGGTCAGAGACAGGTCGTCGGCATGCGCCGCAGGCGGTGGTGTGGACAACGTTGCCGCGCCAAGGGCTGCTGCGGCCACGGCGGCAGCGAGCCGCCTCTGGTATTTCGATTCCATGTTCAGTCAATCCCCTTTGATCCCGAGGCCCGAGCTGGAGCGTGGCCATGTGAATCCCCCGCTGGGAGTCTGCTCCGCCAAGACTCGAAGGGACATGACACTTACTGACCACGGGAACCCGGGCCGTCGGTCCCGGCCTTGTGGGGCCCCGGGTCGCGGGCGTCAGGCCGATCGGTGCTGAGGCCAGGCCCGCGCTGCCGCCGCGGCGATCACGTGGTCGTACCGCAGCCACAGCCGCGCTCCGCCGAGTGCCCATCAGGCGCCGGGCGTCGTCCCCGGCTTCGACTGCGCTCAGAATTCGCGACCAGGATGTGACTGCAGGGTCACTCCGGGACCGTTCGACATTGGCGACCAAATGCAGTCAGAATTCGTGACCAAAGCCGTGCCGACAGAGCCCCGTGGGGTGGTGGGCTTTGAGGTGATCCTCGGTGCCCTACTCGCCGCTCTCGATGGCGGCGTGCTCACCAGTATCCACGGGGTCG
>NZ_BAAHAZ010000040.1:0-2634 GCF_054777115.1 Nocardioides maradonensis | reverse complement strand
ACCACCATCGAACGTGGACCAGTCGCGACCATGCCCAGCGACCAGGTCGACGCCGAGTTCTCTCACTTGATGTGGACCAACTTCTCGGGGCCGGACAGGGAGAAAACCCAAGACGGAGCGCCCAGCACACAAGACGGCAGAGGATTCCTCAACAAGCAGCACGACCCCACAGGAGACGTCCGCCTCGACGAACGCTCCTACACCCCCAACCTCAACCAACTGACCACGCCCGACCCGATCCTGAACACGTCCGACCCGCTTTCAGCGAACCCCTACAGCTACAGCCGCGACAACCCCGTCGAGTTCTCCGACCCCTCCGGGTTGACCCACCTGCCAGGCGGTGGACAGGAACTCAACCCGCACCCGCATGCGACGCCGACACATGGCTGTCCAGTGGTACTGCCTCGGGCGAGCGCGTCGATCCCGTCGTCTTGCGGATCGAGCAACGATTCCGGGCACCACAACACCGGTCAACAAACTCAACAAGAAGAGGCCGAGCCGGTCAGCAGTGGCTCGTCCTCAAGTAGCGGCTCGACCAGCGGCGGTGGCGGGTCAGACAACGGCGGAACATGGGAAGGAACACCTCTGCCGCCCCCTCCGCCTCCGCCGGTCGCAGAGAGTGGCGGTGCCGGTGGCCTGCTCGGTGCTCTTGGCTCGGCCCTGTCCGGACTTGGCGATGCTGCTTCGAACGTTGCCGGGGCAGTTTCCAGCGGTGCTCAGACCTGGTGGGACCTACAGAAGGCCACAGGAAGCATCATCATTCATCACCCGCTCGAGGTGGGCGGGATCGCCGGACTCACCGTACTCAACGGACTTCAAGGAGGCGCGGACCCAGCTACCGACGCGGCTGAAGGATTCCTTCTTGCTGATCTCGGCGGAGATGTGCTTGGTGAACTCGCTATCGAAGAAGGCGCGCCGGAAGTTGAGGCTGGCGTTTCTGCGGAGGGGGAAGCCGCTGAAGGTGACGCCGCGACGGCATGCGGAAACAGCTTCAGCGGCGACACCCGCGTGCTCATGGCGAAGCACCACTCCAAGGCCATCCGAAAGATCAAGGCGGGCGATCAAGTGGTGGCTACTGACCCTGCCACTGGGATCACCAAAGCGGAGCCAGTCCTGGCGGTGATCAAGCACTCGGGCCCGCACAGCATGGTGCTGATCACGTTCAGCGACGGCTCACAATTCGACGCCACCGTCGGGCACATGATCTGGGATGCCAGTGTCCAGCGATTCGTGGCGGCGGGGACCGTTGCGATCGGGCACCGAGTGCTGGCTCGCGGGACGTCATACTTGACCGTACGAAGCAAGGTCCCGACCCATCGGAACCGGTGGGCGTACAACCTGGAAGTCAAGTCGATCCACACGTACTACGTCGGACCGACTCCAGTGTTGGTGCACAATAGCTGCTTCGAATTTGGCGGTGAGGCAGGTGCATTTTCTGATGAAGAACTTGCGCAAATGGCCTACCAGCACGCCGGCGAAGGAGACCTCGCGGGACGGCCGACCGTGGAGCAGATCTTGAATGCAATGGAAAACGGAATCCCCACCAGGATTCGATCTGATGCAGTTCGTTTCGACCTCGGTTCTGTCCGCGTCTTCATCAACGAGTCGCTGCCATGGCGCAGCACCGCGGTGGTGCGTGGTGCGCCATAAGCGGCGGATGACAATGGCGGAAGCGGCATCGATCTTCTGCGAGCCCGACGGCACCCCATTGGCAGATCTGATCGACGGGTGGTGCGGCCACGTCGCCAAATTCTACGAGGAGCTTCCGCGGTCGTGGAGTGATCCTGATCCGAACCTATGGGGGGCTGATGATCTCGTATCTGCGTACCTGTTGAGGGACCGTCTGCAGAGAGAATTGGATGCAAGTAGCGTGGCTCTGCCACCACATGCGGTGGGCGTTGCTGACCAGTTGCTCCGTTTGATGACGATGGCGACATCCCGAGGATGGATCTCATTCGTTGGTGCGGAGGACAGCGCCGGATGGTGGTGGGATCGAGTACCCATGAGGGGCCCGGTGCGCGACCATCTTGGCGTCCTCGGTTGGATACCTTCGGCCGGACCGGGCGGCTCCAGCATGTAGTTCACCTGCTCCGGTTCGGCCCACGTCTGGGTCCAGCGATCGATACCTCAGTGGGGTAGAGATAACACGCGGAACTCGAGTCCAGGCCCTCAATGGTGTGATGCGGCGTATACGTCTCGACGCTCGCGGGCATCGGGCCGCGGTCGGCCCACCGCTGCCAATAGTCAACAGTGGTCGACGGCGCTCCAATCCTGCCAACCGATCACGGCCGCCATCCGCTAGACCACGTCGAGGGAGCGGCGCACGATGAGGCATGGCCAGCATCTCGAAGCGCATAGCGACACGTGTCGTGGTCGACCCGACAACCGGCTGTGAGAAGGCGGTTTCCTCAGAGCGTTACCGAGCCCGCTATCGCGATGAGGCCGGCGTCGAGCACGCAAGGCACTTCGCCAAGCAGGCTGATGCGCAGCGATGGCTGGACGACGCCACCGCAGGAATCGTGCGCGGGGACTGGGTCTGTCAACGGCGGCTGAAAACTGACCCCCTCGCGGCAATCGAAAACTGACCCCCTCGGTTACTGGTTCTCTTCGTTGACGGCCGCGGGGACGCGGCCG
>NZ_BAAHAZ010000039.1:0-2989 GCF_054777115.1 Nocardioides maradonensis | reverse complement strand
CCCTGGAGCGGATCTTCGAGATCCACGGCCGGCCCCAGGTCATCCGCTCCGACAACGGCCGCGAGTTCATCGCTGCCAGCCTGCTGGGCTGGCTCAACCCTGATCCACCGATGTTGATTTCGGGGGTGTTGGGTCGGTGGGCCGGGTGGTGTGGGCTGCTCCGGGCGTGACTTGGCTGCCGGTCTGTGCCGGTTCTTCCACGTTGGGTCCTGGGGTGGCGCCTTGGCTGGCTGGGTGGTCAGGTGGTGGTCGTGGGCGGTGGGCCTGTTGCGGTCGACCATAGTGATTCCCAGTTGGTGGCCCAGGGCCAGTGGGTTGGTAGGTGCACGACGAGTCGTCGCCCGGTCGTGGCGATCCGGGCGGGAATGTTGATGATCCGGGTCCGTAGGGTCGCCCAACGTGCCGTGCGCATCAAGGCCGCGACCGAGCAGGCTCGGGCGAGGTTGAACGCGATCACCGCGCAGGCGACCCAGGCTGCGTTCGCGGCGTAGGACCCTGAGGGCAGGTGCGCGAGCGGGCCGTCTTTGAGTTCGGCGATGACTTGCTCGACCACGGCGTGGGCGCGGTGGGTCTGGTCGGCCTCGATCAGACCCAGAGTGCTGTTGGTGATGAACGCGTGGTGGCGGTGGACGGTGAACAACTCGCCTTGCTCGGTGCCGTCACCGGTGAGGGGTTGGAGTCGTCGCACACGTCGCACGACCAGGCGACACTGCACCTGCTCGACCTTGGGCCGGCCGGTGAACGCGGTGAAGTCGATCTCGGCAACCTCTGCGTCAGAGATCCACCGCTGATCGGCCTCGTCCCAGATCGCGTGGGGGTAGGCGATCGGGGTCCACGCGTCGGGGTCGATCGCGGTGATCGCGGCACGGACCTTGGGGTTCATCCGCGTGGTCACCGAATACCAGACCCCGGCCCGCACCGCGGCGCCGACGAACGGGGCACCGTAGTAGGCCGAGTCCGCGCGCACCATCACCTGCCCGGTGACCCCCGCGCCACGTGCGGTACTGACTGCTTGGGCCAGCAACCGGCCCGACCCGGTACGGGAGGCACAGTTCCCGCGACGTAGCCGCGCCCGTGCGATCACGGGTGCCGCGGTCGGGGTGCTGAGGGTGGCGAGTTGGATGTTCAGGCCACGGACCCCGGTGTACCCGAACGCGGCGGCCTGCTTTGAGTGGCCGTGGACCTCACGGATGGTGTCATCGATGTCGATGAACCCGAGAGCCTCACCGCCTGCCAGCAGGTCCGGGACCTGCGCGGTGAGACCGGCCAGCACTCCTGCAGCGGCCCGGTCGAGCTGTTGGACGTGACCATGGGTGAACGAGCGCAAGAACGTGCCCAGGGTCGAAGGGGCCCGGATCCCGGCGAACAACCTGCCCATCGCGCCGTGGCGCAGCAGGTCGAGATCATCAATCGAGTCCGCCCCCCGCGAGCATCCCGCCGATCACCGATCCTGCCTTCGCTGCGGCGTTCGGCGAGGCCACCGTGAGCGCACCCAGGTGGTCGTACAACCCTGCTGCTTCGGCCAGCCTCAGCACCGGCATCAACCCGGCAGCCGACACCAGATTCGCATCATCGAAACAAGGCCGGATCGTGTGAGAAGGTTTCACTTACGAGGTGCCCCTCTTGAGTGGTTCGGATCGGACGTCGCAATCCAGATCCTCCCTGCTCAGGAGGGCATTCTCGTTTCACGCCACGCACGCCACGCCACACATCACCGGTGGATCAGGGCTCAAAGACCAGGGCGTGGAGCCGGTGCAGGTCGCGAAGGCCAGCCCGCAGCAGAACGGCTACATCGAGCGGTTCAACGGATCGATGCGCGACGAGCTGCTCAACCGCGAGGTCTTGCACTCGCTGACCGAAGCGCGGGTCGTGATCGGGCACTGGGTCGAGCACTACAACACCGAGCGGCCCCATTCGGGTCTGGAGATGCGCACACCGGCCGCGTACGCGGCGTACATTGCGACCCAGCCGTCACTGTCGACGGCACCCTGTGAGAGGGGCTGATGAGAGTGACTACCACCATCGAACGTGGACCAGTCGCGACCATGCCCAGCGACCAGGTCGACGCCGAGTTCTCTCACTTGATGTAGACCAACTTCTCGGGGCCGGACAGGACGAATCTGGGCTACGGACTTTTGCCCGAGGGAACCAAATTTGGCGGTTCGTTCCAGTTTGGCTGGTCCCTCCATTCGCCGCCTTGGCTGACGGGGAATTGAGATGTTCCAAAACTTGTGGCTCTCTGCTCGCCTGTGGACGGTCGGGGTGCCATGGACCCGCACAGTCCCCCTGTCCAAGAACGAAGTGGTCAGGCACCTTGGCATACAGGTGGACCCGTGGGTCACCGACCGTCTTCAACTCGTCCTTCCGCAGGGCGAACGCAAGCCTCTCGTCGGGCGGGTAAGCGATCAGCAGATCAAGATCTACTTCCCGATCAGCGAGCGAGGCAACTGGAACTGGAGTGCTCCAATCCTCGTCGCAGCTGCTGCTGAGCAAGATCAGGCGGTGAGCGTCCTCTCAGGAAGGCTGCGAATGAAGTGGTTCTGGCTTCTCATCACCGTCCCGTTCTGCCTTTCCTACACGCTCGTCTTGGGGAGTCGAGGCCTTCCCTTCACGTTCTTCATCCTTGCATTCTGGCTATGCGGTTTCATTTTCGTTCTCCCCTCCATGTACCGCCGCCTCGTCGAGCGCGTGGACGACGTGCTCGACGAGATTTCCGCCAGACAACCCCGAGTACCCGAATCCTGAACCCGGACGCCCTTCAAGGGCTGTGGACGGGAGGAATGGGCCTGGCCCGGGCGTCGCGCAGGCGCGGCCCCGGTCACGCATGCCAAAGCTCTCGACGAACACGCCCGTACGGTCCCCGTCGGAGACTGCGCCGCGAGCGGTTCCGTGTGTCAACGGCGGCTGAAAACTGACCCCCTCGCGGCAATCGAAAACTGACCCCCTCGGTTACTGGTTCTCTTCGTTGACGGCCGCGGGGACGCGGCCG
>NZ_BAAHAZ010000038.1:0-4172 GCF_054777115.1 Nocardioides maradonensis | reverse complement strand
CTGGCACGACCGTGCTCATCCGTTCGTTTGGACGAAGACCGCCGACCAGATCCTCGCAAAGGCCAACCGTCCAACTACTTCAAATCCGCGGCACTAGCGAGCCAGCCGAAGTCCACGCGCGGGTTAGGTCGCCCGTCCAACCACTCCATCGCCACTTGGCGCAGCGCATGTTCGACCGAGTATCTGACCACGGCACAGTCCTACCGCATCGGCGTTCGCGATACGGGCGGAATTGCAGACCGGCAAGGAGGTGCGAATGCGCTAGGGCAGGTATCCAAGCCAGAGACCGTCCCTAGCTCGGGTCATGCCGACGAAGGTCTCGCGGTGGTGGCGCACCAAGCGTTCTGAATAGGCGTCTTCGGTCTCTTCGGGCTTGCGCGCGGGCGGCGCTTGGCGCAATCCCGGCATCAGCACGAACTTAAAGTCCAGCCCCTTGGCTCGTTTGAGAGTGCCGACCTTGATCCTGTCTTGGGTGACGCCGTCGTAGTCGAGAAGATCGATGGTCGGAAGGGCGGCGGTGTTGAGAGCCCGCGCGTAGCGAGCCACATCGTCCCTATTGGACACGAGTACTGCCATGTCGCCCAGCGGAATACCGAAGTCTCGTGAGCGGCGGACCTGATCGACCAGTTGTCGTTCCAGATCCGCGCGGGATGCGGCGAACACAGTGAGCGGATGGCTTCCGTGGCGGAGGACCTCTGTGTCCCTGCCGCCGGAGGCCGGCTCGCCGTCCAGATCGTCGAAGCTGTCGCGTTCAACCTCGCGAATGGCCCTCTCGAGAATCTCCGCGGTGTTGCGGTAGTTGACTCGCAGGATGCTCGACCGACCTGTCACATTGATTCCCGCTTCCGCCAGGTTGTACCCCCCGGGATAGATCGATTGCTGCCCGTCACCTATCAGCAACATCTGGTCGTCGCGCGCGACGGCCCTGAGGAGCTTCAGGCCCGTCAGCGTGAGGTCTTGGACCTCGTCGACGATAACGGCGCCGTAACGCTGGGCTGCCGGATCCTCGCGGACAACGTCGAGCGCGTTGAGAAGTAGGTCGTTGAAGTCGCAGACTTCCGTCTCGGCAAGGATCTCGCCGTACCGCACATATAGGTCCCAAACGTGCGGACGCACGTCGCGCGGTAGTGCTGCCTTGCGTCCGACGCGAACAAGGTCGTGGTAGTCCTCGAAGTCCAGGATCCCCCGGCCCTTGATCACGTAGTCGATCTCCTCCAGCCAATAGTCGGGCCGAGCCTCGAATCGGGCGAGATGCCGTGCTGCGCCAGTTTGGACCCACGCGGTTTCGAACGCCCGGCGCACCTTCGCGGGGTTCAGGTCGATCGGGATCGCAGCCTGTTCGAGAATCCGCTTCGCAAGTAGATGTATATGAACAAACTCGATATTGGCGGCCGCGGGCTCGGAAATCCGACGAGCGAGAGATCTTTGAACGCGAGGGAGCGTCTTGACGAAGCTGCTGAACAGGATCGGAAGGTCCGATCGCTGAGCGAGATAGACAGCTCGGTGCAACCCGACGACCGTCTTCCCGGTGCCGGCCGGACCGCGGATCCGATAGGGGCCATTCCAACGTGTGCCGACGAGACGGAGCTGGTCAGGGTGGACGAACGTCATCCAGTCCTCGATCGGTTTGGCGAGGAGGGCCGCGCTGAGGGCGCCATGGATCTCATCAGCATCGATCAGCGGCGCGTCCGCCGGCTGATCCTTGGGCCGAGGCCCCATGGCGACGGATTTCTTTCGAGCAATCCAGGGCTTCGCTCGGTCGGTGGGCACCGTGACTGGGGGGCACGTCAGCTCCAGAGCATCGGCGATCTCCGTGATCTTGTCCGGCGGCAAGCGACCCGGTTGCGAGATCAGCCACGCGATGAGGCTGCTCGCACCCATGAGGGTCACGGGGCCGAGGCACGTCGGCGTCATCGCATTGTTGGTGAACGCGAAGACCGATTGAATCGCGCTCGGGACGAGGCCGGAAGATTCTAGGTCGCTGACGATGCGGTCGATCAGTTCCCGCTGCCTTTCGAGCGCTGTCGATTCATCCGACTGGCCGCGAAATAGTACGCCGTTCTCAATCGAGACTTCGGCCCACTGCTTGGCATCGATGATGAAGACGCCGGGCGGCCCAACGGCCAGAAAGTCCACGTTGGCGCGCCGACTGCGCGGCCACTCCCGGTCCTCCAGGATCCGCCAACCGAGCTGCTTCAGCTCCTTCAGATGGCTGGCGATCGTCATCTCCGATTCGACCGCGATGAGGTACTGACCTGCCTTCTCGACGAGATCGCGTGCGTGGCTCTTCAGCCGCTGTGCGTGAGCGAGTGCGGAATCTCCAGCTGCCATCGTGCCGACCTCCGCCCGTAGCGTGCCATTCGCCGAACCGCGAAATCGCGGAATCGACGAATCCGCCGGACTGGATTGGCACGATGACGCCGTGGTCACCTGCATCCCGAAGTCGCCTGAGTTCGTCACCCAGTCCGAGAGGGACGTGTGGCAGGGGCTGGTCGACGGGCTGGGGCCGGACGACGTCGTGCTGGCGAACCTGCGGCTGACCACCGAGGAGCTCGACTACGAGGCGGACTTCGTGGTGCTGATGCCGGACTGCGGGGTTCTGGTGCTCGAGGTCAAGGGCGGGTCGGTCTGGTTCGACCAGGGCTGGTGCCAGAGCAGCGGCGGGGTGGCGCACTGGATCGACCCGGTGGGGCAGGCGCGGGCGGTGAAGTACGCGCTGCGGGAGTACGTCGAGAGCGACCCGCGGTGGGGCAGTCGGGGCCGGGTCGCGTGGGCGCACGGTGTGGTGACGCCGTACTCCGGCTTCGCGAGCGACTTCCACGTCCCCGAGCTGCCGCGGTGGGCGCTGCACGACCGCGACCAGATGGCACACCTGGTGACGCGGGTGCGGGAGAACGCGTACCGCGGAGACACCACCCGGCGGACGCTGACCGCCGACGACGTGCAGGCGATCGCGGAGATCCTGCGGGGGCCGAGCGGAGGCACGCCCGCGGACGTCAACGCGTTCGCGGCCGAGCGCGCGGCCGAGGTCAACCACCTCACCGATCAGCAGTCGATGCTGCTCGGCGTGATCCGGTTGCTGCCGCGCGTCGAGGTGCGCGGAGGCGCGGGCTCGGGCAAGACGGTGCTCGCGCTGCAGCAGGCCAAGGAGCTCAGCAGACGGGGCCAGCGCGTGGCGCTGCTGTGCTACTCGCTGGGCCTGGCGGCGTACTTCCAGCGCGTCGTCGCGACCTGGCCCCGCAAGCACCAGCCGGCGTTCGTCGGGACCTTCCACGACTTCGGGCGGCAGTGGGGTGCGCCCAACGGCGACCGCGCCGACAGCGACTTCTGGGAGGCAACGCTGCCGCGGGTGATGGGGGAGCTGGCGCAGGGTCTGGACCACGGCAAGAGGTACGACGCCGCGGTGGTCGACGAGGCCCAGGACTTCGCTGAGTCCTGGTGGGCGCCGGTGCTCGGGGCCCTGCGCGACGAGGAGAACGGCGGCCTCTACGTGTTCTCCGACGAGAACCAGCGCATCTTCGGCCGGTACGGCGCTCCGCCGGTAGCCCTCGTCCCGCTGGTCCTCGACCACTGCCTGCGCAACACCAAGGAGATCCACCAGGCGTTCGCGCCGCTCGCGCCGTCGCGGATGTACGCGCGCGGTAGCTCGGGGCCGGCGGTGCGCTTCGTGCCGTGCGCTGCCGAGGACGCCGAGGAGACGGCCGACGACGAGGTGATCCGGCTGCTGGACGACGAGGGGTGGGAGCCCGGCCGGGTCGCGGTCATCACCACCGGGCACCGGCACACCACCCAGCTCCTGCAGGTCGAGGAGCTCGGACAGGACGGCTACTGGCAGACCTTCTGGGACGCCGAGGAGGTCTTCTACGGCCACGTCCTCGGCTGCAAGGGTCTCGAGCGCGCAGCCGTCGTGCTCTGCCTCAACGAGACGTCGGTCAAGGACCGGGCGCGCGAGCGGTTGTACGTCGGCATGTCCCGCGCCACTGATGAGCTGGTCGTGGTCGGTGACCCGGACTGGGTGCGCGAGGTCGGTGGGCCGGCGGTCGCGCGGGCGCTCGGGATCGACTGACTCACTCCCCTAGCCTCGATGTTTCGTCTGGCTGGGGGATTGAAGGTTTGGCTGCATGGCGGTCGCTGCGGTGCTGGTATGGCGTGGCTGATTGCCGGCGTTGGTG
>NZ_BAAHAZ010000037.1:0-4552 GCF_054777115.1 Nocardioides maradonensis | reverse complement strand
ACACTCCGCATCTCCTGCCTCGAGCTCGAGGACAGGTTCTCGGAGGGGGTCAGTTTTCAGTTGCCGTTTGGGGGTCAGTTTTCACGTGCCGTCGACACCGTAGGCACCCGGCGGCAGATGCCGTCCCGGCAGTCTCTAGCCGACTCTGCAACTGCCTTCTTATGCCCACTCAGCCACGACCATTGATCTACATTGGCTCTTTGCGGCTTCTGAAATCTGCTCGCATTTCTGCACTCTCCCCCCGCTTCGCATCCCCAGCTCAGTCGGGACGCATGCTACGAAGGTTCGTAGATGGGTCGCCCGGAATGGGGGCGGCCCACGCGGCATTTCTAGGGGTCCGTTGGTTGTCGACGGACACCGTGGGAGCGGGTGATCTAGGTGCATGGCGGGGTGAAGTTCTACACCGGCTCACCCAAGGCTGCCCGCGCCTACGTCGAGGCCGACCACTCCAGCACCGATGACTACTACCTCGCCGAAGGCACCGGTCTCGCCGACCGACTCATCGCCACACCCGACGGCGTCACCAGTGCGAGCTCGATGGGCGGCGAGGAGTACGAGCGGTGGGTCGCAGGGATCGACTTGGCGACCGGCAAGCCGAAAGGCCGCATCCGCGACGACGAGCACGCACTGCGGTTCGTCGAGGTCGTCATCAACGGACCCAAGACCTGGTCCCTCGCCGCCGCCCTCCACACCGAGATCTCCGCAGCTTTGGATGCGGCGCAGGACCGGGCAGCGGAGCAGGTCATAGGGTGGCTGGCCCAGCACTCCACCACCCGGGTCGGGCCCCGCGGGCGGCAGGTCCAGGTACCGGTCGAGTCCATGGAGGCAGCGGTGATCCGGCACTACACCTCCCGTGCCGGCGACCCCCACCGTCATCTCCACCTCCAGATCAACGCCCGCGTGTTCGCCGAAGCGAAGTGGCGAGGCCTGCACTCAGTCGGGGTGCGGCACTCGATCGATGCGATCAACGGCATCGGCCACGCCGCGGTCGTGACGGATCCCGAGTTCCGGGCGGTGCTCTCCGCGCATGGGTTCACGATGGACGAGGCCGGTGAGCTGGCCGAGCTCGCCCCCTATGTCGGGCGGTTCTCCGCACGGTCCGCCCAGATCTACCGCAACCTGGACCGCGTCGAGGCCGAGTGGCGCCGCGACCACCCCGCTGAGGAACCCGGCCGCGGGCTCCAATCTTCGTGGGCGCGGTTGGCGTGGGCACAGGACCGGCCGGACAAGGTCGTGCCCATCGACGGTGCCGCAATGGTGTCGGAGTGGAACGAGCTCCTTCACCACCTCGGGTACGTCGATCCGCCCCAAGTCGGACTCCCTTTCACTAACCCCGGTCCGACGGTTGGGTCGATCGACCGCGACCAGGTTGCGGACCTGGTCATCACGCGGCTCGGAACCGCGCGGTCGGCGTGGAACACCGCAGACATCCGTGGCCAGGTCGAGCAGCACCTCGCCGCCACCGGCCTCATCACCACGGCTGCGGCGAGGATCGAGCTCGCCGAGGACATCACCAGCCGCGCCGTCCAGCGGAGTGTCCCGCTCATCGACGACCCGGGTGTCCCCGAACACGTCCGGGCACTCACCTCGACCCGGGTGCTCGCGGTCGAGGCCGAGCTCGTCGCCTCGATGACCCACCGCGCTGTGCAACCTTCCGCACCCGCAGCTCCACCTCGCGATGCAGGTCTCGACGACGCACAGACCGAATCGGTCGCCGCCCTCGCCGGAACAGGCCAGCTGGTTGTGGTCGAAGGCGCGGCCGGCGCTGGGAAGACCACCGTCCTCGCAGCACTACGCACTGAGCTCGGCCGACAGGGGCGCCGGTTGGTGGTGGTGACACCGACACTGAAGGCGGCCCAGGTCGTGACAGACGGCACCGGTATCGACGCGTCGTCGGCCGCGTCCCTGGCCAGGGAGTTCGGCTGGACCTGGGACGACGACGGCCACTGGACCCACCACCCCGACGACAGCCCTATAGGACCCGCGGCTCTTGGCCCGGGCGATCTGTTGCTTGTCGATGAGGCCGGGATGATCGACCAGGACACCGCGCTGGCGTTGTTCCAGATCGCCGACCAGGTCGGCGCCCGGATCGCACTCGTCGGAGACCGCCACCAGCTCCCCGCCGTCGGCCGCGGCGGAGTCCTCGACCTCGCCACCCGCTGGGCCAACCCCGACTCCGTGGTCGGGCTCGACGTCATCCACCGCTTCACCGACCTCGACTACGCCACCCTCTCGCTGGCGATGCGCCGCGGTGAGCACCCGGAGGAGGTGTTCGACCAGCTCTGGGAACGCGGACAGATCCACCTCCACGCCACCGAACCCGAACGCTTCCACGACCTCGCCACCGCGACCGCCGAACGGATCGCAGCCGGCGACCAGCAGTCGGTGGTCATGGCCGACACCCTCGCCCAGGTCACCAGCTTGAACGGTGCAGTCCGGGACCAGCTCGTCGCCCTCGGCCACGTCGACGACACCCGCGCCGTCACCACCAATGCCGGGGAACGGATCGGAGTCGGGGACCGGGTCGCTACCCGCCTCAACGACCACGGACTCGGCGTCGCGAACCGCGACCAATGGATCGTCACCGCGATCACCGACGACGGCACGCTCACCCTGGCGCCGACAAGCCCGAACCGTCGCACCGGCAACGCGTTGGTGCGCGAGGTGCCGGCCTGGTACGTCGCCAGCCGGGTCGAACTCGCCTACGCCACCACCGTGTACGGCGCCCAGGGCGAGACCACCACCGTCGGGCACCTGTTGATCACCGACACCACCAGCGGGTCCGCGGCCTACGTCAGCATGACCCGCGGGCGCGACGACAACATCGCCCACCTCGTCGCCGACACCCCCGAGCAGGCGAAGGCGACATGGATCCGTGTCATGGGACGCGACCGGGCTGACCTTGGCCCCACCCACGCCGCCACCCAGGCCGCCGACGAGATGGAACGCTACGCACCCCAACGCCCCCGCCACCTCGTCCTCGCCCAGCTCCACAAAGCCTGGACCCGACAGGCCGACCTCGCACGCGAACGCGACGACCTCGAGACCTTCCGACACCACGCCACCGCCGTCCTCACCATCCGCGCCGCACACGCACCCAAGATCACCAAGCTCCGAGAAGACGCCCGCGCCGCACACCACCACGCCCACCAGACGCGGAACCAGCTCAAGGCACTCGCGGCCGGCATGGCCCGCGAGGAGCACGACCTTGTCGCGAACCTGCTCGACGCCTGGCAGCACGACCAGCGCGAAGCAGTCACGGCGGCAGCGACCGTCCGCAACGGCGCCGGGCGGCTCGGCCAACGCCGCCGCCACGTCCACGACGCCCAAGACCACCTCGACCAGTGGACCCAACGCTGGCAACACCTCATGCCCGACACCACCGAACATCCCGAGCAGCAGCTGTTGAACCTGTCCGCCGACCAGGCACGAAAGGTGGTGGCGGAGCACGCCCGCGACCAGGTCACCCACACCCACCCCGAGGCGACCCAGGCGCGATCCGTGGCAGCAACAGCCGACTCGCTCCTTGAGGCGGCCGAAGCCAACCTCAACACCGTCTACGACAAGCTCGACGCGGAGCTGGCTCCGCACCGACGGGTCGCCCGCCTCCGGAACCTGACCACGGCCCTCACCGACGCCGAGCGACGACTCGACCAGCTCGGCCTCGAGCTCGACCGCGTCGACAACACCGTCGCCGCCCTGCAACGCTCCCCCGAGATCCGCAGCCTGCCCCGCGACGACCTCCAGGCCGAGCACGACCAGTGGCAGCTCACCCGCACCCAGGAACAGGCGAAGGCACGAACCACTCGACGCGTCGACTCGCTGGCGACTCGCGGCGTCGGCACCGACCCCAGCCACAGGCCTCCGGCCCGTGATCGTGGCCCCGGACTCGGCCTATGACCCGCCCGCTCGACCCCACGAACAGCGTTCGGAAAGGGGTCTCGGAGAACTTTTTAGGGATACCTGTTGACCTGCAGAAACCCAGGTATCCCCCTCCTCCATCCGGGCAGGTATCCACGATTTCGGTAAACCTGCCGGTCGATCCTGATCAACCCGAGCCGACCGCTCACCACCACCATCAGCAAGGACACCCGCCATGAGCACCCAACCGCAACCCACCAACCCCGACCACCGCAACCTCGGCGACGAGATGCTCACCCTCCAAGAAGCCTGCAAGCTCCTCCGCCTCCCCGAAGGCACCCTCCGCTACTGGCGCCACCTCGGCGCCGGCCCCCGCAGCTTCAAAGTCGGACGCCACGTCCGCTACTGGCGCACCGACCTCGTCCTCTGGCTCGCCGAACAGGCCAACCGTCCACAAGACCACCGCTGACGCTGGCCCTTCTGTCGCCCCTCGGGCGACCATGGACGGCACTCGGAAGGAGCACTGCCATGGCAGGCAGCATCGCCAAGAGACCCAACGGCAAGTGGCGCGCCCGGTACCGCGACGATGGCGGTCAGTGGAGTCCAGCAGAGTGGTGTACGACGGACCTGAGTGAGCGCGTGCCTGCAACGTAGGCGCGGCCACCAGGTGGATCCTTCGAGTGATCTCTCA
>NZ_BAAHAZ010000036.1:0-5272 GCF_054777115.1 Nocardioides maradonensis | reverse complement strand
ACCATCACGAAGCACGAGAGCAGGGGCAGGACGGTTGGCCATGCCCCATGATTTCAGAACACCAACCATCTAGTTATTTACGACACGCGGCACTAGCGCTTCGCCGTTCCGCCGATGCCTTCCAAGCGGGGTTTGTGGTGGTGCCATGGCATCTGCCACCCCTTGCTGCACCGGCTCCGACGGTACGCCCGGTTGCCGACAGTCGGGAATACCGGCTCGCACAGAAGGGGTCCGCCCCCGCTCCGGTCGGCTTCTGAGGCGAGCCGCTTGGGGCACGCGGTCGATCTTCGGGTAGGCGAATTGCCGAATTCGCCCTCAGGCCCCCGACCTGCGATCGACACTGTGCCCATGAATGAGCCGTCGCCTCACCAGGACAACGATGCAACCAAGCGCTGTCCGTTCTGCGCCAGCGACATCCGAGTGCAAGCGGTCGTGTGCCCCTTCTGTCGACGCGACCTTCCGTCGACGGCATCGAGTCTCCACGACGCCCTACCAGCGACCGCGGGCACAGCTCCGCGTCCGCGAGGTCCGGCAGCCAGCACGAGGGGGCCCCTGGTCATGCTCGTCTCGGCCAGCGTGGTCATCGTCCTGGCTGCCGGTGCAGCGATCTTCACACTCACCGGCAGGCACTCAAGCACCCGAAACCCAGTCCATACGTTGCGCGGAACGCTCCTGGTCGACGCGGTGTATCCGAGCTCGGATCACGAATGGTGCGGCCAGATCCTGAGTGCTGGGGAAGCTCTCGACCAGATGGACAAGATGCTGACAAGGAACCGTTCGCAGCCCTGCTCAGCCGGTCCGGGCGGCGGCTACGACGACATCCGCGACGGCGCGGACGTCACCGTCTACGACGCCTCAGGAAAGATCCTCGCGACCGGCCAACTCAGCGGCGGCACAGCCGATGAGCATGGCGTCGAGTTCTCTTGGACGGTCGAGAACGTCCCGGAGCAGCCCGTGATCCAGGTCGAGGTCTCGCACCGGGGCAAACTCAACTACACGCTGGATCGTCTCAAGGCGGACAACTGGTCCGTCGCCAACCAGCTCGGCGGATAGGAACGGGTCAACGCAATGCGAGGACTCGCCGTAGGTCGGACCCGCGACCGGGGGCGAGCCGGATGTCGTCGACGCTCGCCGGGAAGGGATGGCGTTGGACCTCCCCGCGGCCCGAGCGGCAATGAGTGCCGTCCCGTCGTGATCGGTCAGGCCGCTGCCCGCGGCGATCCGCTGCGGAGGCCGGGTAGCAACGAAGATCATCACGACTCCCATTAGGGTTCTTGCGTGCGCACCCGAACGCATTCCTTACGCGGATGGGATGCCGCCACTCAGCGCGTTGTCGAGTCGAAGTGGCTGGTTCCCTCGGCGGTACCGGTCGGGTCCGTGATCGGCACTTTCTTCATCACGCTCGGCCAAGACTTCCACGGATGGGACTGGGCGTGGGCACTCGGCGGACTGGCCCTGTGTCTGGCATCGGCATTCCTTCTCGTCGTGCGCGAGGTTGGTACGGCGGCCCGCGCGGCGGCCTCTGAACTCGAGGCGGGCCGTCTCCATGTCGCAATGAAGGACGCCTTGCAGCCAGTCGCCGAACTCATTGCGGCAATGCCGGCGAAGACGAAGCGTCAACGCGAGGCCGAGGTGAAGAACGTGGCGACGCAGGCCGTTGGGGCACTCACCTTGCTACTCAAGGATGTGAACCGGTTGCGGGCGGTTGTTTATCAACTCGACCCCAGCGGGATGTCGGCAGTGGCCTACGCCGGTCGCGGCGACAAGCCCTCACCCTTTCTGTCGGGCACCGCCCGTGGCGACTATGCGCTCCAGATGGTGGCGGCGGGCGGTGACTGGTTCGAGCCCGACACGGCCGAGGCCACCAACGTCGCGTACGCAGGCAGCGGCTCCGGTTATCATGCCTATATCTCCGCTTCCATCCGCACCGACGCAGACGCATTCGGCATGGTCACTGTGGATGCGCCCGAGGCGGGCGACCTCGTCGACACCGACCGCCAAATCGTCCTCCTGGTCGCGGACCTCCTGGCAATCGCGTACGCAGAGGCAGACAGGCCCTAGGCAAGTTGTTGTGTCGGACCAATAGGACACCGTGCTAGTACCATGGACCGCGACGGCGAGGAGGACGCTGTGACGAAGATTCGCCTCAAGGAGACGACACCACGCAAGGTCGCGGACGTGACGTCGCCTGCCGCGGTGCAGCGCATCTGGGCTGAAGCCGCGAAAGCAGTGCGCAAGGAATCGATCGTCGTTCAGCGACGCCGGAAGCGGGCCATCGCCAGCTGATCCACCGCAACATTCTTACTGGGTGTGTCCCATTTCGCGGCTGAGTGAGGGGCCCGGAAAGACCCACGCTCATGTCGATGTGAGGATGCCACTAGCCGTAGAGGGGTGGCCCCGCAGTGTCGGCCGCGTCGGCCGCGTCGGCCAGCCAAGCGGCGAAGCCGCGTGCCTCATCCGGGTTGAGCAGCAGGGTCGCACTGAGTCCACCACCCTCGATCGGCGTGAAAAAGCCATCGGGAACCCTGACGGTGAAGGTGACGCCACCACGTTCACCGTCGCCGACCGGAAACGCGGCAGCGCGCACCATGCCACCTCCGCCCGAGAGAACGCCGCCCTGGTCTTCCCACACGGTCCGTGGCTGAGTCATGAAGCGACCCTAGGGGACCCCTTACGGATTCGTCCGCTCATGGCATCCCGCGCGGTCACGCTGCGGCTGGAAGTGCGCGCCGGGGAGCCTGAGCACGCGACAGGTGGCGCAGGGTGGTGGCGATGCACGCGACCTGGAGCCAGCCGGTCGCGGAGGTGGTGGTGTTCTCAAACGACTTCGCGAGTCGCCGGGAGCGGCCGAGCCGTCCGCGCGCGACCTCGACCCGCCAGGCGTGCCGGATGGGACGGAACACCGGCTGCTTGTCGTCCCACCCGACGCGGCGCAGCTCGAGGCCATGCTGACGGCCCAGCGTGTCCGCGGCAGCCGCGGTGACGCCACGGTCCACGAGGACCGGGTCCAGCCGGCCGACGACGCCCTGGTTGGTGAGGTGCTCCAGCATCAGCTCAGTCGTCCGGTTCTCGTGGGTCGAGGCCCCGGCAACTACACGGTCAAGGCCAAGGTCACCAAGGGACGCCGATCATCACGGTCAAGCCGAACTCCGCCGCTCCGGAGGAGGGTGCCGGCGCCGGCACCGTCGAGAACGTCTCCGTGACGATCTCGGACGCCGCCAAGACCGCGCAGATCGTGGCCTCGCAGCCGCGTCAGGCGACCGGTCGCCCCGAGCTCACCGAGGCCGCCATCGTGGTCTCCGGTGGTCGTGGCACCGGCGGTGACTTCACCGCGGTCGAGGCCCTCGCCGACGCCCTCGGTGCCGCCGTGGGCGCCTCGCGTGCCGCCGTCGACCAAGACGGTCTCGCCGCAGCCGTACGTCGCCAACGGCATCTCCGGTGCGATCCAGCACCGCGCCGGCATGCAGACCTCGAAGACCATCGTGGCCGTCAACAAGGACGAGGAGGCCCCGATCTTCGAGCTCGTGGACTTCGGCGTCGTGGGCGACCTGCACACGGTGCTCCCGAAGGTCACCGAGGGCATCAACACCACGAGGCATTGATGACACTCGGCCGTCGCGGCAACCACTTCAGCGATTGGTACCCATCTGATCAACAGTCATCATGCCCGAGTTCGGCGCCAAGTAGTCCCGCGAGGAGCGGCGACTGCGTGAGGACTTCGTCCTGTCCAGCGCCGAGACGGAGTCCAGATCAAGTGAGCAAACTCGGGCGTTGGCTCTGTCCTGGTCACGGACACGCAAGCAAGCATCCTGGAGCCGCCCGACTGTCGGCGCTTCCGCCTAGAGTGCGCGACCATGGCGAATGCTCGGATCTCATCTGCTCGTCGCGGCCGGCGTAAGAGCGCGGTGCGAGTTGCCGACCGACCAGACCTCCTGGCATCTCACGTCATCAGCCTGTTTCGTGGCGACTTCCTGTTTCCCGAAGGGCGCCATGGTGGATCACGACGCGGTGCAATCGCCGTCCAACTCACGTACGCCGCCGTTGCGGCGATCGGGTCCGCGTGGCTCATCGCTCATCCCGGCCGATTCGGCTACCGCCTGGTCGGAAGCGTTCCGCTCGCCTCAAGTGCCGGAGTCGCATTCATCCTCGCCATCCTGACAACCGCTGCCAGTACAGGACGGCCCCAACTGATGGCGATGTGTGTTCGCTGGGGACGTCGCGCCGCCGCCGTGTACGAGTATGCCGCGACCGGTCTGGTGGCCGCTTGCTCAGCAACGGGCATCGGACTCGCGCTGTACGCTGCGCATCTTGACGCCCACGCAGATACACGGCTAGTTCGCGGCGACGCCTTCGCGTTCGCGTACATGGCAGGGGGGCTGAGCATCGGCGCCGCGGCATCGATCACACGACCGCTGTTCAGCGTTGTCCGCGGCCGCCCGAGAACCGTCGCGCACGTGCTGGCCGCATCAGCACACGTGCTCGTAGGGGTCGCGCTGTTCGGCACGCTGGCAGAACTGGTGATCCCAGGCACCTCGACCTGGGTCACCGTCGCCGTCACCCTGACCCTGACCGGCATCGGTTGGCAGATCGCTCGCTTCACAAGCGCCGAACACACGTTACGCCGACTCCTTGATGCGGCGACCGCTCTCCGGTCAGCCAGCGCTCGTGGCGATGACCTGGTCGGGCCACTCGCCGAACTCGAGAACGCTTGTCTGCGCCGCACGCTAGGACGCGAACTCATCGTCGAACCTGAAGTCCAGATGGTGCTGCGCGCCTGCATTGAACGGCTCGCGCCGGAAGAACGCCGCGTCCGCCGTCATGGCACCGCCATGGCCGACCTGGACGCGGCATTCGCGGGAATGACGGACGAATCCATGCGTACAGAGGTCGCGAAGTTCGCGGCGGCCATCAGGCAGACCATCGTCCTCAAAGTACCGCTCGTCGAAGGTCACATCTGGGCCGTGCCGTTGACGGAGTCCCCAGCCCCCGAGCGACCGGCGCATGCACGATATCGGTCGAGAGCGACCTGAATGCACGAATCGCGGGCGAGATGACCGGCTGGCCCCCGTGGGGTGCGCGCCGCACTTCACGACCCTCGATTGGACCTCCGCGCGTACAGTCACGCTCCTCCCAGTCACGCGTCTCACCGAACGTGAGGCACATCGCCTGGCACCACGGCAGGAGAGTCCCCTGTGGTGGTGGGGTTTGAGGTCCAGCGGCGGGGCTGCGTGAAGTAGGCGGCCATCGGCGGGATCTTCGGTGTGAACGGCGA
>NZ_BAAHAZ010000035.1:0-5543 GCF_054777115.1 Nocardioides maradonensis | reverse complement strand
TGATGTTTGAGAACTCAACAGTGTGTCATGCATTTGATTGTTGTGAAATGTTTGTGCGGCGACCTTAGGGTTGTCGGAGTATTTTCGGCAATGAATGAATTCTGATAGCGAACCTTATTGGTTTGTTTGTCGGGGTTTGTCTTTGTTGGGTTTGAATTTTCTTATGGAGAGTTTGATCCTGGCTCAGGACGAACGCTGGCGGCGTGCTTAACACATGCAAGTCGAGCGGAAAGGCCCTTTCGGGGGTACTCGAGCGGCGAACGGGTGAGTAACACGTGAGTAATCTGCCCCAGGCTCTGGGATAGCCACCGGAAACGGTGATTAATACCGGATATGACTGAGTGCCGCATGGTGTTTGGTGGAAAGTTTTTTCGGCTTGGGATGTGCTCGCGGCCTATCAGCTTGTTGGTGGGGTAATGGCCTACCAAGGCTTTGACGGGTAGCCGGCCTGAGAGGGTGACCGGCCACACTGGGACTGAGACACGGCCCAGACTCCTACGGGAGGCAGCAGTGGGGAATATTGGACAATGGGCGGAAGCCTGATCCAGCAACGCCGCGTGAGGGATGACGGCCTTCGGGTTGTAAACCTCTTTCAGTGCAGACGAAGCGCAAGTGACGGTATGCACAGAAGAAGGA
This sequence comes from Nocardioides maradonensis, assembly GCF_054777115.1. Taxonomy (NCBI): domain Bacteria; kingdom Bacillati; phylum Actinomycetota; class Actinomycetes; order Propionibacteriales; family Nocardioidaceae; genus Nocardioides; species Nocardioides maradonensis. The sequence continues at coordinate 4,907 of NZ_BAAHAZ010000035.1, read as the reverse complement.
CCGGCCAACTACGTGCCAGCAGCCGCGGTAATACGTAGGGTCCGAGCGTTGTCCGGAATTATTGGGCGTAAAGGGCTCGTAGGCGGTTTGTTGCGTCGGGAGTGAAATCCTCCAGCTTAACTGGGGGCTTGCTTTCGATACGGGCAGACTTGAGGCATGCAGGGGAGAATGGAATTCCTGGTGTAGCGGTGAAATGCGCAGATATCAGGAGGAACACCGGTGGCGAAGGCGGTTCTCTGGGCATGTTCTGACGCTGAGGAGCGAAAGTGTGGGGAGCGAACAGGATTAGATACCCTGGTAGTCCACACCGTAAACGTTGGGCGCTAGGTGTGGGATCCATTCCACGGGTTCCGTGCCGTAGCTAACGCATTAAGCGCCCCGCCTGGGGAGTACGGCCGCAAGGCTAAAACTCAAAGGAATTGACGGGGGCCCGCACAAGCGGCGGAGCATGCGGATTAATTCGATGCAACGCGAAGAACCTTACCTGGGTTTGACATACACGGGAAGCCTGCAGAGATGTGGGTCTCTTTGATACTCGTGTACAGGTGGTGCATGGCTGTCGTCAGCTCGTGTCGTGAGATGTTGGGTTAAGTCCCGCAACGAGCGCAACCCTCGTTCCATGTTGCCAGCGGGTTATGCCGGGGACTCATGGGAGACTGCCGGGGTCAACTCGGAGGAAGGTGGGGATGACGTCAAGTCATCATGCCCCTTATGTCCAGGGCTTCACGCATGCTACAATGGCCGGTACAAAGGGCTGCGATCCCGTGAGGGGGAGCGAATCCCAAAAAGCCGGTCTCAGTTCGGATTGGGGTCTGCAACTCGACCCCATGAAGTCGGAGTCGCTAGTAATCGCAGATCAGCAACGCTGCGGTGAATACGTTCCCGGGCCTTGTACACACCGCCCGTCACGTCACGAAAGTCGGCAACACCCGAAGCCGGTGGCCTAACCCTTGTGGGGGGAGCCGTCGAAGGTGGGGCTGGCGATTGGGACGAAGTCGTAACAAGGTAGCCGTACCGGAAGGTGCGGCTGGATCACCTCCTTTCTAAGGAGCACACCTCAGCTACTGGCCGAGTGAGTCGGTGGCACTATGAGGCTGTTCACTAGTGGAACACAACAATCCTTTGCCTGGTGGGGACAGTTCGTGAGTGTTCTGTTCGCGTCAGGGGTGTGTGGCACGCTGTTGGGTGTCTGAGACATCAGACGATCCATTCCTGGTAACACCTGTCTCTTGTGGGGGCGTGGTGGGGGGTGGTGGGCTGGTTGGTTTCTTGGTGTTTGATTTCTGGATAGTGGACGCGAGCAATGCCCGCACTGCACCGTTTGGGTGTGTGTGGGTGCTTGTTTAGTGTTGTTTCGTTTGATTGTTTTGTGTGTTTCTTTAGCTGGTTTGTTCCACTGGACTGCTGGCGTGCATGACGCATCTGTTGAGCTGTTGCTCTGCTGACCGTTGGGTTGGTGGTGGTGTTTGTTGTGTGTGTTGGTGGTTTGTTGTGGGCAAGTTGTTAAGGGCACATGGTGGATGCCTTGGCATCGAGAGCCGATGAAGGACGTACCAGCCTGCGATAAGCCCTGGGGAGTTGGCAAGGAAGCGTTGATCCGGGGGTGTCCGAATGGGGAAACCCAGCACGAGTCATGTCGTGTTACCCACATCTGAATAAAATAGGGTGTGTGGAGGGAACGTGGGGAAGTGAAACATCTCAGTACCCATAGGAAGAGAAAACAATAGTGATTCCGAGAGTAGTGGCGAGCGAAATCGGATCAGGCTAAACCTATCTCGTGTGATAGCCGGCAGGCGTTGCGTGATGGGGGTTGTGGGAATGTTCTTCCACCTACTGCCGTGGGTGGGCGCAGTGAGAAACCAGGGTTGAGGTCGAAGTCCGTTGGGAAGCGGTGCCGGAGCGGGTGATAGCCCCGTAGATGAAAGATCCTGGCTGTGTTGGGCATCTCCCAAGTAACACGCCACTCCTGGAATGGTGTGTGAATCTGGCAGGACCACCTGTTAAGCCTAAATACTCCTCGATGACCGATAGCGGACAAGTACCGTGAGGGAAAGGTGAAAAGTACCCCTGGCGGGGAGTGAAATAGTACCTGAAACCATGTGCCTACAATCCGTCAAAGCCCGGCTGCCACTTGTGGTGTTGGGGTGATGGCGTGCCTTTTGAAGAATGAGCCTGCGAGTTTGCGTTGTGTGGCGAGGTTAACCCGTGTGGGGTAGCCGTAGCGAAAGCGAGTCTGAATAGGGCGAAAGAGTCGCACGATCAAGACCCGAAGCGGGGTGATCTATCCATGGGCAGGTTGAAGCGCCGGTAAGACGGCGTGGAGGACCGAACCCACTTCAGTTGAAAATGGAGGGGATGACCTGTGGATAGGGGTGAAAGGCCAATCAAACTCCGTGATAGCTGGTTCTCCCCGAAATGCATTTAGGTGCAGCGTTGCGTGTTTCTTGCCGGAGGTAGAGCACTGGATAGCCGATGGGCCCTACCAGGTTACTGACGTTAGCCAAACTCCGAATGCCGGTAAGTGTAAGCGTGGCAGTGAGACTGCGGGCGATAAGGTTCGTAGTCGAGAGGGAAACAGCCCAGACCATCGGCTAAGGCCCCTAAGTGGCGGCTAAGTGGAAAAGGATGTGGAGTCGCAGTGACAACCAGGAGGTTGGCTTGGAAGCAGCCACCCTTGAAAGAGTGCGTAATAGCTCACTGGTCAAGTGATTCCGCGCCGACAATGTAGCGGGGCTCAAGCCGTCCGCCGAAGCCATGGCAGCGACATGTTAACTCAAGCCTTCGTGGTTCAGAGGTGTCGCTGGGTAGGGGAGCGTCGTGTCACCGGTGAAGTGCCGGAGTGATCCAGGTGTGGAGGTGACACGAGTGAGAATGCAGGCATGAGTAGCGAATGAAGAGTGAGAAACTCTTCCGCCGGATGATCAAGGGTTCCAGGGTCAAGCTAATCTGCCCTGGGTAAGTCGGGACCTAAGGCGAGGCCGACAGGCGTAGTCGATGGACAACCAGTTGATATTCTGGTACCGGCGAATTGGCGCCCATGACGAGCCCGGTGATGCTAACCAACCGAAGCACCCTTACTGATCCCTTCGGGGTGAGGGGGGAGTGTGGAGCTTGGGAACCGACCCGGTAGTAGTCAAGCGATGGGGTGACACAGGAAGGTAGCCCAACCGCGGCGATGGTTGTCCGCGGGTAAGCCCGTAGGGCGAGATCTAGGCAAATCCGGATCTCTGACTTTGATGTCGTGCCTGAGAGGTGATGCCGACCCCGTAGGGGGGAAGTGGGTGATCCTATGCTGTCGAGAAAAACCTCTAGCGAGCCATGAGCCGCCCGTACCCCAAACCGACTCAGGTGATCAGGTAGAGAATACCAAGGCGATCGAGACAACCATGGTTAAGGAACTCGGCAAAATGCCCCCGTAACTTCGGGAGAAGGGGGGCCCGGATCGTGACCCCACTTGCTGGGTGAGCGTGAAGGGCCGCAGAGACCAGGGGAAAGCGACTGTTTACTAAAAACACAGGTCCGTGCGAAGTTGTAAGACGATGTATACGGACTGACTCCTGCCCGGTGCTGGAAGGTTAAGAGGACGGGTTAGAACGCAAGTTCGAAGCTCAGAATTTAAGCCCCAGTAAACGGCGGTGGTAACTATAACCATCCTAAGGTAGCGAAATTCCTTGTCGGGTAAGTTCCGACCTGCACGAATGGAGTAACGACTTTCCTACTGTCTCAACCATGGACTCGGCGAAATTGCACTACGAGTAAAGATGCTCGTTACGCGCGGCAGGACGGAAAGACCCCGGGACCTTTACTATAGTTTGGTATTGGTGTTTGGTTCGGCTTGTGTAGGATAGGTGGGAGACTGTGAAGCGGCCACGCCAGTGGTTGTGGAGTCATCGTTGAAATACCACTCTGGTCGTACTAGATGTCTAACTTCGGGCCATGATCTGGTCCAGGGACAGTGCCTGATGGGTAGTTTAACTGGGGCGGTTGCCTCCCAAAATGTAACGGAGGCGCTCAAAGGTTCCCTCAGCCTGGTTGGCAATCAGGTTTCGAGTGTAAGTGCACAAGGGAGCTTGACTGTGAGACAGACATGTCGAGCAGGGACGAAAGTCGGAACTAGTGATCCGGCCACTCCTCGTGGAAGGGTGGTCGCTCAACGGATAAAAGGTACCCCGGGGATAACAGGCTGATCTTCCCCAAGAGTCCATATCGACGGGATGGTTTGGCACCTCGATGTCGGCTCGTCGCATCCTGGGGCTGGAGTAGGTCCCAAGGGTTGGGCTGTTCGCCCATTAAAGCGGCACGCGAGCTGGGTTTAGAACGTCGTGAGACAGTTCGGTCCCTATCCGCCGCGCGCGTTGGAAACTTGAGAAAGGCTGTCCCTAGTACGAGAGGACCGGGATGGACGAACCTCTGGTGTGCCAGTTGTACCGCCAGGTGCATGGCTGGTTAGCTACGTTCGGAAGTGATAACCGCTGAACGCATCTAAGCGGGAAGCACGTTTCAAGATGAGGTTTCCCCACCCCTTTGAGGGTGTAAGGCCCCCAACAGATTATTGGGTTGATAGGCCGGAGGTGTACAGCAGTAATGCCCAGCCGACCGGTACTAATAGGCCGAAAGCTTGCCACAACAAATCCCCAACACAACCAACAAACACATGGTTGATGTTGAATGCGAGAAACACACAAACGTGTGATCGAGCGGGACAAGCGCTAAACAACAGATTCGCGTCCACACCAGAACCACCCCACCACACCCAGCGTGTGGGGTAGGGGTCATAGAGTTACGGCGGCCATAGCGGCAGGGAAACACCCGGTCCCATCCCGAACCCGGAAGTTAAGCCTGCCAGCGCCGATGGTACTGCAGTGGAGACGCTGTGGGAGAGTAGGACGCCGCCGGACAAACATTGC
>NZ_BAAHAZ010000034.1:0-8297 GCF_054777115.1 Nocardioides maradonensis | reverse complement strand
AACGACCCCGTGGATACTGGTGAGCACGCCGCCATCGAGAGCGGCGAGTAGGGCACCGAGGATCACCTCAAAGCCCACCACCCCACGGGGCTCTGTCAGATGCAGGCACGGGGCGCGACGATCCCGGGGATTGCAAAGAAGCTCGGGATCAGCGAGCAGACGTTCAACCGGTCGCGTATCAAGTACGGGGCGTTGAAGGAGGACGAGGCGCAACGGCTCAAGGCGCTCGAGGCCGAGCTGATCGTGGGAACGCCCGGTTGGAGCGCATCGTGGCCGAGCAGGCCTTGGACATCTCGATGTTGAAGGACCTGCAGAAGGGAAACTGGTGAGCCCGGCTCGCCGCCGGGCTGCTGTCGCGCATCTGGCGCGCACGTTCAAGGTGTCTGAGCGCCGTGCCTGCGGAGTCGTGGGACAGCATCGATCATCGAATCGGTACAAGGCCGGTGCCGACCGACTTCGAGGCCCAGCTCGTGGCCGCGATGATGAAGCACGCCGACCGGCATCCGCGGCTGCGCCTCGGTGACGACGTGATCACCCTGCCGCCACCGTTGAGCGAGCTGATCCAGCGGCTCCCCGAGACCCTGCCCGGCGGGATCGCGGCCAACCTCGTCGCTGACGACACCTGGCTGTTCCCCGGTCGTCGCCCCGGCCTCCCGATGGGCTCGACCATGTGTCGATCCGTCTGCGGAAGCTCGAGATCGAGCCCCGTGCTGCCTGTAACACGGCGTTGCTCCAGCTCGGCGCCGGGCTACCCAGCCTCCTACTCACCGACCTACTCGGCATCCACATCAACACCGCCGCCGAGAACTGGAAGGCTGCTGCAGGCGCACGATGGACCGGATATCTCTGGGCGAGATCGCAACAATGAGGTGACGCTCGCGAGCGGGTCGGCGGATCGGTCTGTCCTACCGACAGTAGGTCGCGCATCAACTTGATACGTTCGCCGACCACGGCGGGGGACTGGGTTAGGACGAGATCTGGCGACAACCTGACTCTCGAACCGTCGACCGTGATGCGTCGATGATCGAGCGGTCGAAGGGTCCGGTGCCACGTGCAGGCGACGCGACTAGTCGGGTTCAGCTAGTTGACGCGCGAGTCCCTCAGCAAACCGAGGCGCGAGGGGGTCGTCGGGATCGGCGATCTCAGCGCCGGCGAAAGCGTTAGTCGACGAGAAGACCGTTCGCCACGCAGCGGTGGCGGGATCGGGGTGGCAGGTGTACTTCAGGCAGTAGGCAGCCGATTGCTGGAGCCACAGTCGTTGCAGCAGCGACGACGGCGGGCCATTGCGGCCGTTGGCGCGGATCGCTTCGACGCGTGTCTCCGCATCGATCCTGGCTAGCCGACGCCGTGCCCCTGAAGTTAGTCGGGGAGGCCTCGCGTTCCCGAACTGGCCGACGACCTCCAAGATGGCAACGTCGTCGTCCAGGCGCGCAAGTTTCAATATGCGCCGAGTGACCCACTCGGCGATCTCTCGCTGACGTTCGGGTGAGAGTTGCCCGACCAACGCTGCGGTCGCGGGATCGGCTCGGTGCAGCGGCGTTGATTCAAGAGTGTCCACGTTGTCCGTAGGTGGACGAGGACTGATGGCGAGGTACGGCGTGGCGCCATCGAGGTCCCTGGGGAGTTCAGCCATGCCGGTGAAGTTCAACGCCATCGTGATCCCGGCAAGAACCGGATCAGCCATGAGATCCTGAACGTGGGCTCTGGCCCAACGCCTCAGCGAGCCCGGCAACGACATGACCTCACTGGGGGCCCATCCGCTGAGCTCGACGTTGGTGTACTTCTTGCCGTCGACGCACGCGAAGAGAATGGTGTCGTTGACGTCCCATTGCAGGGCGGCGCTTCTGCCGTCTGGCGACATCCGCGCAAGGTCGCGCAACACCTCGGGACGAGTGCCTTGGTATCCACCGTCAGGCTCGATGGCGATCGAGCCGTGGCCAGCCACCTCGATGATTCCGACGCGATCGGGCCAGTCTGGCTGTTCCGCCAGATCGACGGCTGGCTCGGCTCCGAACGCAGCCAGGATTGCCGGCTGCGCGTCGTCGCTTCGAACTAACGACACGCATCCAGCCGCAGCCATAACAGGCAGCGAGGCCAGCCAATCCTGGACGACGCTCGCACTCGTGGAGCTCATTAGAAACCCGGGGGGAGGTCGCCGTCCAACGACGCGTCGCCGGCCAGTCCAGACCCGAGACATGCCGCGGCGTCGCCCCTCGATAGCACGTCAGCTTCCGGCCTACTGCCGTCGTGCGGTGCGGTGGGGGTCAATGACTTTGCCAATTCATTCCCCGCATAGACGCGAGGCGAGGCACTGGCCGGACCGACGAGCCACGCAGCCGTGCCACGGCTTTGGTAACGCGCCACGACCCATGACCACTCCGTCCCGGGGACAGGGACCCTCTCTACTTCTTTGGGAGTCTCTCCCGAATCCGGACGCACGAGCGAGCGAAACGAACGGAGTCGGAGCGTTACGCATGATGCGACGACGGACCCTGAATCGCCCTCCACGCTATTCGCTGCGCCTTTGGGGGCGCTGCCCGCCGCGGCTGTGGGCTTCTCGCTGGGAGAGTCATCTGTCGCGACTGAAACCGGTCGTGGCGTCGCGCCGCAGGCACTTGCCACGATGCCGACGAGACTAGCGACAATGACGCTCTCGATGCGGCGCATTCTCACGAGACACTCACCCAAAAGGCGTCAGCGTCGAGGACTCGATACGGACGATAGAGTTCGCTATTGAGTAGGCGCCCACCAGCCTTATTGTCGTCCAAGTCAATCAGATCGACGTCGCATTTCATGAGAGCACAACCTTGGCGGGTAGAAGCAAACGGGTATTCGTCGCATGATCCAGAGCCGTGCAGCGACGCACACTCGCGATGAGCTTCGCGCCGATTGAGTTTTATGTATCCATGCCCGTATGTCCGCGTTAGAGGATAGCCGAGCCCATTGGGAAGGCGCTTACCGGGATGATTGGAAAGCTTGTTCTGTGCCTTGTAGATATGCGTGGCCGTCTCGACCGTGTTGCCCACGTATCGCGACATCTTCAACGTGGGCCGATAGCCCGGAACTACGCAGCCAGGGTTCGCCGTTTGAATGTACGCCATCCGGTCGCACCTGACCACACGAGCGTCAACTCCTGATGCCAGTGGTTCGTTCTGGCAACCGATAACGTCGCAGGTGTTGTGCACGAAAGCAAATTTCGGAGTGACGACTTGGTTATATGCGACACTGGGGTAGACGTCGCCGCTGTACCACGCCGACTTGGGATGGTATGCCGCCAGTTCCCCGGTGTTGCGCACCACATCGTTATTATCGGCGCAGCCCGAAGCGCATAGAAGGTCGAACGACACGTTGATCGCCAGGCCAGCGCCATCCCCTCTCTTCCAGATAGCTCGGAACCACATCTCGACGTGAGGGTGCTGCCAGTCCGTCTTGAGCAGGTATTGGGTGATGTAGTGGGCAGTCCCCACCTTCGTCTTGACCCCCTTGATGTACCGATAGATCGTCAAGATCCACGCGTGAACCTGGCATGCCGTGAAGCGGGTTCTGGCAACCCAATGACCGGCGTTCTCGAAACACTTGATGCCGATGGACCGAGCCATCACGCGGTCGGTACCGCTCGCTTCCGGCGACGGTGGCGGGTCCGCCAGATCCGCTTCCGAATCGGTGACGTCGTTCGAAGACATGTCCTCGCTAGCAATCTCCGCGCTACAGGTGGCATTCGCATCGTCGTCCTGGGGGCAGGGGTAGGTTGTGCTCGCGTCAGGAACTGTTGCTTCAGCTGGAGTTGGATCGGGTTGCACCATCGCGACCTGGCTGGCGCCGGCAGTTACCACGCTGGTCGTGCCCAAGACGTCCTCGTAGTCGGAGGAATCATCTTCGATCGCTGCCTCAGCTGCAGCGTCGTCGACATAATTCTCGGAGGCGTCCAGCGTGGCGTCGTTAGTGGTGTCGACCGGGATCCAAGCGTTCAGCAGCACCCGAAGATGGACAGGAGCCGCTCCGTTGTTCGCGAGCGTGATGCTGTCATCGTCGTAGGAAGGGAAGACCTCAGCAGTGCCGGTGGCAGCTTGGCCTCCGCCGTACGGCAGCGAGGCCGGATCAGTGGCGGCATAGTCCGTGTCAGCAATCGTCACTGATCCTGTTGCGCTCCAGTCGGTGATTGTGACGGTGACCTGGACGCGGTCGACTGACCCCTGGTCGACCCCGGGAATCTGGATTGGAACGACCTTGGAGGCCACGCCAGGAATCACTTCGTCGAGCAGAACCTGGTCAGTAACGGGGCTGCACGGCGAGACGCAAGCCGGTGCGGGAATGGTCGTTAGCGCCGGATCGACTCGGAATGTCGATCGTGTCGAGTACGCCGACGACAGGTAGTCGTCGCTGGCTTGAACGTCGAACGAATACGCCGTGCTCGCCTCGAGCAAGCCGTCAGGGACAGCTGCAGTGGCCGTCCCGCCGCTGGCGACCGGCCCGTCGGAGTCAAGGGTCGCGACGAGATTGCCGCTTTCGTCGAAGATGCGGAACTTGGCTGTGAGCTGGCCCAAGTCGAAGTCGGCGACTTTCGCTTGAAGTGTCGGAGTGAGGGACGCCGTCACGTTGCCACGCGAGGGTGTGATGCTCAACTCGGAAGGGCCGTCGGGCGCGGTGTTGTAGGTGACGCTCATCCGCGGCAGGACCGTGTCCATTTGCGAGTCCAGCGCACGGTAGCGTCGCCACGAGTTGGGGTCGCTCTCGTCAGCGGCCTTGACCCGGAGGCCGTAGTTCTCTCCTTGGTGAGCAGCCCAGTAGGACACGATGTTCGTGACGTCCCAACTCGCCTGTGCCGAAGGGCAGTTGGCGCTGTAGCCGTAGGCGGGGTTGAACGAGGCTGTGCCCTCGGTGGTGTAGGAGGGCTGGGTGTTCCACGTAAGCGATCCCCAGGACGATGTGACCCGATTGACGTTGATCTGCGACCCCGCGCAGGAGTGAGCGTCGAAGTTCTGCATCTTCAAGGTCGCCGACAAGATCTGTTTTCCGGCCATGTAGTTCGGGGCACCGAAGTTGAAGTGCAGGTAGGTGCGCGCGACATCATTACCGGCGTTGTCACCCGCCAACAGGGCGGTCTGTCCTGAGTAGTCAGTGTTCGGGTTGGACTTCGACACGTAGGTGTCGGAGCTCGCATTGATGGTGTAGCTCGGGTCGATCGTGACCGGGTACACGGTCGAGGGGTCGGTCAGGAACCCCGAGTCGACGTTGAGCGTCATCGTCGGGGTGCCCGCGGCGTTCTTGCCGACCTGGACATCGACCGGCGCCTCAGCAGCGCCATCGCCTGGGTCGCCCGCAGCGTCAAAGGCCAGCGGAGCAGGAGCGGTCACCAGCGAGTCGCTACCGACTGACACATCGACCCCACCGCTCTTGGTTGTGTCCAGAGAAGCGCCGTGGGTCGCGACCGGCATCGTGTACGAGACCTGCCCGGTCGGGTCGGCGATTGCCGCTGCCGGGGCTGAGTCGAGCACGATGTCATGGGTGAACCCGGTCGCGGTGGCCGTGACTACCAGATCTCCTCCCCCGGGCACCGCGTTGGCGTAAGTCGCCGCGCTGCCGTCGATCGTGGGCTCGGGGAGCTGGGTCGGCCAACGCCAGTCGAGCTGCCTGCCCTCCTGGTTGATGTCCGCGAACGTCGAATCGCCGCCATCGGAGAGACTCACATCCGCGAGCGCGGCACGGGGCTCGAGCCGCCCGTCGCGCACCGTGAGCGTGGTGTCGATGTCCTGCCACGAACCATCTCCGGCTTGTACGAACTGCGGCTCAGTCGTGGACTCGGTCGTCCACGTGCCGTCCGCGTTCGCGAACGTCTGTGAGTACTCACTGCGCGACGACATGTCCTCCACTCGGTGGCCCTCGGCACGAGCCGCCCGCGCAGCAGACACCGCATCAGGGCTAGACATCACCTCTGCCGCCGGGGTCGCCGACGCGACTGACCGTGGCTCCATCGCGAGCACGGTCAATGACGAAATGAATACGGCCGCCATAGCTGACACGGCAACGGGACGACGCATCCCGAGACTCCTTCTAACACGTCCGCACATTGGCGCGCGGCACTCGATCCACGGAACCAAGCCCTCCCGAGAGATAGCTGCCGTGAGGGATCCGGTTCCCATCCGGTCCGCATGTACAGTTCGGCGGGCTCGACAATGAACGGAGCGGAAATCTAAGAATTTCCGAATGTCATGCCCCCCGTTTTTCGGTCCACATCTCGTGAGAGGGCTCGCTACTTTGAGAGTCCTTGTGGAGGTGTGTGATGGCTGCAGCTAAGAGGTTCACGACCGAGCAGATCGTGGCGAAGCTGCGTGAGGCGGAGAAGATGCAGGCCCAGGGCGCGACGGTGCCGGGGATCTGCAAGAAGCTCGGGATCAGCGAGCAGACGTTCTACCGGTGGCGCATCAAGTACGGCGCGTTGAAGGAGGACGAGGCCCAACGGCTCAAGGCGCTCGAGGCCGAGAACGCCCGTTTGAAGCGGATCGTGGCCGAGCAGGCGCTCGACATCTCGATGTTGAAGGACCTGCAGAAGGACGCCTCCTATAGATCGTCAAGTGGTGATGGCGGCGTAATCGGCTCGCAGGGCGGTGAAGACCTCGCGGGCGAGGTAGCGCTTCTGGCAGCGGATGATCTCGGGCATCGACAGGCCTTGGCCGCGGCGTCGGTCGGCGTAGTCGCGGCTTCTCTGGTCGTAGCGCAGGCGGACGACGACGGCGACGTGCAGCGCTCGGTTGCCGCTGCGGTCGCCACCGCGGTGGAGGCGGTGCCGGTTGGTCTTGCCGGATGAGGCTGGGATGGGTGCGACGCCGACGAGGTGGGCGAACGCTGCTTCGCTGCGCAGGCGGTCGGGGTTGTCGCCGTTGGTGACGAGGAGTGCTGCGACGGTGTCCGGTCCGAGGCCGAAGATGGCGCTGGTTGCTGGGGCGATCTGGGTGGTGAGGTCGTGGAGCTGTCGCTTCAGTTCGCGTGCTTCTAGTTCGAGAGCGTGAGCGCGGACGGCGATGGAGCGCAGTGCTGCTTTGGTTGCCTGGGTCGGGTCGGCCATTCTTGACGCGTCTGGCCGCAACCTGGCGCAGGCAGCGACGAGTTGTAGCCGTGAGGGGCCTCGCAGCTGGGAGCGCAGCGGTTCGGGTGCGGTGACGACCATCGCCATCAGGGTGTTGGTCGCTGCGGTCTTAGCCTTGAGGGCGCCGACGCGAGCGACTCGAAGCGTTCGGATTGCTTCGATCGGCCCTGTCGCTAGCTTCGGTGTTCCGCTTGCCCGGCCGGCGAGGACGGTTCGGGCTGCTGCTTCTGCGTCGAGGGCATCGCTCTTGCCGTGTTGGCGGCGCAGTCGGCGGTCTGGTCGGGGGACCTCGAGGACATGGACACCATGTGCGTGGAGGTGGCGGGCCAGGCCTGCGCCATAGGCGCCGGTGCCTTCGATACCGACTGCGTCCACTTGTCCGTGGCGCTGCATCCACGTCAACAGTGCGGAGTAGCCGGCGGGGGTAGCCGGGAACTGTGCGTCGGCGAGCATTTGCCCGTTGCCCTTGATCACCGCGGCGTGATGGGTCGCGGTGTGTGTGTCGACGCCACCGATGATCGTTCGCTTGTTTGGGGCCACGGATATGTCCTTCGCTGCTCGCAAAGCTGCATCGTCGAGAAGGACAGGCCAGTGATGGGCTGCGGGCGAACACGCTCCTATGAGGTCACAACCGCGACGGTGGAACTCGTTATCAATGTGGAAGTGGTGGCGGCCGGCGAAGCCGACAGGTCCTGCGAAAGGCACCAAACGGATCGGCCAGGAAACTTGCGAGTCAGGCCACGCCGACCAACACTGCGAACCATCATCACTGGAAACTGGTGAGCCCGGCTCGCCGCCGGGCTGCAGTCGCGCACCTGGTGCGCAAGTTCAAGATCTCCGAGCGCCGCGCCTGCAAGGTCGTAGGCCAGCACCGCTCGTCCAACCGGTACAAGCCGGTGCCGACCGACTTCGAGCAACAACTCGTCGCGGCGATGAAGAAGCACGCCGACCGGCATCCGCGGTTCGGCTACCGGCGTGTCCACGCGCTGCTCGTCGCCGACGGCTGGGACGTCAACGTGAAACGGGTGGAACGGTTGTGGCGCCGCGAAGAGCTCCGCGTGCCGCCGCCACGGTGGGAGCAGCCATCTCTCGCCATCGCCTTCCTACGTGGAGGACGGGACTGCTGCACGGATAGGTGACATCTGAGCTGTGGTGCCAAGAGGTGCCGCTGGAAGGATGTCTGCTGTGCCGAGGCCGTACCCCAAGGAGTTCC
>NZ_BAAHAZ010000033.1:0-8373 GCF_054777115.1 Nocardioides maradonensis | reverse complement strand
GGAACTCCTTGGGGTACGGCCTCGGCACAGCAGACATCCTTCCAGCGGCACCTCTTGGCACCACAGCTCAGATGTCACCTATCCGTGCAGCAGTCCCACGGGCCAAGTCTAAGAGTTCACCGTCGCTGGGAGCCCTACCTTTGGATGCTTCGAAGCGCCGAGCGTATTCAGGGTCGTTGACGAACGCCGGGACATCGACCTCCCGAAATCGCTCGCCGATGTGGCGATGGAAGTCCTTGAAGGCTGGGCTCCTCACCAGGTGAACTGCAAACAGATTGGCCACGTCCGCCTTCTGTCGGGGACCAGAGCGATCGACTCCGATGGTCCGGATCTCGTTGAGGACACGCCGTTCGACCGAGACGAATGCCCTTTCGAGGAGATCGTTCGGCACTCCGGCCTGTAGGAACGTTGTGAAGCCGCGCTCGCGGAAGTTCGACTTGATCGGCCGAGCCGAGTCGAGGACCCGTCCAGAGGTGGCGCTGATGACTGCTACACGCTTGTCGGGAGACGCGAAGTTTTGCTGGTAACCGCGCGACACAAAGTGGTCTTGGGAGAGTTCGGTCTCAGACGACACGCGTAAACAGTAAGCGCGACCCTCGCCGGTCGATGTGTGGCTCGTGGAGGTCGGATCGACAGATGGCCCGGCGCCGCCAAAGCCTTGAGGCGGTGATCACATGACACGGGGACCGTTTGTCGACGACGCTTGAAAACGAGGCCATAGCGACGGTCGAAAACGAGGCCACCCAGACAGATTGGATGGGTGATCTCTGTGGAGGATTGGGCTCTGATCCGGCGGCTGGTCGCGGATGGTGTTCCGCAGCGTCAGGTCGCACGGGACCTGGGCATCGGCAGGTCGACGGTCGAACGGGCGTTGGCCTCTGACCGGCCACCGAAGTACGAGCGGCCATCGGGGCCGACGTCGTTCACGCCGTTCGAGCCGGCGGTTCGACAGTTGTTGTCGAAGACGCCGGACATGCCGGCCACGGTGATCGCCGAGCGGGTCGGCTGGACCGGCTCGATCACCTGGTTCCGCGACAACGTCCGCCGGCTGCGCCCTGACCACCGACCGGTCGACCCCGCGGACCGGTTGATCTGACTTCCCGGTGACGCGGCGCAGTGCGACCTGTGGTTCCCACCGAAGAAGATCCCGCTCGAGGACGGCACACGGTCACTGCTGCCGGTCATGGTGATCACCGCCGCGCACTCCCGCTTCATCCTCGGGCGGATGATCCCGACCCGCCACACCGCTGATCTGCTGCTGGGCATGTGGATGCTGCTGCAGCTCCTGGGCCGGGTGCCGCGGCGGTTGATCTGGGACAACGAGTCCGGCATCGGCCGTGGCAAACGGCACGCCGACGGCGTCGGCGCGTTCACCGGCACCCTGGCCACCACCCTGCATCGCTTGAAGCCGTACGACCCGGAATCGAAGGGTCTGGTCGAACGCCGTAACGGCTACTTCGAGACCTCCTTCATGCCCGGCCGCGACTTCACTTCGCCAGCGGACTTCAACACCCAGTTCGGCGACTGGCTCGATATCGCAAACGCCCGGGTGGTCCGCACGATCAAGGCCCGCCCCGTCGATCTGATCGAAGCCGACCGTGCGGCGATGCTGCCACTGCCACCGGTCGCACCGGCGGTGGGTTGGGCCAACCGGATCCGGCTGGGACGTGACTACTACGTCCGCGTCGACAGCAACGACTACTCCGTCGACCCGGCGGTGATCGGCCGGTTCGTCGACGTCACCGCCGACCTTGACCGTGTCGAGATTCGTCACGAAGGACGCCTCGTCGCGGTACACGATCGGGTCTGGGCACGCGGCCAGACGATCACCGACCCCGCCCACGTCGCGGCGGCGAAGACGTTGCGCGAGCAGTTCCAACTGCCCCGACTGGCTGACGATCCACACGACGGCCTGGTCAGGGATCTGGCCGACTACGACCGCGCGTTCGGCCTCATCGACGGCGGACTCACCGACACGCCCGCTACCGGTGAGGAGGTGGCGTGATGGCATCGGCGAAGACGAAGAGCGACACGACCGAGACGCTCAAGCAGCTGACCTATCTGGCGTCAGCGTTGAAGGCGCCACGGATCACCGAAGCCGCCGCCCGGTTGGCCGACCATGCTCGTGATGCCGGCTGGACCCACGAGGAGTACCTCGCCGCGGTCCTGGACCGTGAGGTCGCCGCCCGCAATGCGTCGGGTGCGCAGCTGCGGATCCGGGCTGCCGGATTCGCGGCCAGGAAGACGATCGAGGAGTTCGACTGGGATGCCCAACCCGTCGTCCGCCAACCGATCGCGTCGTTGGCGTCGGGTGGGTTCCTCACCGAAGCCCGCAACGTTGTGCTGCTCGGCCCGCCCGGCACAGGGAAGACCCATCTGGCCACCGGGCTGGGGATCGCCGCAGCGAACCACGGCCACCGCGTGCTGTTCGCGACCGCGACCGAGTGGGTCACCCGGCTCACCGACGCCCACCGCGCCGGACGGCTACCCCAGGAGCTGGCACGGTTGCGGCGCTACGGACTGATCATCGTCGATGAGGTCGGCTACCTGCCCTTCGAGCAAGACGCCGCGAACCTGTTCTTCCAGCTCGTGTCGAGCCGCTACGAGCACGCCTCGCTGATCCTCACGTCGAACCTGCCGTTCAGCGGCTGGGGCGGCGTGTTCGGTGACCAGGCCGTCGCGGCAGCGATGATCGACCGCGTCGTCCACCACGCCGACGTCCTGACCCTGAAGGGCGCCAGCTACCGGCTACGCAACCGCGGCATCGACACCCTGCCCAGCATCAGAACCCAAGACACGGCAGACTGAGCAACTACGAACCGGTGGCCTCGTTTTCGAGCGTCGGATCGGCCTCACTTTGGAACGTTGCCGACACCGTTGACGCCGCATGTAGCCATCGGACCTGTCGCACCCTCTCGCCGCTGGGCGCGTGGCTGCATCCGACACGTGCGGGAGGTGATCGACGATCTGAGGCTGATGCCTCAAGGATCGGGTGGAGTCCCTTGCTGCGTCCGGCGGCCCGCTCCCGGAGCTGCGCCCTCGTGGGCGTCTCCGAGCGAGCCTGCCGGCGGTGCCCGCTGACCTTGGCTCCCGCCTCGCGGCCGTGGGCCCGCTCTACGCATCCGCTGGCGCAATGCGTCAGTTTCGCGACATCAGCAAGCATGCGTTGGCTGATCGCCGCAAGAGCGGCGCGGTTCTTGCGGTGCGCGCAGGCCAGGAGACGTTCGCGTACTCGCTGAGGATCGTCAGGAGCAGGCGGGCGCTAGACGGTAGCTGATCTGATCTTCGAGGTCCAGGTGCCGGTGTGGCCGCTGTCGTCGACGTACCGGACGACGAGCGCGCCGAGAGAATCGGTCGACCCCGCAGGGCTGGTCAGCCCGAACACCAGGTTGTACGACCGGTGGTCGCCTGGCTGCAGGGTCGCGCCCGCCGGTGTCCGGCTGCGGCAGCCACTCACCCCGACGACGCCGAAGACACAGAGTGCCGCAAGCACGACCATGGTGGTCGCGCGCGTTGAGGCGATGGCGGCGCTCACCGTTGGCGGGCAACGAGAGCTACCGGCCTGTTGCTGAGTGGACCGAACACGCCGCACAGCCACCCGGTCCTGCCGAAATGGACGATGTTCTCAGCGCGCTGGGTGAAGCCGGTCTTGGAGGACATCTTGAGCGCCATGCCGATGTACTTCTTGACGTCTCCCGCTGCTTCGACGCCGTTGGTCCGCCTCAACGCTCTGCTTCCTTCGCTGTCATCGGTCGAACCCTTGGCGTCGTGGGTGCAGTTGGCCTTAGCGCACAGGCGGACCAGGTGCCTCCCTGCGTCGACATGGCCACTCGCTCGAGCGCTCGCATCTTCCGCTCGACATGTCCAAAAGTGTCAGAGGTGCTTGTCTGAACGTGTCTCCTTCCTTAGCCTGCAGGAGCCAAGGCTCGTTGGGGGCCCACACAGGAGGAGGGAGGTACGACATGGAGACCACTCCGGAGCGCGAGGACTACGTAGCGCCTGAGATCGAGATGAAGGAGATCGCCAACAAGCAGTGCGGCTGATCACCGAAGGGTCCGGAGCCGGTTCTCGGCTCCGGACCCGTTCTTGTTAGACCGATGACAACGGAGTTGGAGCATGTACACCATCTTTCTAGGCAATCGCCACTTTTCTGGCTGGTCCATGAGGGCGAACATCGCGATCCGTGAGAAGGCCGTGCCGTTTCGCGAAGTCCCGATCGACATGGACTGGCCTGACCACATTCGTGACGACGGCGTCCTCGATGTTGGTGACTGGACCGGTGACTGGTGCCGAGCTGGTTGCTACTGCCTGACCGACGATCTGACTCGCCAAGATCCGACGGGCCGTGTTGCCGGAACGATCGTTGATGTCATGCCACGCGTTCCGGTCCTTGTCCACGAACAGTCAGGAGCCGTGGCAAGTGACATCTTGGCCATCGTCGAACTGCTTGAGGAGACTGCGCCGGCAAGCGGGACGGCCCTCCTGGGCCGCGACATTCGCGCCCGCGCGCAGATCCGGTCATTCTCCGGCAACGCCTACGTCGACTTTCAGCCCATCGTCGAGACCGCGTCCTACGGGCTTTCGCTGTGGGACGACACGCCCTCGACGATGCCGCGAGAAGCCACCGATTGCGCCGTCCTGATCGAGAGGACTGTGGGACGGCTGCTGTCGAACCAGTCCGAGCGCGAGTGGCTCTTCGGTGACTTCAGCCTGGCTGACATCATGATGTCAACCTTCATGCAGGAGCTCACCGGCTGGAACTACACGTTCACAAACGACGTGGTTGCTGCTTACGCCACTCGGCTGCTAGCTCGGCCGAGCATCGCCCAGCACCTGCACGAGGCACGCAAGCCATACGAAGAGATTCTCGCCCACCCCGTGGGAACAGCGCCATGGATCATCGGCCATTACCGATACAACCCCGACCTTCGCCTGCTCCACGACTGGCGGCGCAACATCGGATACGTCGTCAAGAACGACTCGATGCGGACAATTGTCGAGCATGCCCGCGCGGGTCTCGACTTCGACGCGATCGCGCAGCGGATGGCGGCAGACTATGCGGTCGACGCAGCGACGGTCCGCGGTGATGTCGACCGAATCATGAGGGAACTTGACCCTCGAGCGGCGGTCGCCTCATGACGCTCGTCCACGCCGACGCAAGTGAGCTGTTGAGGCGTTTCAAGTGGCGTCCCGACCTGGGACTGCTATTCGAGCCCCGCACCGGCATGTTTGTGCGCGCACGCAACGGGACGGCTGAGGCGATCCTCGCCGAGCTCTATGCGGGGCGTGGGCCAATAGAAACCGCGAGGGCAATCGCTGCTCGCTTCGACGTGTCGATCGATCGCGTAATGGCTGACGTCGACACCCTGATTCGACAGATCCTGGACACCGAACCGACCTACGGCGAGGACGGGACCCGGTCACGGATCGAGATCGACAAGCGTTTCGACTCGCTCCTCGAATTCCCGTTGCGGATGGAGCTCGAACTGACGTCTGTCTGCAATTGGAGCTGTGGATTTTGCTACAACGTGTGGAAGATCGATCCGGCGATGACGGATCACGACATTCGGAAGTTCGTACGCGAACTCGACTCGAAGCATCTTCCTCTCGCCGCTGCGAAGAAGATCCTCGACGAGTGTGCGGCACGCGGAGCGTTCGTCGTCCGCTACAGCGGCGGTGAGACGCTCCTCCACCCGGACGCTATGGAGATTTTCCGGTACGGCGGCGAGCTCGGTCTCTATCAGTCCGTGTTCACCAATGGACATTTTGTGACCCCCGAACGAGCTCAAGAAATGGCGGATTCAAATGTGCGATGTGCCCTGGTTTCTCTCCACGGATCAGCAGCGACCCAGGTCGATCTGGCTGGCCATCGACTGGCGTACGAACGTTCCACTGCGGCGATGGAGCATTTCCTAGCGGCCGGAATCGCAGTCGTTGCCGAGATGACGCTCGTTTCTCATAACGTTGAGGAAGTCCTCGATGTCATTCGCGACGTCTACGCTCGCGGCGTCAGGGAATTCAGCGTGATGCGCTACGTTCCAACCGGAAAGAACGACGCGGAGTACGGCGTGCCGATGGCGCTCATGTTCCCGCTGATGGAAGCGATTGACGATCTCGTTCGATCCGAGTGTCCGGGCCTGGCCGTGGATTGGCCGTGCGCTCAGAAAATGTGCACCTCCAGCGACGACCTGCCGATCTCCAAGGCCGACCCGACGCTCGCGTTACGGGTCTCGCAGATGTCCGGCCACTGCGAGTCGGGCCTCGTCTGGGGGAGTGTCAGCTACGACGGACGGATCCGGAACTGCCCTCACTCCAACATGTATTGGGGCGACCTCGCGCACAGTTCGATCGCAGACACGTGGCCCACGATGACGGCGGCTGTTCACGAGGCCACCCGCCCACGCCCCGGCTGCACTTCGTGCACCGTGCTGGAAGCGTGCCGGGGCGGGTGCCACCTCGGTTCTTTCATTACAAACAACGTGTCGCTGCCCATGCCGAAGGTACGGCCGAGAACGCCGTGAGCCGCATCGGGCGGGTACTCGCGGCGCAGGGTGTTGGCTTCGCCGTCGGCGCCAGCACCCTGGGCCGGTTGCCGTTCTTCCTAATCAATCTGGCTCTCGTGTCCGCGTCAGCCACATCCGGCGCCGACTCAGCCGCTGCAGGCCTCCTGCTGTCCTGCTACGCCGTCGGCACGATGCTGGGCGGTCCCATCGTCGGACGTTGGGTGGACAACCACGGGGCGCGCCCACCGCTCCTGTTGTGCAGCGCCGCACAGTTGATCTCACTCAGTGTTGTCGCTGCCGATCCAGGGCGGATCTGGGCGTTGCCGGTCGCCTTCGTCGCCGGCGCCTCGGTGCCGCCGATAACGGTGACGATGCGGTCGATGTGGGCGCGCACTTTCCCTTCCGAACCCCTCAGGAAGACCGCGTTCTCCATCGAGGCGATCGCTGCGGAAGTCTTCACGATTGGCGGTCCGCTGCTGTTCACAGTGCTCACGACGTTCGCGACTTCCTCAACTGCGCTCGTGGTGGCGGGGGGTATGTCTGCCGCTGGAGCTTCCGCGCTCGCGGCAACCAAGATCGCGCGGAGTTGCACCGGTGGGATGCAGTTGTCAGGAAGGGCCTTCGACTTCGCCCCGCTGGCTTACCGGCCGTTTCGATCCCTGATACTGAGAC
Source organism: Nocardioides maradonensis (assembly GCF_054777115.1). NCBI lineage: Bacteria > Bacillati > Actinomycetota > Actinomycetes > Propionibacteriales > Nocardioidaceae > Nocardioides > Nocardioides maradonensis. Next base: position 1,198 of record NZ_BAAHAZ010000033.1, on the reverse strand, counting down.
GTCTGATCGGCACGACCGCGGTCGGCGCCTACTTCGTCGCGCTGCCGCAGATCGCAGCACAGCACGGCAATTCGGGCCGTTCCGGCCTCTACTTCGCCCTGACCGGAGTCGGCTCGATCGTTGGTGGCCTGGTGTACGAGCGGGTGCCATTCAGAAGCGACTTGGCGCGACGCTATGTGTGGGCGCTCCACCTCTCGAGTCTGGCTCTGTTCGTTCCCGCGTTCGTGAATCAAGGCCCGCTGGTCTATCCGGCCATGCTCGTCGTCGGACTCTTTGAAGCGCCCTTGGCTGCGATCGAGTTCGATGTCGTCGATCGTGTCTCGCCGCCAAACCTCAGATCTCAGTCGGTGGCGCTGGTCATCAGTTCCTTCGTGGGCGGTACCGCACTCGGGTCGCTCATCTGTGGGATCGCGATCAACGCCTGGGGTGTTCCGGCCGCGTTGGTGTCCATGGCCCTCTTCTCGTTGGGAGGCTCGCTCATTGGGATACGGCTGATCCCGATGTGGCGGCAGGCGATGACGCCTGATCGTGAGCGGGAGCCCATGTCGAGATGAAGTGGGCGTCATTGTTCGGGTGCCCGTCTGTAGTGATGGCCGGTGATGGCGGCGAACGGCGGAGTCATGAGAATGCACGCGGAGCGTCCCGTCGGCGATCGAGACTCGAAGCGTCGCAACTACCGCCGACGTCGCATGATGTCGGACGACCACAGTAAGCCCCAGCGTCGACCCGCGCAGCCGAGCGAGCTCCGCGGACGAACTCTGACCGGCGTGATATGGAGCGTCACGACTCGTCGCCCCCACCTCGCATCGGGCGGCACTCCCCAGGGAAGCGCCAGAAGTTCGGGACCGTGATCGTTCACGACGCCAAAGCACTTGCACGTTGTTGTCAGTTGCTGGTCTTCTCCAACACGAGTTCGGCGGCACGATCATCGACCAAGTGAAGTGACCTAGATACCGGATGTCCTGCCCCGGTTCTTCGGTCCATCTCTCGTGTGAGGACTCGCTACTTCGAGAGTCCTTGTGGAGGGCGGGTGATGGCTCTGCGAAGAGGTTCACGACTGAGCAGATCGTGGCGAAGCTGCGTGAGGCGGAGAAGATGCAGAGGAGAGTCCCCTGTGGTGGTGGGGTTTGAGGTCCAGCGGCGGGGCTGCGTGAAGTAGGCGGCCATCGGCGGGATCTTCGGTGTGAACGGCGAAATC
>NZ_BAAHAZ010000032.1:0-11941 GCF_054777115.1 Nocardioides maradonensis | reverse complement strand
GACTCAACTTGCCGCTCGACGGCCATTGGTGGCGCCCCGCCCGCCGCCCAGAGCCATCAACCCCGCCGAGACGACGTCTTGTTCAGCAGCGTCCTAGCCCGCGGGCACGGGCGAGAGGTGCTCGTGGAGCGCGAGCAGCCCGTCCGCCGTCCGGGTGAAGACGATCGTCTCCCGCTCGTCGGAGGCCGTCCGCTCACCGTCGACGTCGACGACCGTGTGCACGCGGTGGCTGAACACGGCGGTGTCGCCGAGCACCTGCACCAGGCGTTCGGTGCTGGCGCACGAGACCACGCGCCAGCCCTCGTCGAGCCAGCCCTGCCAGACGTCCTCATAGGTCGCGCGGTCGTCGAAGCGGTAATGCTCGGGGTGGAACACGAAGGTGGCGTCGGGCGCGAAGCAGGCGAAGTACGCCGCCGTGTCGGTCGCCGCGAAGGCGTCGACCAGCGTGTCGGCGGCCGCGAGCACCTCACGCTCGGTGAGCGCCGTCCTCACGACCGGCCCGGGAGGATGCTGAGCAGCTCGTAGACGGTGTGGGCGGCCGCGATGCCGGTGATCTCGGCGTGGTCGTACGCCGGCGACACCTCGACGATGTCGGCGCCGATCACGTTGAGGCCCTCGAGTCCCCGCAGGACCTCCAGGAGTTGCATGCTGCTCAACCCGCCGGCCTCCGGCGTACCGGTGCCGGGGGCGAAGGCCGGGTCGAGCACGTCGATGTCGAGCGACACGTAGACCGGGCGGTCGCCGAGCCGCGCACGCACCCGGTTGATGATGTCGTCGAGCGGCTGGCGGGCGAAGTCGCGGCAGTTGACCGCCGCGAACCCGAGCTTCTCGCTCTCGTCCAGGTCGAGCCGGCTGTACAGCGGGCCGCGCAGGCCGACGTGCATCGAGTGCTCGAAGTCGATCAGCCCCTCCTCCGACGCCCGACGGAACGGCGTGCCGTGGGTGTAGGGCGCACCGAAGTAGGTGTCCCAGGTGTCGAGGTGGGCGTCGAAGTGGAGGACCGCGATCGGGCCGTGGCGCTCGGCCTGGACCCGCAGCAACGGCAGCGCGATGGTGTGGTCGCCGCCGATGGTGACGAGGCTCCGGCTGGTTCCGGACAGCTCGCGGGCCGCGCCCTCGATCTGGGAGATCGCCTCGCCGATGTCGAACGGGTTCACGCCGAGGTCGCCTCCGTCGGCGACCTGGGCCCGGGCGAACGGCTCGCTGTCCTGGGCCGGGTTGTAGGGCCGCAGCAGCCGCGAGCTCTGCCGGATGTGCGACGGCCCGAACCGCGCGCCGGGGCGGAAGCTCACGCCGGTGTCGAAGGGGACGCCCCAGATCACGGTGTCGGCGTCGCCGAGGTCGTCGAGCCGAGGAAGCCGCGCGAAGGTCGCGAAGCCGCTGTAGCGCGGGTCGAGCGAGGCGTCGACGGGGCCGACGGGCGGGTTCTGGTTGGTCATGCGGGCACCTCTCCGAGAGTGACGGGTTCCTGGGTCAGGGTGGCCTCGGCGGCCAGGTCGATGGTGCGAGCGAGCACGAGGTAGACGACGGCGGTGACGACCAGCCCGACGAGCCAGGCGAGGTCGACCTCGTTCATGGTCTTCGCGAACGGACCGACGAAGTCGAAGAGCTTGGACCCGTCGGCGCGCGTCATGTGGATGACCATGAACGGAATCTCGGCGAGCAGGCCGGCGGCGTACGCCGTCAGGCCGCGCCACGACCACACGCCGTAGATGCCCTCGACCCGGAACAGCTCGCTGATCGAGTAGTGGCCGCGGCGGACGACGAAGAAGTCGACCAGGTTGGTGGCCGTCCACGGCACGAGCAGGTAGAGCATCAGCGTGAGCGCGACGAAGACCGTGGTCACCGCACCGGCGCTGATGGAGAGGCCGATGACGAACCAGACGACCGTGAGCCCCACGATCGCCATGATCCGCGCGAGGCGCGAGGGGGTGAACGGGCGGAAGCAGTCGATGGTCGTGAGCACGGTGAGCGCTCCGCCGTACGCGTTCATGCCCATCGTCGCGACGAGGGCGAGCGCGGACAGGGCGGCGACGATGCTGCCGAGGTGCGGGATCACGTTGTTGCCGGCGAGCTGGAGCCCGGCGAGACCGTCGGTGGCACCGAGCCGGGTCGCCATCCAGGCGCGCCGAGGGTGATCAGCCAGATCGCCGCACCGCTGGCGCCCACGAAGACGGAGGCGATGACGGCGGCCGGCTTGGTGTTCGCGGGCAGGTAGCGCGAGTAGTCCGGGACGTACGGCGCGTAGGTGATGTTGTACGCCGCGGCGGCTGACAGCTGTGCCATGAACGCGACCCAGGTGAAGCCGCCGGGGTCGGCGGGGGCGCTGCCGCCGCCGTGACCCAGCAGCACGCCGAGGGTGAGGATCGTGGTCAGCGGGAGCAGCAGGAGCAAGATCGAGCGGAAGGCCCGGTGCAGCCAGTCGTGGCCGAGGATCGCGAGCGCGGCCGCGATGAGCGCGGCGCCGATGGCGACGACGTGGGCGTTCCAGCCGAAGGTGTCCTGCAGGCCGAGGCCGACCAGCACCTGGTCGGCCACGTTGAAGGCCAGGTAGGTGAACAGCGTCGCGCCCAGCGGGATGATCACGCCGCGGTAGCCGAACTGACCGCGGGACTGGATCAGCTGGGGCAGGCCGAGCTGCGGGCCCTGCGAGGCGTGGAAGGCCATGAACAGCGTGCCGATCAGGATGCCGAGCGCGCCGGCGACGGCGGTCCAGCCGAAGGAGAGGCCGAGGCTCGGGCCGATGAAGCCGATCGGGATCGAGAAGTACTGGAAGTTGCCGGTGAACCAGAGCGGCAGCTGGTGCCACAGCTTGCCGCGGCGCTCGACATGGGGGACCCAGTCGATCGAGCGGAGCTCGATCAGGGGCGCCGGAGCGAGACCGGTGTCGGCGGGTGCTGTCTCCATCGGGCAGTCCTTCGTTCGGAGGGCCGGTGCGGAGTGAGGTGGACCACAGCCCCGCGTTGTTCTATGGTGGACAGAAGTTTCGTATTAGTCAACCCCGTGCTCGGTCAAGAACCCCGCCCCCACCGTTAGGGTCAGCCCATGGTCAAGTCCGTCTCCGCCGAGCCCGGCCAGCGCGCCCGGATCGGCGCACGCCTGCGCGCCGCACGGGTGCGCCAGGGTCTGACGCTCGACAACGTGGCCGGCGCGGCCGGCGTCACCAAGGGCTTCCTGAGCCGCCTCGAACGAGACGAGACCTCCCCCAGCGTCGCGACGCTGCAGGTGATCTGCGAGGTGCTGTCCCTCCCGATCGGGTCGCTGTTCGAGGCGCCGGAGCACGACGTGGTGCGGGCCGAGGAGGCGCCCGGCATCCTGCTCGTGGGCGACGGCGTCGACGAGCGCCTGCTCACCCCGCGCGGGCAACCGCAGGTGCAGGTCGTGCGCTCCACGGTCCAGTCCGGCGGCTCCGGCGGCGACGACCTCTACACGCTCGACTGCGACGTCGAGATCGTCCACGTGCTCAAGGGGCGGATCGAGGTCGTCATGGTGGACACCACCGTCCGCCTCGGACCCGGCGACACGCTCACCTTCAAGGGTCGCGAGCCGCACACCTGGCGCAACCTCGACGAGAAGAGGTCCGCGGAGCTGATGTGGATCATCGCTCCCGCGGCCTGGGGATAGCCCCCAACCACCGATCCACCGCGTAGCGAGCGGCGTCCGGCGGGTGCGATCGCAAGGCGCAGGCGCGATGGCGGCCTTGTTGTGCCTTCGAGCGTCTGCAACGCGGCGAGCGCGCCCGTCGGGCGTCGCGTAGTAGCGGTGGATCGGTGGATGGGGGCGCTGCCCCCGCTACTTCCGGGACTTCAGCGCCTCGGACAGCGAGGCCACGGCGTCGGCCGACGGTGATGCCGCTTCGGCGTTGGCGTCCGCGAGCTCGGCGAGCAGCTCGGCGCGGTGGACCGTGACCGAGCGTGGCGCGTCGATGCCGATGCGGACGACGTCGCCACGCACCTCCAGGACGGTGACGGTGACCTCGTCGCCGATGACGACGCTCTCCCCCACCCGACGCGAAAGAACAAGCACAGGGTCGACGTTACCCGAAGATCGGCGCCGCGATGGGCAGCTCGGGGTCGTCCAGGATCACCTGGCAGGCGCGCTGGTTCACGGTGTTGAGCACGATGGGCGCCCGCAGGTTGAGGGTCGTCTCGGCGAGCGAGGCCCCGGCCCGCACCACGACGAGGACGAGCACGTCGTCCGCCGAGGTGATCGCGAGCTCCTCGACCACGTCGTCACCGATCACCGGGGCGTAGCCCGGGTGGAACGTCGCCGGCGGTACGACGACGAACTCCAGGCCGGACCCGCCCAGCGAGCGGAACCCGAAGAGCACACCCTCGTCATCCATCCGCACCAGGGCGAACCGGTCGTCGTCGGGGAACCCCGGGAGCGGCCGCACGATGTCGATGACCGGCACCTCCACGAGACCGGTCGCGGGGGCGGCGGTCTCCCCTGTCTGCATGGCCATCATCATCACTCAGTCACCCGGTTCAGCTCAGGAAGTCCAGCAGGCTGCGCTGGATCGTCTTCGAGGTCGCGGCGAGCGCCGCCTGGTAGGCCACCTGCTGGCTCTGCAGGTCGACCGTCGCCGATGCGAGGTCCACGTCCTCGAGGGTCGAGAGGCTGGACTTCATCTGCAGCTGTGCCCCTGACGCCGCGTCGCTGGCGTTCTGCACCTGCTGGTAGACCACGCCGGCCGACGTACGGGCCGAGGTGATCGTGTCGATGCGGGCCTGCATCGCACTGACCCCCGCCGAGATGCCGGCGTTGTTGCCCGACCGCAGCGCGGTCGAGAGGTCGGAGAGCTCCTGGAAGACCGAGGCCGCGCCGTTGCCGAAGACGGTGGTGCCGTCCACGTTGACGTTCACGCTCACCCCGTCGGCGATCCGCCGGCTCACGTAGCCGGTGGTGCCGACGTACGTCCCGCTCGCGTCGTACGCCGAGGAGCCGCTCGTCACGCCCCCGAACACCGGCCGGCCGAGGTACGTCGCGTTCGCGTCGGCCAGCACGCTGGCCCTGATGCCGTCGATCTCGTCGGCCAGCGAGTCCAGCGCCGCCGTGCCCATGGTGCCGTTGTTGGCGCCCTGGAGGGCGAGCGTGTACGCACGCTGCACCTGGGTCGTGACCGAGCCGAGCGTGGAGTCGATCTGGGTCAGCCAGCCCAGCCCGTCGGAGGCGTTGCGGGCGTGCTGGGCGGTCGCGGCCATCGCGTCGCGCAGCCGCATCGCGGCCGTGGTGTCGGTGGGGTTGTCCGACGGCCGGTTGAGCAACCGGCCGGTGGACAGCTGCTCCTGGGTCCGCGCCATCCGGCCGAGGGTGCGCTGGACCGCGTCGATCGAGCTGCTCGTCGACATCCGCTGGGTCACGCGTCCGATCACCATGGCTACCTCCCGACCAGACCGGTGTGGTTGATCAGGGTGTCGAGCATGTCGTCGAGGGTCGTCATGACCCGTGCGGCCGCCTGGTAGCCGCGCTGGGCCGTCACCAGGTTGACGGTCTCCTCGTCGATGCTGACGCCGGCCTGCTGCTCCCACGAGTCGTCGAGCGAGCCGGTCAGCGTGGACTGGTTGGAGGCCTGCTGGTCGATGGCGGCCACGCGCGTCCCGAAGCCGTTGACCAGCTGCTGGTACGCGTCGCCCACCGCGGTGGTCGAGGTGCTGAGCGCGTCGGCGTTGCCGCCGTCGAGGTTCCCGCCGGCCAGGGCCGAGGCGGCGACCAGGGTGGGATCGGTGATGGCGACCGCGAGCGACCCCGCCGGGTCGGAGGCGTTGTAGCTGAAGAACGCAGCACCCGGGTTGCCCGCCAGGTCGTAGCCGCCCTGGTGCAGGCCGTTGATCGTGGTCGCGAGCTGCTGCGCGATCGCGTCGAGCCCCGCCTTGTAGTCGGGCAGCGTCGTCGTCAGCAGGTCGGTCACGGCACCGGCCTCGCCGCCGAGCGCGCCCCCGACCGGCGTCGAACCCGACGCGGAGTCGATGCGGAAGGTGATCGGGTTGCCGTCCGCAGCGCCGCTGGAGGTGATGCCGGTGTCGATGACCAGCGTGCCGGCGCTCTGGCCGGTGACGAGGGCGGTGCCGCCGACGGTGACGTCGTACATGCCGTTGGCCTCGGTGGCCACGGTGCCGCCGGCCAGGTTGGCCAGCTTGAGGGCGAGCTGGTCGCGCTGGTCCTTGAGGGTGTTGACGTCGAGGCCGGACTGCTCGCCCTGCAGGATGTGCAGGTTCAGCGTCGCGAGGCCGGCGGCGGCGGTGTTGATGTCGGACACGTTCGACATCAGGTGCAGCCGCTGGTCGGCCTCCTCACCGGTGATGTTGTTGGCCTGGGCGTTGACGGCGCGCGCCAGGGACTGGCCGTCGCCGAGCACCTGCTGGCGCGACGCCGCGTCGCCCGGGTTGTTCGCGAGGTCCTGCCAGGAGGCGTTGAAGGTCTGCAGCGCCGCGGCCACGCCGCTGTCGCCGGGCTCGCCGATGCCGTCCTCGACCCGGCCCAGCACTGTCTGCTGCGTGGCCAGGTAGGTGAGACCCGCGTGCTCACGGCGGACACGGGAGGTGAGCAGCTGGTCCGTCGTACGGTCGACGCCCTGGACCGCGACACCGTCGCCGTGTCCGTCGTACGTCGACCAGAGCGCGACCGCGCCGGCACTCACCGAGCCGCCCTGGACGGTACGCCGGACGTAGCCCTCGGTCGACGCGTTCGAGATGTTGTTGCTGGCCGTGTCCATGAGGACCTGGTTGTAGCGGAGCCCCGTCAGCGCGGAGCCGAGCGAGGAGAAGGTGCCGGTCATCAGAGGCTCCTGTCGACGAGTCGGCGGCGCGGCGCCTCGGCGACCGAGCGGCCGTCGTGGGTGTAGCTCTCCGTCGACGTACCGCCGATGGAGAGGAGCGTCTCCTGGGCCGACCGGAAGCCGGCGCTGAGCAGGCCCTTGTTCTCCTCCGACAGCTCCGCGATCTCGCGGGCGGCGGCCAGGAAGGCGTCGCGGTGCTCGAGCAGGATCCCGCGCCACGGGTCGCCGGCGGCCTCGGCGAGACCGGCCAGCGAGGGGTTCGGCGTCATGCCGAGCTCCTCCGCGGCCTCGTCGGCCGCGACCGCCCGCAGCACCTCGGTGGACCGGATGTCGGCGAGCGTCTCGTCGATGTCGCGGGTCGCGCGAGCCAGCCACCTGGTCCGGCCGCTGGCCAGCACCAGGCGCTCGACCTCGAGCTCGTAGGCGAGGTGCTCGAGCAGCTCGCGTTCGCGCCAGAGGATCTGGGACAGCTTGTCCACGTCGTCAACCTTTCCGGTTCGTGATCGCCGGATTCATCGGCGCCCGGACGTGCCGACCTGAGCGGTTCGCACGATCGTGCAGATACAGGCGATCGGTCAGCGCCTCTGACGTGGCCGGATCGGGCGGGACTAGTCACCCCGACTACTTCGGACTAGGACCGGCAGGGACCCATGTCCTGATTTCGCCCGAATGAGGACCCGTTGGGTCCCGAAATCGTTCCGCTACCACGTTCGACAGCACCACTGTGCTCCACGTGAGCCAGCCATTCGAGACCCCCGCATCCGCTCTCGGGACGCCCGTCGAGACCCCCGCCGAGGAGCAGCTGATCACCAGCCACATGCAGCTGGTCGGGCACATCGTCCGCGAGACGATGGGCCGGGTCCCGAGCCACGTGAACCGCGACGACCTCACGTCCGCGGGCCTCACGGCGCTGGTCCTCGCGGCCCGTGCGTACGACGCCGAGCGCGGCGTTCCCTTCGACCGGTACGCCGCCACCCGCATCCGCGGCGCGCTGCTCGACGAGCTGCGGTCCATCGACTGGGCCTCCCGCTCGGTACGCCGGCGAGCGCGCGACCTGTCGGAGACCCGGTCCGCGCTGGCGAACGCGCTGGGCCGCACCCCCTCGGTGACCGAGGTGGCGCGCGCGGCCGGCCTGACCGAGGACGAGGTGGCCGCCAACGACGACGACGTCGCCCGCGCCCAGGTGCTGTCGCTGCAGGGCTCGACGACCACCCCGATCGACGAGCTGGTCCCCCACCGGGCGCCGTCGCCGGAGGACCTGCTGGAGCGGGCCGAGAAGCTGGAGTACCTGCGCGAGGCGATCGAGGAGCTGCCCGACCGGCTGCGGATCGTGGTCCACGACTACTTCTTCGCGGAGCGCCCGATGGCCGACATCGCGGCCGAGCTCGGCGTGACCGACTCCCGCATCTCGCAGATGCGCGCCGAGGCGCTGGTGCTGCTGCGCGACGCGCTCAACCACGCGCTCGAGCCGGGCCTGGTCAAGCCCGTTCCCGGCAAGGCCGGCGGGGTCGCGCACCGGCGCCGCGAGGCCTACTTCGCGGCGGTCGCGGCCCGGCACGCCCAGGGCGCCGCTCGGCCGCTGCGCGCGGTCGACCAGGTCGCGGGCTGAGTTTTCGACGTACCTCTCAGGTCCTCCGGACCACCGCCGAATGAGACCGGCGAAGAGCCCACGGACGGGCTCGGACAGCAAGAAACTCCAGGAAGGAAACGGCCATGAGCCTCCGCATCAACACCAACATCGACGCCCTCACCGCGTACCGCAACCTCAGCACCACCCAGACGTCGATGTCCTCCTCGGTCGAGCGCCTCTCGTCCGGCCTGCGCATCAACAAGGCTGCCGACGACGCCGCCGGCCTCGCGATCTCGCAGGGACTCACCGCCCAGATCAACGGCATCGGCCAGGCCGTCCGGAACGCCCAGGACGGCATCAACGTCGTCCAGACGGCCGACGGCGCCCTCACCGAGGTCCAGTCGATCCTGCAGCGTGCGCGCACCCTGACCGTCCAGGGCGCGAACGACAGCAACGACACCAACGCCAAGACCGACATCACCACCGAGATCGGCCAGCTCTCGACCGAGCTCGACCGGATCTCGCAGACGACGTCGTTCAACGGCAAGAACCTGCTCGACGGCACCGCCGACCTGTACTTCCAGGTCGGTGCCAACAGCGCGACCGCGAACGCGAACAACCAGATCCACGTCGACCTCACCTCCGGTGGCGCCAACGCCGTGGACGTCTCCGGCGCGACCCTGCTGGGTGCCGCCGGCACGCTCACCGGTGCCGACACCGCGACGACCTGGTCGAACGCGCTGGACAGCCTGGACACCTCGATCCAGACGGTCTCGACCCTCCGCTCGAACCTCGGTGCCATCCAGAACCGGTTCCAGCACACGGTCAACAACCTGTCGGTCACCCAGGAGAACCTGCAGGCGTCCAACAGCTCGATCATGGACACCGACATGGCGTCCGAGATGAGCAACTACACCCGCACCCAGATCCTGTCGCAGGCCGGTACGTCGATGCTCAAGCAGGCCAACTCGGCCGCGCAGAGCGTGCTGTCCCTGCTCCAGTGATCCGGCTGGTCCAGCAGTGAACGAGTGCCGGTGGGGCTCCGGCCCCGCCGGCACTCGCTGCTTCCTCCCCCACTGACAGGAGTCGTCGATGAGCAGCGGCACGACCACCAGCGCCACCGGCGCCATCCAGATCAGCGGCATCTCCAGCGGCCTGGACACCTCCTCGATCATCAGCTCGCTGATGGCCGTCGAGTCCGCGCCGCAGACCGCGATCAAGAACCGGGTCACCGCGCAGCAGGCGCAGGTCAGCGCGCTGCAGTCGATCAACACCGCGCTCGCCGCGATCAGCACGACCTCCGACAGCTTCCGGACCGGCAGCACCTGGACCCAGCTCAAGGCGACCTCGTCGGACTCCTCCGTCACCGTGTCGGCCACCAGCGCCGCCACCCAGGGCAACCTCTCGCTGACGGTCAACTCGATCGCGAGCTCCGCCCAGCTGGGCTACGCCAGCTCGGCCGCGCTCACCGACGTCGTGGCCACCGCGGGCACCACGCTCCAGGTGTCGATGAACGACGGCTCCGTCGTGTCCGTCGACACCGGCGACGGCAAGCTCTCCACACTCATCACGAACCTCAACAAGGCCACCGGGTCCTCCGGGCAGAGGCTGCTCCAGGCCAGCGCGGTCGACGCGGGCAACGGCCAGGTACGGCTGCTGGTCGCGGCGGCGGCCACCGGCGCGGGGTCGATCTCGGTCGCGACCTCCGACGGCAGCACGCTGCTCGGCGGCGCCGTGTCGGTCGCCGGCTCGGACGCCTCGGTGTCCCTCGGTGCCGGGATCACGGTGACGTCGTCGAGCAACACGTTCAGCTCGCTGCTGCCCGGTGTCTCGGTGACCCTGGGCGGCGCGACCCCGGTCGGTACGCCGATCGCGATCACCGTCGCCGACGACGGCGCCTCGCGGGCCAACGGCGTGAACCAGTTCGTCAAGCAGATCAACGAGCTGATGTCGCAGATCGGCGCGCAGACGAAGTACAGCTCGTCGCTGGGCTCCTCGTCGGCACCCAAGACCAACGACGCCGGCATCCTCGCCGGCAACCAGGACCTCGCCTCGGTCGTGAACGCGCTGCGGATGACCATCTTCCCCAGCGACGGCACCTCGTTGGCGTCGTACGGGCTGGACATCGACCACGACGGCAACCTGACCTTCGACACCGACAAGTTCCAGGCCGCCTACCAGGCCGACCCGTCCGGCGTACAGGCGGCGTTCACGGGCACCGACGGCTGGGTGTCGCGCGTCCTCAAGGTCTCCGACGGCGCGAGCCTGCCGGCATCCGGGACGATCAGCCAGTCGATCAAGGCGATGAACGACCGGATCGCGTCGGAGAACGACGACATCGACGCGTGGGACGCGCGGCTGGCCATGAAGCAGACCGCGCTGGAGACCATGTACACCAACCTCGAGACGACGCTGAGCAAGCTGCAGTCCCAGCAGTCGTGGCTGACCTCCGCCCTGTCCTCACTGGACGGCGGCTGGTCCCAGAACAGCAGCAAGGGCTGACCCCGGGAGATCCCATGACCACCACACAGTTCTCAGCACGTACGGCGTACCAGGGCAACTCGGTCGCGACCGCGACCCCCGCCCGGCTCCTCGTGATGCTCTTCGAGCGCCTCGTCCTCGACTGCGAGCGGGGCCTGCGGGCCCTCATCACCGAGGACATCGAGGCCGCCCACGTGCAGCTCGTCCACGCGCAGGCCATCGTCACCGAGCTGCAGTCCTCGCTCGTCGTCGAGGGCATGCCCGCCGGCCGCGAGCTGCTCGCGCTCTACGGGTTCCTGCAGCGGCGACTGATCCAGGCCAACGTCTCGCACCAGCCGGTCGCCGCGAAGGACGCTCTCGTCGTCGCGCGCGACCTGTGCGAGACCTGGAAGGCCGCGGCCCTGCTCGCGGCCGGGAGCGCGTCGTGAGCGGCGACCCCGCCGTCGCCGGCTGGCAGTCCGCCCTCGACTCGCTCGAGGAGCACGTCGGCGAGGCCGAACGCCTGGTCCGGGGGCGCCTGGGGGGCGCCCCCGCCTCGTGGTCCGCACCCGGCGAGCTCGGCCCGGTCCCCGACGAGTTCCTCTTCCGCGCCCGGCAGCTGCTGCGCCGCCAGCAGGCCATCATCGACGCCATCCCCGGCATCATGTCGAGCACCGGCGACCAGCGCCGGGTGGTGGGGCGGATCGCCGAGGCCACCGTGCGGCCGGTGGTACCGGTCTACATCGACGTCGCGACCTGACCCCTCGCTCGGCCCCGCGCTCGCCGTTGTCGAGGAGCTCGCGCAGCAACCCTGGGTCACGCGGTGGTCGAGGAGGTTGCGCAGCAACCGTCACGCGACCTCTCCGGGTGCTCTACGGGGCTGGTCGTTGGCGGCCGCACCGTAGCCCGTCGTGCCCCGGGGTCAAGGGTGCCTCCGGCATCGCTGCGCGACGCCTGCGGCGCCCTTGACCCCGGGTCCCTCACGACGGGCTTGCACGGCGCGGAGTCGGCACGGGCTTCGCCCGCGCCGCCGCTTCGCGGCCGCCACGGGGGTGCGCTCGACCGCGCCGCTGGTCGAGGCGGTAGCGCAGCAACCGACACGAGACCCGGCGCCATGCTCTCGGGGCCGGCCG
>NZ_BAAHAZ010000031.1:0-12543 GCF_054777115.1 Nocardioides maradonensis | reverse complement strand
GCAAGGGCCACACCGTCCTCGGCGTGGTGACCGGCAAGCCCCTGGCCGTCGGCGGCTCCCGCGGCCGCGCCGCCTCCACCAGCCGTGGCGTGGTCGCCATCGCGGTCGAGGCCCTGCGCCACCTCGGCATCGACCCGACCGGCGCGACCGCCGCGGTGCAGGGATTCGGCAAGGTCGGCCGCGGCGCAGCCCGGATCCTCACCGAACAGGGCGTCCAGGTCCTCGCGATCTCCGACGTCTACGGCGCCCTCTTCTCCGCGGACGGCATCGATGTGCCGGCCCTGGAGGCGTGGGTCGACCAGACCGGCTCCATCGTCGGGTTCCCCGGCGCCACCCCGATCGACGGCGCCCAGGTACTGACCGCCGACGTCGACGTCCTCGTGCCGGCCGCGATCGAGGGCGTGGTCCACGCCGACAACGCCGACCAGGTGAAGGCGCGGCTGATCGTGGAGGGCGCCAACGGCCCCCTGACCGCCGAGGCCGACCGCATCCTCGAGGCACGGGGTGTGCTCGTCGTACCCGACATCCTGGCCAACGCCGGCGGCGTCGTCGTGTCCTACTTCGAGTGGGTCCAGGCCAACCAGTCGTACTGGTGGTCCGAGGACGAGGTCAACGAACGCCTCGTGGACCGGATGACCCGGTCCTGGCACGAGGTCCTCGACTACGCCCGATCCCACCAGCTCACCCTGCGACTCGCGGCCACCTGCCTGGCCGTCGAGCGCGTCCAGCAAGCCCACGAACTGCGAGGCCTCTACCCGTGACCGACCTTCCTGCCACTGTCGCCACCTTCCCCGTCGAGAACCCCGCCACCGGCGAGGTCATCGACCACGTCACCAACGGCACGCCGGCGGACGCGACCGCGGCCGTCGACGCCGCCTCGGCCGCGCTCGCGGCCTGGTCGGCGACCTCGCCGCGCGCCCGCAGCGAGCTGCTGTCGCGTGTCCGCGAGCTCATGCTGCGCGACGCCGACCAGCTCGCCGAGCTGATCGCGGCCGAGAACGGCAAGTCGCTCACCGACGCGCGGGGCGAGGTCGTCTACGCGGCCGAGTTCTTCCGTTGGTACGCCGAGGAGGCGGTCCGCCCGCACGGCGACTTCGGCTCCTCGCCGGCCGGCGGCACCCGCACCCTGGTGACGCACCGTCCCGTCGGTGTGGCCGCGCTCGTGACCCCGTGGAACTTCCCGGCCGCGATGGCCACCCGGAAGATCGCTCCGGCGCTGGCCGCCGGCTGCACGGTGGTGCTCAAGCCCGCCGCGGAGACCCCGCTCACCGCGCTCGCCGTGGGCCGCCTCATCACCGAGGCCGGCATCCCCGACGGCGTCGTCAACATCGTCAACGGCCTCGACGCCGCGTCGATCGTGACCACCTGGCTGGAGGACCCGCGGGTCCGCAAGATCTCCTTCACCGGCTCGACCGGCGTGGGTCGGGTGCTGCTGCGCCAGGCCGCTGACCGTGTCGTCAACACCTCGATGGAGCTCGGCGGCAACGCCCCGTTCGTGGTGCTGCCGTCGGCGGACGTCGCCGCGGCCGTGGACGGCGCGATGATCGCCAAGTTCCGCAACGGCGGTCAGGCGTGCACCGCGGCCAACCGGATCTACGTGCACGCCGACGTGGCCGAGGAGTTCACCCGCCTGCTCGGCGACCGGGTGGAGGCGCTCAAGGTCGGCCCCGCGTCCGAGGGCAGCGACATCGGCCCGCTGATCTCGTCCAAGGCGGTCGCCGGGGTGACCCGGCTCGTCGACGACGCGATCTCGCGGGGCGCGGTCATCGCCGCCCAGGCCAAGACCGGCCCGGAGACCGGGTACTTCTACCCGCCGACGGTCCTGGTCGACGTACCGGCTGACGCGGACCTGGTGCGCAACGAGATCTTCGGCCCGATCGCTCCGATCCAGGTCTTCTCGACCGAGGAGGAGCTGCTCGGCAAGGTCAACGACACCGAGTTCGGCCTGGCGGCGTACGTGTACGGCGAGCTCGGCTCGGCGCTGCGCCTCGCCGAGCGGATCGAGGCCGGCATGATCGGCATCAACCGCGGTCTCGTCTCCGACCCCGCCGCGCCCTTCGGCGGCGTCAAGCAGAGCGGCATCGGCCGTGAGGGCGCCCGCGCCGGCATCGAGGAGTACCTCGAGACGCAGTACTTCAGCGTCGACTGGAGCTGACCCCTCAGCGCGACAAGACAGCTGTGGCCCGTCGAGATCATCCTCTCGGCGGGCCACAGCTGTCTGTTCTGCGCGTCAGCGCACCCGGACGCTCAGGCAGGTCACGCACCCCTCCAGCTTCTCGAACTCGGAGATGTCGACGGTGACCACGTCGAGGCCGCGCTCACGCAGGATCGCCTCGGTCCGGGGCGCCCGCGAGCTCATCAGCACCTTGTCGTCGGCCAGCACCACGACGTGCGCACCCGGCTCCTCGGGAACCTCCAGGTAGTGCTCGAACATGCTCGGGTCGTCGACGACCGGGCCGTAGCCGATGATGGTGCCGTCCGGCAGGGCGGTGATGGCGCTCTTGAGGTGCAGCGCCTTCGTGACCGGCACGGCCACCACGGTCCAGCCGCGCGGCTCCAGGATGCCCCGCAGCTGCTCGACCGCCTGGGCGTCGGTGGTGCCGGTGACGCCGACGTACGCCGTCGTGCCGACCTTGAGCACGTCGCCGCCGTCGAGGTGGCCCTCGGTGATCGTGGCGGTCTCGATTCCGAGGTCGAGGACGACCTTCTCGGTGGCCACGGTCTCGGGGTTTCGGGCCGGCTGCTTGGGGTTCGTGATGACCGCGAGGTCGCCGAACATGACGACGGCGTCCTCGATGAAGACCGAGTCGGGGAGCGTGTCGTCGACCTCGACGTGCACGGTCGGGAAGCCGTTGGTCTCCAGCGCGGCGACGTACGCCGCCCACTGCTCGCGCGCGAGGTCGAGGTCGAGCGGCGTGGACTCGATGAAGGTGACGATGCCATCCTGCAGCGACGCCGCCGGCGGGCGGACGAGGGCGAAGGGACGGGTGGGGGTGCTCATGCTGGTTCTCCTGATCAGTGGTGGCCCAGAGCGGGCTGCTGCTGGGTGATGCAGTGGATGCCGCCGCCGCGTGCGAAGAGGGCGCGGGCGTCGACGGTGCGGATGGTGCGACCGGGATACGCGGCGGCGAGGACGTCGACCGCCTCGGCGTCGACCGGGTCGTCGAAGGAGCAGGCGACCACCGCGCCGTTGACCACGAAGTGGTTCACGTAGCTGTAGTCCACCCAGCCCTCCTCGTCGCGGAGCGTCTTCGGCGCCGGTAGCCGGACGACCTCGAGCGGCCGGCCGGCCGCGTCGGTCTCGCCCGACAGGAGCTCGACGACCTCGGCCGTCACGGCGTGGTCGGGGTGGGACGGGTCGCGTTGGTCGTGCACGAGCACCCGGCCGCCGCCGATGAACGCGGCGACGATGTCGACGTGGCCGCGGGTGCCGAACTGCTCGGAGTCGCGGGTCAGCCCGCGGGGCAGCCAGATCACCTTGCGCGCACCGAGCGTGCGGACCAGCTCGGCCTCGACCTGCTCCTTGGTCCAGCCGGGGTTGCGGAAGGGGTCGAGCTGCACGGTCTCGGTGACGAGGAAGGTCCCCTCGCCGTCGGTCTGGATGCCGCCGCCCTCGTTGACCATCTCCGAGCCGATCCGGACGGCGCCGCTGCGCTCGGTCGCGACCTCGCTGGCGGTCGCGTCGTGCTCCCAGTGCGCCCAGTACTGCTGGCCCCAGCCGTTGAACACCCAGTTCACGGCGCCGAGCCCGTCCGTGCCGACGACGAAGGTCGGTCCGATGTCGCGGTACCAGGCGTCGTCGAGGGGCGCCTCCACCAGCTCGATCGCCGGGCTCAGCCGGCGCTCCGCCTCGGCCCGTCCCTCGGGCGTGACGAGCACCGTCAGCGGCTCGTGCTCGACGACCGCGTTGGCGACGCCCGCCCAGGCGGTCCACGCCTCGTCGGCCTCCTCCGCCGTCTCCCCGAGCGTGTACGACGCGGACGGCCAGGCCATCCACGCCCGCTCGTGCGGCTCCCACTCGGCGGGCATGCGCCACCTGATGTCGGGGGTAGTCACTGCTCTCCTCTTTCGTTGCTGCCGCCGGTGGCCTCGCGCCACGGGACGATCGGGTCCAGGAACATCCGGACGACCTCCATCGCCCGGTCGTGGTCGACGGGCCGGTAGCCCACGACCACGCGGATGGTGAGGCCGTCGAGCAGGGCGGAGACACCCTCGGCGAGCAGCTCGACGTCCACCGTCGACGGGAGCTCGCCGCGCTCGATGCCGTAGCTGAGCACGTCGCGCAGCAGCTGCTGCCACGCGGCCTCGAGCTCGGTGATGAGGGCGAGGACGTCCTCCTGGTGGACCGCTCCCGCCCAGCCCTCGAGCCAGAGCAGCAGGCCGCTGTCGTCCAGGCCGGTGGGCGCTCCGACCTCGAGCAGCCACTCCCACCGCTCGCGCGCGGACGGGAGCTCCTCGAACCTGCTCATCACTCGGGAGCGCAGGTCCTCCTCGACGGTCGTGAGCGCGGCCATGAACAGGTCGTTCTTGCTCTCGAAGTAGTAGAGGATGTGCGCGCCGGTCATGCCGAGGCTCTTGCCGACGTCGTTGAGGCGGACGTTGCTGACGCCCTCGGCGCTCAGCGGTCCGACGGCGGCTCGGGCGATCTCGGCGCGGCGCGCCTGGCGCTTGGTGGTCATGGAGCCACCTTCCCAGGCGGTACGACGAGCGACGGTGCAGCCGCGATCAGCTCGGCCGTGTAGCCGTCCTGCGGGTGGGTGAAGACCTGCTCCACCGGCCCCTGTTCGACCACCTTGCCGTGCCGCATGACGACGGCGTCGTCGCACACGTAGCGGACCAGGTCGAGGTCGTGGGTGATGCAGACCAGGGTGACGCCGGTGGTGGCGCGCAGCTCGGCGAGCAGGTCGAGCACCGATGCCTGGACGACGACGTCGAGCGCGCTCGTCGCCTCGTCGGCGATGAGCAGGTCGGGCTCCAGCGCGAGCGCGCGGGCAATGCCGACGCGCTGCTTCTGACCGCCGGAGAGCCGCTTCGGCCGGGCGTCGCGGATGGACGCGGGCAGGTGCACCAGGTCGAGCAGCTCCTTCACCCGGGCGTCGACCCGGTCGGCGGGCACCACGCGGTGGACGCTGAGCAGCTCCTCCAGGGTGGAGCCGACGGTGCGGGCCGGGTTCAGCGTGGTGCCGGGGTCCTGGAACACCATCTGGATCGCGCGCCGGGTGGCGAGGTCGCGGTGGACGCCGAGCGGCGTGCCGCGGAACCGGATCTCGCCCGACGCCAGCCGGTTGAGCCCCATCACGGCGCGCATCAGCGTGGACTTGCCGGAGCCGGACTCACCGACGATGCCGGTCGCCGTCCCGCTGGGGATGGACACGCTGACGTCGTCGACGGCCACGACCGGCGAGCCGCCGAGGCCCAGCCGGCGGGCCAGCGCGCCACCGCCACCGAAGTGGACGGATGCGTGGTCGATCTCGAGCAGGGCGTTCATCGTGCGGCTCCTTCGGCCAGCCGGCGGGAGAGGTTCGCCGCGAGCAGCTCGCGGGTGTAGTCCTCGCGCGGGTCGGCGATGACGTCGGTGAGCGTGCCCTCCTCGACGAGCGCGCCGTGGCGCATCACGAGCAGCCGCTCGCACACGCTCGACACGACCGCGAGGTCGTGGCTGACGAACACCATCGCCATGGCACGCTCGGCGACCAGGCTGCGGAGCAGCGCCAGGATCTGCGCCTGCACCCGTACGTCGAGCGCCGTGGTCGGCTCGTCGCAGAGCAGCACCTCCGGGTCGGTGGCGAGCGCGGCGGCGATCATGACGCGCTGCCGCATGCCGCCGGAGAGCTCGTGCGGCCAGGCGTCCATGCGCCTCGCCGCGTCGACGATGCCGACCTGGTCGAACAGCTCGACCGCGGCAGCCCGGGCAGCTGCGCGCGAGGTACCGCGGTGGTGCCGCCGCCACACGTCGGCGACGAAGGTGCCGACCCGCATCGTCGGGTTGAGGGCGGTCGCGGGCTCCTGGAAGACCATGGCGGTGCGGGCCGTGCAGGTGATCTCGCCCGAGACCGTAATCGACTCGGCCTGGATGCCCAGGATCGAGCGCAGGGTGAGGCTCTTGCCGCTGCCCGACTCCCCCACGATGCCGAGCGTCTCGCCGCGGCCGAGCTCGAAGGACAGGTCGTGCACCAGCGGGGTGCCGTCCTCGGTCTCGAGGTGCAGGTTCCTGACGGAGAGCACCATCACTTCCCCTTCCTGTCCTGCAGGCCGTCGCCGAGCAGGGCGAAGCCGAGCGCGAGGACGGTGATGACGAGGCCGGGGGCGACGGTGAGCACCGGGTGCTGGCCCATGTACGGGTCGGCGCCGGCGATCATGTTGCCCCACTCGGCCGTGGGCTCCTGGATGCCGAAGCCCAGGAACGAGAACGCCGCGAGCGCCGTCACCGCGAACACCAGGTCCGAGGTCAGGTAGATCAGCGTCTGGCGCAGCGTGTTCGGCAGCACGTGCCGCAGGATGATCCGCGGCGCCCGGAACCCCGCGGTCACGGCGGCGGTCACGTACTCCGCCTCGCGGATCCGCAGCACCTCGATCCGCACCAGCCGGGCGTAGACGACCCAGCCGACGAGGGTGAAGCTGATCAGCAGCGAGCGCACGCCGGGGCCCAGGCTGAAGACCAGCACGATCATCAGCACGTACATGGGGAACGCCTGCAGCAGGTCGCTGATCCGCATGACGAGCGCGTCGAACCAGCCGCCGACGTACCCGCAGACGACGCCGAGCGCGGTGCCGAGCAGGCATGGCAGCACGGTGACCATCGCGGCGACGGGAAGGTCGATGCGGGCGGCGTACAGCAGCCTGCTCAGCTCGTCACGCCCGACCGCGTCCGTGCCGAGCAGGTACGTCGACGACGGGCCGTGCAGCAGGTCGACGATGTGCTGCTGGAGCGGGTCGTACGGCGCCAGCACCGGGGCCAGCAGCGCCGCGAGCACGTACGCCGCCACGATCGTCGCGCCGACGACCAGCTTGATCCGGGCCGCCTTGCCCGACCTCGTCCGCCGCCGGGGCGTGTCGGCCGCCGCGACCGCGACCGGCGATGCCACCGGGGCGCTCATGCCGCGATCCTGACGCGCGGGTCGACGGTCGCCGTGATGACGTCCGCGAGCAGGTAGAGCGCGACGACCAGCGCCGCGAAGATGACGACGTACCCCTGCACCAGCGGGAAGTCCTGGGTGCGGGCCGCGACCACGAGCCCCATGCCCATGCCGGGCAGGGTGAACGCGACCTCGACGACGACGGTGCCGAACAGGGCGTAGCCGGCCTGGGCGGCCGTGACGGCGACGAGCGGCGAGATCGCGTTGCGGATCTGGAACCGACGCAGCAGTGACCCGCCGGAGTAGCCCAACGTGCGGGCCGCCAGCACGAACTCGGCCTCCCGCAGCTCGATCATCGTCGCCCGCAGGCTGCGGATCATCGGCGCCATGATGCTCAGCGCCACCACGAAGGACGGCAGCACGAACGCGCTGACGTGCGAGGAGAAGGTGTCGCCGAAGCCCGCCACCGGGAACCAGCCGGTCGGCAGCGCGATCAGCCGGATCGCCATGATCGCGACCCAGAACGTGGGCAGTCCGATGCCGAAGACGGCAAGCAGCCGGACCACGTGGTCCACGGGGCCGTCGGGCTTGCGGGCGGCGGCGACGGCGAGCGGGACCGTCAGCAGCAGGGCGAGCAGCACGCCGAAGCTGGCGAGGGCCAGGGTCAGCGGCAGCTGCGAGGCGATCTGGCCGGCGACGGACTGGCCGGTCTTGAACGACGAGCCGAGGTTGCCGCTGAGGACGTGGCCGACGTAGTCGACGTAGCGGTGCCACACCGGCTGGTCGAGGCCGAGCTGGTGCGCGACCGCGTCCACCTGGGACTGCGGTGCGCGCGGGCCGGCGACCATCCGCGCCGGGTCACCGGGCGCGAGGCTGAGCAGCAGCATGGTGAGGAGCAGGACGCCGAGCGTCAGCGGGATCAGGCTGACGAAGCGTCGGGCGACGAAGCCGAACCTTCCGGTCATCGGTCACCCCTTCCAGATCGTGTCGAAGTAGTAGACGCCCCACGGCGCGACGTGCTCGCCGTGGACCTTGGCTCCGACGCCCTCGAGCGCCGGGGTGTTCGCGAGGGCGATGTAGGGGACCTGCGAGGTCCACAGGTCCTGCAGCCTCGTGATCTGCGCGCGCTTCGCGGCGGGGGTCGTCGCGGCGCCGTACGCACCGAGGATGGAGAACGCCTTGTCCGTGGGGTAGCCGGTGAACATGGTGTTCGTGGCGGCGATGTACCAGGCCGGGTCGGACGCGTCGGGCGAGATCGCGTTGTTGGAGAAGATCGCCAGCTGGTACTCGCCGCTGCTCATCGCCCCGAACTCCGTCGAGGAGTCGGACTGCTTGAGGTCGACGGTGATCCCGATCTGCTCCAGGTCGTCCTGGATCACCAGCGCCATCACGCTCGAGCTCGCGTCGTTGGGGTAGATCAGTGAGAGGTGGTCGGGCTTCGTGGTCGCCTTCGCGATGTCGGCCTGGGCCGCCGCCACGTCGTGGGTGAAGTACGGCGTGCTCGGCGGAGCCCAGTTCTGCAGGTTGGTGGGCAGGGCCCCCTGCGGAGGCTTGCCGTAACCGCGCAGCGCGCTGTTGGAGATCGCGTCGTAGTCGATGGCCGCGGCGATCGCGCGCCGCACCTGCACATCGGCGAGGGCGCCGTCCTTGGTGTTCATCAGCAGCACGGGCGTGAGGTGCTCCGGACCGGCGTACACCTCGTTCTTCGGCAGCGTGGCGGCCGTGACCGGGAGGATCTCGTCGGCCATGTCGGCCTGCCCGGACAGGATCTGCAGCGTCACCGAGTTCGGGTCGCTGGCGAACTGGCTGTCGACCTCGTCGACGTACGGGAGCCCGGGGCGGTAGTAGTGCGGGTTGCGCTTCAGCACGACCTCACCGTTGCCGCTCCACTTCTCGACGGTGAACGGCCCGGCGCCGATCGGGTGCTGCCAGAAGTCGGCCTCGCTCATCCCGGCGAAGTCCTTCGGCACCACACCGGCGTTCGCCCACGACAGGAACGCGATGAGCGTCGTGTCGGGCCCGCTGAGGTGCAGGACGAGCGTCTTGGCGTTGACGACCTGGATGGTCTTGATGTCGGCGAACGTGGCGCCGTAGTTGGGCCCGGCCTGCCACGTGCGGATCGAGAACTCCACGTCCTGAGCGGTCACCGGCCTGCCGTTGCTGAACGTCGCCTTCGGTTGCAGGTGCAGCGTCAGCCGGTCACCCGTCTTGTTGTAGGCCCACGACCTCGCCAGTCCGGGCGCGAGCGACTTGCCGTCCTCCCCCACCCGGATCAGCGGCTCGAGCACCGCCTGCGAGATCTGGTACGTCGAGTTCAGCGTGCCCTTGTCGAGGTCGAACCCCTCGAACGGGTTGGCGCGCAGCGTGTGCAGCACGCCGCCGTGGACGGGCTTCCCGCCGGTGCTGCCGGCACTCGCCGTGCACGCGGCGAGGCCGCCGGACAGGGTGGCGGCGAGCGCCGCCGCCGCGACCAGCCTGAGGCGTCGGTGACCTGGCATCCGAGCTCCTCCAGAGTTTGAATAGCGTTCAAAGTCTGGTTCAGATTAGGTCAGGACGTCCGCGGTGTGAAGGGGGTCACGCCAGATTTCTCAACCACCTGCCCGCGAAAGAACCCTCCGGGCCCCGCGAATGAACAGCTGTGGCCCTCCGAGATCGCGATCCCGGAGGGCCACGAGGCTCCATTCGCGGGACCAGAAGTGCTCCTTCGGCGGTGGGTCAGCCCGAGGTCCGCAACGGTCGCGACAGCAGGGCGAGCAGCAGCAGGGCCCGGTTCTCGGCCACGTCCAGGCCGAGCCCGGTGAGCTCCTCGACCCGTGCGATCCGGGAGCGCAGGGTGTGCCGGTGGATGCCCAGCTCCTTCGAGGCGGCCTCCCAGGACCCGTTGTGCTGCAGGAACGCCTCCAGGGTCACGAGCAGATCGGCGTCGCGGGGGCCGGTCTCGGCCTCCAGGGCGTCGAGGGCGGGGGCGGCGAGCGCCCAGACCCGGTCGCGCACGACCTCGTCGGCGAGCACCGGTCCGAGGCGGAGGTCCGCGAAGGCGCCCAGCGGTGCGCCGTCGCGGCGCGCCGCCTGGGCGGCCAGCTCGGCTGGGCCGAGGCCGCTGGCGATCGCGTCCTGGTCGAGGCCCCCGCTCACGCCCAGCGCGACGTCCTCGATGCCGGCGCCGGCGAGTGCCGACGCGATGGCCGCCACCGCCGTCTCGGCGTCCCGTTCCAGCAGCAGGATCGCCACGCCCGAGTCGACCCGGGTCACCACGTGCGGCTGCTTGCTCATCTCCAGGTGGGCCGCGATCTCCTCCTCGATCCGGCTCACCCGGCGCCGGCAGGCGGCCACCGCGACCACCACGCGGTCGTTCGCCTCGAAGCCGAAGTGGTGCAGGTGCCGCTCCAGCCCGGTGGCCCGGCCGCCCGTGTCGAGCAGCAGTGCGAGCAGGGTGCCGCCCAGCGCGCGGTACGCCGCCACCAGCTCGGTCGGCCAGTCCAGCTGCAGCGTGATCAGCGCGGCGGCCTGGTTGAGCTGGAGCCGCTCGGTGTGGGTCGGCGGCGCCGGGTGGACCACGGCCAGCCAGCCGCAGACGCCCGAGCGGCCCTGGATCATCTGCAGCTCGAGGGTGCCCTCCGCGGTGTCCACCGCGACGGCGCCGGCGCGCCGGGAGCCGGACTGGCGCTGGTACTCCCCCGCCACCGCGTCGAGCACTTCGCGCCGGCGGGTCGACGAGGCCATCACGACGCCGTACTCGTCGAGCACGACCGCGTCGCGCCGCAGCTCCCGCGACAGCACGCTCACCGCACCGCGCAGTCCGTTGCGGACCGCGGACCGCGTCAGCGAGCGCTGGTAGTCCAGCATCCGCTGCAGATCCTGGACCGAGGTCTCCCCTGCCATGCCGCACTCCCTCGTCAACTGCCGCTTTGTAGCCCGAGTCGAGCACAGATTCGACATTTCGTCCATGCCGCGCGTGTCGGCCGGTCCCTACGCTCGCTTCCATGAGCTACGACAACGACCGCCTCCAGCAGGCCGCGAAGGATCACCTCTGGATGCACTTCACCCGCCACACCGGCAACGACGTTCCGGTGATCGTCCGCGGCGAGGGTGCCTACATCTACGACGCGCAGGGTCGCCGCTACCTCGACGCGCTGGGCGGGCTGTTCGTCAACCAGCTCGGCCACGGCCGCACCGACCTCGTCCAGGCCGCCGCCAAGCAGGCGCAGGACCTGGCTTTCTTCCCGCTGTGGTCCTACGCCCACCCGACCGCGATCGAGCTGGCCGACCGGATCGCGGCGTACGCGCCCGGCAGCCTCAACCGCGTCTTCTTCACCTCCGGTGGCGGCGAGGCCGTCGAGACCGCGTGGAAGCTCGCGAAGAACTACTTCAAGCTCACCGGCCAGCCGATGAAGCACAAGGTGATCAGCCGCGCCATCGCCTACCACGGCACGACGCACGGCGCGCTGTCCATCACCGGCCTCCCGGGCCTCAAGCAGCAGTTCGAGCCGCTGGTCCCCTCGACCTTCCGCGTCCCGAACACCAACGTCTACCGCGCCTCCGAGATCACCGGCGGCTTCCTCGACGGCTCCGACCCGGAGGCCTTCGGCCGCTGGGCCGCCGACCAGATCGAGGTCGCGATCCTCAACGAGGGCCCCGAGTCCGTGGCCGCCGTCTTCCTCGAGCCCGTCCAGAACGCCGGCGGTTGCTTCCCGCCCCCGCCCGGGTACTTCCAGCGGGTCCGCGAGATCTGTGACCAGTACGACGTCCTGCTGGTCTCCGACGAGGTCATCTGTGCCTACGGCCGGCTGGGCCACATGTTCGGTGCGGAGCGCTTCGGCTACGAGCCGGACATCATCACCTCGGCCAAGGGCCTCACCTCGGGCTACTCCCCGCTCGGCGCCATGATCGCCTCCGACAAGCTCTTCGAGCCCTTCGGCCGCGACAACAACATGTTCGCGCACGGCTACACCTTCGGTGGCCACCCGGTCTCGACCGCGGTCGCGCTGGCGAACATCGACGCCTTCGAGAACGAGGGCATCCTCGAGCACGTCCGCGACACCGAGGGCGACTTCCTCGGCACGCTGTCGAAGCTCAAGGAGCTCCCGATCGTCGGCGACGTCCGCGGCGCCGGCTTCTTCTACGGGATCGAGCTGGTCAAGGACAAGTTCACCAAGGAGTCCTTCTCCGAGGAGGAGTGCGAGCGCATCCTCTACGGCTTCCTGTCCAAGGCCCTGTTCGATGCCGGCCTGTACTGCCGCGCCGACGACCGCGGCGACCCGGTCATCCAGCTCTCCCCGCCGCTGATCTGCGACCAGTCGCACTTCGACGAGATCTACCAGATCCTGGAGAAGGTCCTCACCGAAGCCGCGGGTCTCCTGTGACCGGCACCGGCACCTTCCGCGTGAAGCGGGGGATGGCGGAGATGCTCAAGGGTGGCGTGATCATGGATGTGGTCACCCCGGAGCAGGCCAAGATCGCCGAGGAC
>NZ_BAAHAZ010000030.1:0-12854 GCF_054777115.1 Nocardioides maradonensis | reverse complement strand
CTGTCGACGGCACCCTGTGAGAGGGGCTGATGAGAGTGACTACCACCATCGAACGTGGACCAGTCGCGACCATGCCCAGCGACCAGGTCGACGCCGAGTTCTCTCACTTGATGTGGACCAACTTCTCGGGGCCGGACACTTCGATTACCTGCAGCAGATCACCACGGCACCGCTCACGCGCGGCCAAGCTCGCTCGGTCGAGGAGGCGTTGATCCTCCGCAACGCCGAGAACTTCTCCAACCTTCGACACGAGATCAGCATCAACCACAGCTACTACGGCGACGCCGTCCAATGGGGCGAGGCGTGGCTCGTGAGGAACGGATTCTAGTGACCAAGGCCATGACCAATCTCCGCCAGATGAAGGGCTCTAAGAAGAAGCCCGCAAGCGGCGACATCTTCGTGATGCAACTGCCGGACGAGCGCTACATCTTCGGACGCGTTGTGGGCGCCGACCTGGCTCCTCCACTTGCGCCGATGCCGTTGAGCTATCTGATCTACGTCTATGACGTCGTGTCAGGGACCCCCGCGCCCCCGCCCGTCCGTTCTCTGACGCCCGACCGACTTCTTGTGCCACCCACATTTATCAACCAAATGCCCTGGTCGAAGGGCTACTTCCAAACCGTCGCAAGCGAGCCAATCGCTGCCCCTGACCTTCTCCGGCAGCACTGTTTCTTCGATGCCGCCCGCCGTCGATTCGTCGACGAGCAACAGTCTCCGCTGCCAGCCGAGTCGCAGCCGTGCGGCGTGTGGGGCCTCGCAAGCTATCGGCTCCTCGACGATCTCGTCAGCGATGCGCTCGGCATCCCGAGGGTTCCAGAGGACGCCTGATGATTGAACGGGTCGTCGGCGTTGTCGTTGCGGTGATCGCCGCAATCTTCAGCCTGCCGGCACCCGTCGCGGCCGCGCCGGCGCCCGGGGCTGCCATCGTCTACGCCTACAACGGTCACCACGGGTCAGCGCAGCTCGACAACGCCGCCTCCGAGCGTGGTCCGCCCGCGGCGCATGATCACACCGCCACCGCCTATGACGGCGTCGACCGTTGGTCGCGCGGCACTTTGGCGCGCCCGGACGGGCTCACCGCTTCGTCAAGCACCACCTACGCCTACCCCGCGATCCTTGGTCCGGTTGCGCAGGCTACGACTACGACGGCTCGCCACGCCGTGGCCGCTGGCGGGGAGCTCTCGTTGCTTCGGCGGTCCGCAGGCGCCGCAAAGTCGGTGGATGAGGCTGGCGCCCTCGTCCCGTACGACGCGATGGCGGCGTCGCGCAACCTGCTCGGGCAGGTCGGCGAGGGCTATGCACGTACACCATCCGGGTACACGGTCAGCGCGCACGCAGCCGAACGAATCGTCTACGGCGCGCCCGGCCGCTCGCCGACGACGTTGAGCCGAGTTGACGACATCCTCAACAACCCGACCAGAACGATGATGCGAGACAACGGCACGATCCGGGTCTACCAAGGCAAGGACTGGGTCGCCGTCCGCGACACCGGGCCGATCCACATCGTGACGGTGATGGTGCGATGAGCGTCGCGCCCGAGGTCGTCGCAGCGGCCCTTTCGATCCTTGAGGGTGACGACTCCACCCGCGCCGCCGCCGCGCTGGAGGAAGCTCTCCACGCCTACCACCCGTACGAGGATCAGTTCGAGGACCTGCTTGAGGTTCTAGCGCTGTACGCCCCATCGGAGGGGACCCCGTACAGCGATCACCGGCAACTGTGTGATGCCATTCAGCAGACGGTGATCGGGGACACCGTGGGAGGCGCCCCGTGAGGCGCGTGGTTGCCGGCCTCTTGGGGCTGCTCGTCGCATGGCTCGGACTCGCCGCGTCCCCTGCGGCCGTCGCCGGGCCGCCACTATCAGCCTGCCTGGCGTACCACTACGACAACGCACGCACCTGCGTATCTAGCTTCGGCACAGTCCTGGAGCGCGGGTCGCCCATCACTTACGACCCCGACATCATCCCCGGCGCCGTCGACCACTGGTCGCGCGGCACTTCGGCACGGCCGGACGGACGATCATCTGGGTCTACGACCACCTACGCCGCCCCTGCAACGTTCGTGGAGGCTGCGCACGGTACGACCCGGCCGGGTGGCCAGGTTGAGCTCGCCGGCGGGGATCTGTCGTCGCTTCGGCGGTTGAGCGTTGCCGCAAACAGCGAACGGCTGCTCGCGAAGGCTGACCGGATCGAACAACACTTAGCCCGGCCGGACTTCGTGCACGCTCCCGAGAACGACGCCATGTTGGCCCGGATTCGCGGTGCGGCCGCGGACGGCACGCCGCTCTCGGCGGCTGACAGAGCGTTCATGAGACATGAGCTCACCGAGTCATCGTTAATGGATCATGGGATGGGGGCGCCCATGGCGCACCGTATCGCCGGCTGGACCCACCGGACCTTCGGCAACTACGACCCGTCGGTCATCAAGCAGTTCCCCGACAGATTCGGGCTGGGCTGGAAGAACTACTGGGGGATCGAATGATCCTCGACCTCGGTCCTCGCGCCGTCTCTGTGCTTCACGATGAACTGTCTGCGAGGTTCGCTCCCATGTCGGTCTTCGAGGTAGCCGCCAGTCCCGTTGAGCCAGGTGCCTCGAAGGCTCGCAGGGCGGTAGTCGAGTTGCGCCAGTTCTCCGGCCAGGCGCCGCACGCCCTGATAGGGGGCGAGTTCATCCCGGATGGCCCAGGGTTGCGGATCCGGGTCGCAACCACGCCAGAGACAGGTCGACGCAACTGCCGTTCTCAGCTCCGGCGGCGACACTTGATCCCAGGCCTTCCTCCGGAGTTCGGTCACGCGGCGGCGGACGGGCTCCTACGGACTGCGCATCTTGGCCCAGGCACAGTGACTATCGACCGGGCTGGGTATGACCTCGTCGAGACATCGCCTTTGATTGTCGAGTTGGCCGCGGAGATTCTCGGCCGAGTGCTGTCGTTACCCGGGAGGGATGGCCCAACAGAGGAGCAGCTTCGTAGTTGGCTTGAAGGTTCGCCGTGAACAAATTGGCCCGCGGAGCGGTCCGCTGGATCGCAATGAAGCGGGCCAGGATTGATGCCGTTCGTTGCGGTGGACGTGACCGTGGGGGCACCGTTCCCGGACTACGCGCAGAAGTGACCTCCCAGTAGCGCCGAACCGTGATCCGGCCGAGATCGAATCGGGTCGCGCTGTTCATGGAACCGGCACCGCGTGACGGGTAGCGTCGGGGGCGTGTCAACGACGACGCAGGCGAGCCAGGCGACCCTCGGGGAACGCGGCCGGATCCTGACCGATGCAGCCGAAGCAGCACGACCCGGACGAGCCGGTGGGAGCGGCGGGCCACCGCGTGACCAGCTGATCGACCTGCTGCGCGACTACTTCCACCACGCCTCGACCGACGAGCTGGCGCGGCGTACGCCGGTGGACCTGTACGACGCCTTCGCCTCGCACTGGCACTGGGCGGCCGACCGCAGGCCGAACGAGGCGAAGGTGCGGGTCTTCACCCCGACCGTCGCGGAGCACGGCTGGTCGGCCGACGGGCACAGCGTGGTCGAGATCGTCACCGACGACATGCCGTTCCTCGTCGACTCCGTGGCCCTGCACCTGACCGAGAACCGGCACTCCCTGCCGCTGCTGCTGCACCCGACCTTCGACCGGGACGGCAAGCGCGAGTCTTGGATGCACCTGGAGATCGGCCGGGTCGACGCCGAGGAGGCGGCCCGGTTGACCGAGGCCCTGACCCGGGTGCTGGGCGACGTCCGCGCCGCGGTCGAGGACTGGCCGCTCATGCTGGCCAAGGTCGGCGCCGTGGTCGAGGAGTTCTCCGAGCACCCGCCGCCGGTGTCCGAGGAGGAGCTGCACGAGGCGACCGAGCTGCTCGGCTGGCTGATCGACGAGCACTTCACGTTCCTGGGCTACCGCGAGTACCTCCTCACCGACGACGACACCTGCCTGCAGCCGGTGATCGGCAGCGGCCTGGGCATCCTGCGCGACGCTGACCACCCCGGCATCGCCGTACGCATGCCGGACGCGGTGCGGGAGAAGGCGACCGAGAAGACCCTGCTCGTGCTCGCCAAGGCCAACGCGCGCGCGACCGTGCACCGGGCCGGGTACCTCGACTACGTCGGCGTGAAGCTCTTCGCCGCCGATGGCAGGGTGATCGGGGAGCGCCGCATCCTCGGGCTGTTCACCAGCTCGGCGTACACCGAGTCGGTGCTCGACATCCCGGTGGTGCGGGCGAAGGTCGACGAGGTCGTCCGCCGCAGCGGGCTCGACCCGCGCAGCCACGACGGCAGCGCCCTGATCGACACGCTGGAGGGCTATCCGCGCGAGGAGCTCTTCCACACGCCGGCCACCGAGCTCAGCACCCTGGTCGAGGCGGCCATGCAGGCGCGCGAGCGCCGAGCGGTGCGGGTGCTGATCCGCCGCGACACCTACGGCCGCTACCTGTCGGTGCTCGCCTACCTGCCCCGCGACCGCTACAACACCGCCGTGCGCGAGCGGTTCCAGCGGATCCTCGGCGAGCGCTTCGACGCCGCCTCGGTCGACTTCCACGTGTCCATCAGCGAGTCCGCGACCGCACGCGTCTACTTCGTGGTGCGGATGCCCACCGGCCGGCTGCTGCCCGACGACGTCGACACCGCCGACCTCGAGCGCGCGCTGCTCGACGCGAGCCGCTCGTGGCACGACGGCTTCGCGGAGGCGGTCGACGCCGCGTACGGCGAGCAGGCCGGCGCCACCCTCGTGCGTCGGTACGCCGATGCCTTCCCCGAGTCCTACAAGGAGGACTTCGACCCGCGGGCGGCCGCGGCCGACATCGGTCGGCTCGAGGACCTCGGCACCAGCGAGGGCATCGACCTGGCCGTGTACGCCGACGTGGACGCCGCCGACGAGGTGCGGCTCAAGGTCTTCCGGGTCGGCGGGCCCATCTCCCTGTCCGGTGTCCTGCCGATGCTGACCTCGCTCGGGGTCGAGGTGCTCGACGAGCGGCCGCACGAGCTGGCCGGCCTGCCGAGCCGTTCCTTCATCTACGACTTCGGCCTGCGCTGCCCCGGTGGCCTGGCCGACAACGCGCGCGCCGCCTTCACCGACGCCCTGCGGGCGATGTGGGACGGCCGCGCGGAGACCGACGGGTTCAACCGGCTCGTCCTGCGGGCCGGCCTGGACTGGCGGCAGGCGACCGTGCTGCGCGCCTACGCGGCGTACCTGCGCCAGGGCAGCAGCCCCTTCACCACCGAGTCGATCGAGGTGGCGCTCGCCGAGAACGTCGACCTCGCCCGCCTCCTGGTCCGGCTCTTCGAGACCCGCTTCGACCCGACGCGCGCCGACGACACCCGCGAGCACGAGGAGCAGGCCGTCGTCGAACGCATCGAGCGCGCGCTGGACGAGGTCGTCAGCCTCGACCACGACCGGATCCTGCGGTCCTACCTGACGTTGGTGCGCGCGACGCTGCGCACCAACCACTTCCAGGGCGGTGACGGCGACGCGGCCCACAAGGACTACCTGAGCCTCAAGCTCGAGCCGTCCGCGATCCCCGACCTCCCCGAGCCCCGGCCGCGCTTCGAGATCTTCGTCTACTCGCCGCGGGTCGAGGGCGTGCACCTGCGCTTCGGTGCCGTCGCCCGCGGCGGCCTGCGCTGGTCCGACCGCCGCGACGACTTCCGCACCGAGATCCTCGGTCTCGTCAAGGCGCAGATGGTGAAGAACACCGTCATCGTCCCGGTCGGCGCGAAGGGCGGCTTCTACGCCAAGCGGCTGCCCGACCCGGCGCAGCGCGACGCGTGGCTGGCCGAGGGTGTCGCCTGCTACCAGACCTTCATCCGGGGTCTGCTCGACCTCACCGACAACCTGGTCGACGGTGCCACGGTGCCGCCGAAGGACGTCGTCCGGCACGACGGCGACGACTCCTACCTGGTGGTCGCGGCCGACAAGGGCACGGCGACCTTCTCCGACATCGCCAACGCGGTCGCCGCCGACTACGGCTTCTGGCTCGGCGACGCGTTCGCCTCCGGCGGCTCGGTCGGCTACGACCACAAGGCGATGGGCATCACCGCCCGCGGCGCGTGGGTGTCGGTACGTCGGCACTTCCGCGAGCTGGGCGTCGACTGCCAGAACGAGGACTTCACCGCTGTCGGCGTGGGCGACATGTCCGGCGACGTCTTCGGCAACGGCATGCTCTGCTCGGAGCACACCCGTCTCGTGGCGGCGTTCGACCACCGCGACATCTTCATCGACCCGGAGCCCGACGCCGCGGCGTCGTACCAGGAGCGCCAGCGGATGTTCGCGCTGCCGCGCTCCTCCTGGCAGGACTACGACAAGTCGCTGATCTCCGAGGGCGGCGGGGTGTTCCCGCGCACCGCCAAGGCGATCACCCTGACCCCGCAGATCCGCGCGGCGCTCGGCATCGACGACGGCGTCGAGAAGCTCACCCCGAACGAGCTCATCCACGCGATCCTGCTCGCGCCCGTCGACCTGCTGTGGAACGGCGGCATCGGCACCTACGTCAAGTCCCGCACCGAGAGCAACGCCGAGGTGGGCGACAAGGCCAACGACGCGATCCGCGTCGACGGCGCCGACCTGCGGGTGCGGGTCGTCGGTGAGGGCGGCAACCTGGGGCTGACCCAGCGCGGCCGGATCGAGTACGCCGAGGCGGGCGGCCGGGTCAACACCGACTTCATCGACAACTCGGCCGGTGTGGACACCTCCGACCACGAGGTCAACCTGAAGATCCTGCTCGACCGGGTCGTGGCCAACGGCGACCTGACGGTGAAGCAGCGCAACGCCCTGCTCGCCTCGATGACCGACGAGGTCGCCGACCTGGTGCTGCAGGACAACACCGACCAGAACATCGCGCTGGCCAACGCGGCGAAGAACGCGCCCAGCCTGCTGCACGTCCACGAGCACTGGATGCGCTACCTGGAGAGCGAGGGCCTGCTCGACCGCGAGCTCGAGGCGCTGCCCGACCGCGCCGAGACGGCCCGCCGGATCGAGGCCGGCGGCGCGCTCACCCAGCCCGAGCTGGCGGTGCTGATGTCCTACACCAAGCTCGTGCTCGCCGACCGGCTGCTCGCCACCGACCTACCCGAGGACCCCTACCTGGAGCAGGACCTGGTCGGCTACTTCCCCTCCGCCATCCGTGAGGGGTACGCCGAGCAGATCGCCGACCACCCGCTGCGCCGCGAGATCATCGTGACCCAGGTCGTCGGCGACCTTGTCAACGGAGCCGGCATGACCTACTGGCCGCGGCTCGCTGCCGAGACCGGGGCGGACGTCGCCGACCTGACCCGCGCCAACTTCGTGGCCCGCGAGATCTACGGCTCGCTGCCGTGGCGGCGCGAGGTCGCGGGCTTCGACAACGTGCTGGACGCGGGCGTGCAGACGCGGCTCCGGGTCGAGATGCGCACGCTCGTCGAGCGGGCGTCGCGGTGGTTGCTGACGAACCGCCGGGGCGCCGACAGCCAGCAGACCGTCGACCACTTCTCGGGTCCCGTCCAGGCCACGCTGCTGCACCTGCCCGACCTGCTGACCGGCCACGAGCTCACGGCGTACGAGGAGCGACGGGCGGGCTGGATCGCCGCCGGCGTACCGGAGGACGTGGCGGGCCGCGCGGCCAGCTTCGACGTGGGCTACGCGCTGCTGCACGTCGTGGACGTCGCCACCGCGCAGGGTCTGTCACCCGACCTGGTCGCCCGCATCCACTTCGCCGTGGGGGAGCGGCTCGGGCTGCCGGTGCTGCAGCAGCGGATCGTCCGGCTGCCGCGCGACGACCAGTGGCAGACCATGGCACGCGCCGCGCTGCGCGACGACCTGCACGCCGTGCACGCCGACCTCACCGCACAGCTGCTGGCCGACGCCGACGGCAAGGACGGCGCGGACGACACCGACTGGGCCGACCTGGTCGCGGCGTGGGAGTCGCGTCGCGCGGCGGACATCGAGCGCGCAGCGGGGCTGCTGGGCGAGGTCTGCTCGGACGAGGACGCCGACCTGGCCCGGGTCTCGGTGGGCCTGCGGGCGGTCCGGTCGCTGCTGGTCTAGACCTCTGGTCTAGACCCCGACGGCAGTTTCGGCCGTCCTGCCCCGGGGGAGACGGGACACGTGGAGCTGCACCAGACCCTGAGGGACCTCGTCACGACGTACGGCGCCGGAGTGCTCGGCGACGCCGCCGGGCTGCGCGGCATGCTCGACGACGTCCTCGACGAGTCCGCGGCGTCGCCCGGCGAGATCAACCTGCTCGTGGACGCCGTCCGCTTCGACGTGCTGCCCGGCCTCAGCCAGCTGGTCGACGGTGGCGCCGACCCGGCACGTGCCGTGGAGGAGAGCGGCGCGCGGCTGGCCCGCGAGCGCGGGGGCGACGACGCGTCATCGGGGTCGTGGGCCGCCGCCGTGCTGGGGTACGCCGCCGGGAAGGTCCCCGAGGCGGTCGTGCTGCGCTACCGGTCCCAGCGCCCGCCGAGCCCGTTCGCGCCGCCGAGCGGCCCGCCGCTGCGGAGTCCCGTTCCGCCGCCGCTGCCGCCCGTCCAGAGCCCGCCCGTCCAGAGCCCGCTCGTCCAGGGCCCGCCGGCTCAGAGCCCGCCGGCACACTGGCCGGCGACCCCGCCCCCGCCGACCTACGCGCCGCCGTACGCTCCGGCCCGGCCGAGCGCTCCCCGCAGGTCCCGCAAGGCTCTGTGGATCGGCGGCGGGCTCGCCCTGCTCCTCGTCGTCGGTGGCGTGGTCGGTGCGGTCGTGGCGACCAGTGGCGACGGCTCGACCGACAACCCCACCGACGACCCGACCGGCACCGACCTGACTGCTGCCGGGATCCAGCAGCGCTACGCCAGCCTGGGCAGCAACGTCGCCGCCGGCACGAGCGACTGCACGACGTTGAGCGCCGCGACCGGCGAGTCGGAGGCGCTGTCCTGCACGGTCCCGGGCGGCACGCTGCAGCTGACCACCTACGCGTCCCTGGGCGCGCTCAAGTCCGAGCGGCAGCGACGTCTCGACCGCCGGATGGGCTCGCTCGCCAACAACGCCGGCACCGCGGCGTACTACTCCTACGACCCCACGATCGAGAGCTCCAGCACCGGGCCAGCGCTGGTCTACTGGGACTCCGAGTCGGAGCTGCAGTCGGCGACCCTCTCCGGCACCGGCAGCACGAAGCTGGCCGCGCTCGAGGCTCTCTTCCGCAAGGCGGATGCCCCCGTCGGCCCGCCCACCGGCGTCGTCAACCCGGTGCTCAGCCGCTTCCTCGGCTACTGGGTCGACGACTCCTCCTGCAAGCCGAGCGCGATCTACGCCAAGGGGGAGACCGAGGAGCTGTCCTGCACGACACGCTTCCGCGGCACGAAGATCTGGGTCTCGTTCGGCCGGTTCCCGACCCGTGCCGAGGACGTCTCCTACCGCGGCTACTACCAGCGCCAGTACGGCGAGGCGACCGCCCGCGGCGCCGGCCCGCGCTGGGTCTTCACCGACTCGCGCGACTACCTCGACGGCGGCGCGCGCTACACCTACGTCCAGCGCGACACCGGCAAGCCGTACGCGGTCAGCTTCTGGGACTGGCACTACGACGGCTGCGCCTGCTGGGCGACCGCCTACGCGCGCGGCGCCGGCATCGCGGTGCTCGACGCCTGGTGGACCAAGGCACTGGCCGACAGCTACTAGCTTGATGGTTGAGGGTGGCTCAGCGTCGGAAAGCCCGGCCTCCTCGGCTCCGGTTGCTCGTTCCTCGCGCCCTCCGCCTCCTCGTCCGGGTTTTCCGACGCCGAGCCACCCTCAACTGTCCTACGCGTTGCGTACGACGAGCGCGAGCGTCGTGTCGTCCCCGCCCACCCGGGCGGGCTCGGCCAACCAGCCCGGCAGGTGCTCGGAGACCCAGCCGAGCCCGTGCTCGCCGGCGTACTCCCACAGCTGCTGGCCGGTCCGCTGCCACCAGTCGGCCGATGCGCGTGACTTGCCGAAGCCGTCGGTGCACAGGAAGCCGAGGCTGATGTCCTCGACGGCGGTGTCGTAGACGGCCAGGTGCAGCGCCGCCATCGGATCGGTCTGGCACAGCGAGCTGGTGTGCACCCCGTCGTGGAACGGGTCGTCGGGCAGCGGCCGGAACGCCTCGCCGCGGCTGTCGACGAGCACGGCGTCGCCGTCGCCGATCTGCGCGACGACGAGGACGTCGCCGCTCACCGCGAGGACGAGCAGCGTGCTGCCGTAGGGACGCAGCGGGTCGGCGCCCGCGCCGCGAGCGAGCTGCTCGTCGGTGAACGGGTGACCGGCGACGTGCTCGCGCACCCGCGCCGTCCACGACGCCACGACCGCGGCGCACGCCCCGCGGAGCACGTCGGCGGCCCGCTCCACGTCGGTGAGCCGACCGAGGACTCGGCGTACCTCCTCGACGGCGGTGGCAACCGCGAGCGAGGCGCCCACGTCGCTGCGGAAGTGGGCGTGGTGGCCGTGGCCGTCGGCGACGGCGATCACCGTGCGGTCGGCGTCGGCCCAGGTGAGCACCGCGTCCTGCAGGGGCAGACCGTCGCGGACGTGGACGGACCCGATCGTCGTCGCCGCGGTCGGCGCCCAGCGGGGAGCGCGGGCGGTCCCACGGTCGATGGTGGCCACCGACGGCGTCCCGACGATCTCGATCGGCCGGTCGCTCGTGCTCTCGCGACCGCGCGTCTCTCCGGGGTCGCGCGACACGCCGCCGCTCACGACAGGGTGCTCCAGATCGGCTCGCCGGTCGGCGACGGCGGGACGTTGGTGACGCCGCCGTGGCCGACCACCGGCCGGGAGGCGACCTTGGAGGCGGCCTTGGAGGCCCACACGATGTACTCGACGAGCTGCTCGGGGTTGTCGGCACGCAGCAGCGGGATGTCCTCGTCGCCGATGAACCGGCGCAGCGCGTTCATGTCGGCGTCGCGCCCGACCCCCAGCGCGAGCCGGACCGCGGTCGCGCCCACCCGGTTGTTGAGCAGGGTCTGCAGGCCGTCGGCGAAGGTGACGCCGGAGCTCTCGGTCGGGCGGCCGTCGGAGACCAGGATGATGGCCGGCGGGAAGGCGCTCGCGGACGCGTCGATCTCGTCGAGGGCCTCGGCGAGGGACACCAGCGCGCTGCCGAGCTCGGTGAAGCCGCGCGGCACCGCCTCGAGACGCTCCCAGTGCACCTGGTCGACGGGCGTGGGCTCCTCGATGACCCAGCGCGGCTCGTTGGCGAACGCCAGCACGCGCACGAGCAGCTCGGCGTGCGGGTTCGCGCGGGCCTCGTCGCGCAGCTGGGGGAGGACCTCGGTGATCGCGTTGTTGAGCGCCTGGATGCGACCGCCGCGGAGCATCGAGCCGGACACGTCCAGCACGAAGACGAAGTGCAGCGGCTTGCGGGTCAGCGCGCCGCCCAGGCGATCACTCATGCGAGCTCCTCTCCGAGTCGAGGCTATACATTGTCACGCAATGGTTCTCGCAGAAGGCAGTGGCGTCGATCTGGGTCCGCTCGGCTACGCCTGGGTCACCCGCCTGCTCGGCCAGGGCGGTCAGGGCTACGTCTTCGAGGTGCAGCGGCAGGGCGGCGAGCCCCTGGCCCTGAAGTGGTACA
Organism: Nocardioides maradonensis; assembly: GCF_054777115.1. Taxonomy (NCBI): domain Bacteria; kingdom Bacillati; phylum Actinomycetota; class Actinomycetes; order Propionibacteriales; family Nocardioidaceae; genus Nocardioides; species Nocardioides maradonensis. Next base: position 1,334 of record NZ_BAAHAZ010000030.1, on the reverse strand, counting down.
AGCCCGAGAGCGCCACCCCCGAGCAGTACGACGAGATGCAGCAGCTCGTCGAGATCGGCTCGCCGCACCGGCGGTTCCTGTGGCCGCTGAGCATGGCGCGGGTGGGTGGCCACCCGAGCTTCGGCTACGTGATGAACCTGCGGCACCCGCGGTTCCTGGAGCTGAGCTACCTGCTGCTCAACGCCGACCGCGACGGTCGGCCGCTCGACGTGTCGTTCGCGTCCATCATCGAGCTGTGCCGGCAGCTGAGCTTCAGCTTCCTGCGGTTGCACGCGCGCGGGCTCTGCTACCGCGACATCTCGTTCGGCAACGTCTTCTTCGAGCCGTCGACCGGGGACGTGCTGGTCTGCGACGTGGACAACGTGGGCATCGACAACGGGTCGAGCCGGGTGCTCGGGACGCCGTACTTCATGGCGCCGGAGGTCGTGCGCGACCTGACCTACCAGACGTTGCCGAACACCGACACCGACCGGCACTCGCTCGCGGTGCTGCTGTTCTACGCGCTCTTCCTGGGCCATCCGCTCGAGGGCGCGCGCACCGATGCGGGCCTGCGTGACGCGGCCTGGCTGATGGAGCACTTCGGCACCGACCCGCTGTTCTGCCTGCACCCGGAGCGCACCGACAACGCGCCGGCCGAGATCGTGCAGCGCTACTGGCGGATCTACCCGCAGTTCCTGCGCGACCTGTTCGTCCAGGCGTTCGTGGACGGTCTCGACCGGCCCGGCCTCCGGGTCACGGAGGGGCAGTGGATCCGGGCCCTGGACCGGCTCCGCGACGGCATGATCGCCTGCTCCGCCTGCGGTACGACGAACTTCTGGACCTCCGGCCCCGAAGCGGTGACCTGCTGGCAGTGCGGTGCGGCCCTCGCGCCGACGTACGTCATGGAGATCGGGCGCCGCGTCGTCGCGGTCGGGGAGCGCACCACGCTCCGGGCCGACCACCTGACGTCCGGTGTCGACAACCCGACCGTCATCGGTGAGGTCCAGCGGCACCCCTCGGCCCCGGACCGGTGGGGCCTGCGCAACGCGTCCGACTTCTCCTGGCCGGTCGCCTACCCCGGTGGTCAGACGTTCCTCCTGCAGCCCGGAAGCACGCTGGAGCTGGTCGAGGGCGCGCGGCTGCAGCTGCGCGACGCGGTGCTGTCGGTCCGCCGGAACGAAGCCGTCTAGCCTCGGCATTTCACGAGTAGGCCTGCGACACCGGGGCTGAAAGCACGGAAGTGCCTGTCCTGCTGGGGAACTTGGGATTGCTGAAGTCTCAAGGTCCCTAGCGGAAGGCACTCCGTAGGTGAAGCGTAACCGTGTCCCGAGTCTGGTTCTCGATCCTGTCCGCGA
>NZ_BAAHAZ010000029.1:0-18606 GCF_054777115.1 Nocardioides maradonensis | reverse complement strand
TCGGACGGTTGACCCCCATCGAGTACGAGACCATCATGACCACGCCAGCCACTCAGGCTGCGTGACCCAACCTGTCACCCGTTCGTGCAGCAGTCCCCCTAGCCCGAATCCACCGGACAGGGTCCAGCAGACTTGACCTGTGATGAGGCCTGTCGGATCTGTCATGTTCAGCGGATTGTCGCGTCCGAAGGCGTACGGAGCACCCGTGAGTTCGACCAGTGGGTCTGCGCTGAGGAACTCGCCGGTGGTTGGGTCATAGTCACGAGCACGAAGGTAATAGAGGCCGGTCGCTGGGTCTTGATATTGGCCGCCCCACCGCATACGAGTGTCCGCCGTCCCAGTTTTCGCTACGAGATCTCCGTACGGTCCGTAGGTGAAAGTGGCGACTGTGCTTCCGGTGGAGTCGGTGATGACTCTGGTGGAGCCGAGTTGGTCGGCCTGGAGGTAAAGCGTGGTGCCATCGCTCGAGACCTGCTCGATGGGTACCCCGTCGGGTCCGTAGACGTAGGATGTGCTGCCCGCAGTTAGCATGCTGGGTACCTGTGTGGAGCGGTCCCATGAATAGGTTGCCGCGCCGGTGATGTTGCTCGAAGCGCGGAGTCCGTCTGCTCCGTAGGTGTAAGTCGATCCGCCGTAGTTGACGAGTCGGAGTGCTTGATCGTAGGTGAGGTCGGTGGAGTTGCCGGCGAGGTCGGTGACGTGGGTGCGTTCGCCGGCTTGGTCGTAGGTGTAGCTGGCTTGGTTCTGTCGCAGGTTGATCTTGTCCGGCCCCAGGTTTCTGGGCCAACCTCGGTTTTAGTCGGCGCCGTCGGCCACTCCAGGACCAGCGCTTCGCCGGGGTGGTGAACTGGTCCACGCGTGGTGGTGGCAGGCACTCTCATTCGCTACCACCACCATCAGCCATGCACGGATCGATTCCAGCCATCTTCGCGTACGCCGCAGGGGTCTTGCCACCCAATCCCCGGTGCGGCCGGCGATGGTTGTACTTCTCCAGCCACTCGTCGACGACGTGCTGGACCTCGAGCACCGAGTAGTAGATCTCATGCCCGAACAGCTCGCGCTCCATCGTTCCGTTGAACCGCTCGATGTAGCCGTTCTGCTGGGGGCTGGCCTTCGCCACGAACACACCCCTCACGCCCTGCTCACCGAGCCAGTTCAGCAGCCCGTCAGCGATGAACTCCCGACCGTTGTCAGCACGGATCAGGGTCGGCTTGCCGTGCTCAGCGAACAGCCGCTCCAGGTGCTTCTCCACCGACTTCGCGCCGATGCTGCGCGCGGCGTGGCTCCCCACCCCGACCCGAGTGAACTCATCGATCACATTCAACACCCGCACCGGCCGCCCGTCGTCGGTACGGCGCTTGATGAAGTCATAGGACCAGATGTGGTTCCGATACAGCGGAGGCAGGTTCCACACGCTGTTTCCGTCGTCCCCACGGGCCTTCTGACCCGAGTTCTGCTGCTTGCGGTACGGGGGCAGTTGCAGCCCTTGTTGCCGCCACAAACGTTCGATGCGCTTCTTGTTGACCGGCCAGCCCTCCTCGACCAGCAGGCCATGGACCATCCGATAGCCCCACTTCGGATGCTCCTCAGCCAGCATCGTCATCCGTTCGACCAGCTTGACCTCGAAGTCGGACGGCACCGGCACGTAGCGGTTGCTCGATCGGTTCTGCCCGACCAGCCGGCAGGCACGGCGCTCGCTGACCCTGTGCTTGCGCATCAGCATCGCGACCGCGTCCCGCCGCCGGGCCGGGCTCAGAAGTTTCCCTTGGCCAGGTCCTTGAGCATCGAGATGTCGAGTGCCTGTTCGGCAACGATCCGTTTCAAGCGGGCGTTCTCCTGCTCGAGTGTCTTGAGGCGGATCGCCTCGTCCTCCTTCAACGCGCCATACTTCTGACGCCACCGATAGAACGTCTGCTCGCTCACGCCGAGCTTCTTGCACACCTGCGGGATCGTCGCGCCCTGACCCTGCAAACGCTCCGCGTCGCGCAACTTCGCCACGATCTGCTCCGGGCTCAACCTCTTAGCTGCAGCCATCGATCACTCACACCGGTCCTCTCACTTGTCGACACACTCTCAAACAAGTTGGACCAGAAATCGGGGGGCCGGACACCCTCGAAAGCGTTGCCCGAGAGAGTGCTGCCCGGACATTGAGAATATGGGACATTCCCCATACACTTCGAGTCTGATGGGAAGGTGGTGACCATGGCAGAGACGTTCCAGGAGTACGCCGCTCGGCGTGCCAAGACGGCGTCGGCGACCGAGAAGGCAGCAGTTGAGGCCTTCGACGCGACGTACGCGACGTACGGGGTGGGCGCGGCACTGGCGGTCGCCCGCAAGGCCGTCCACCTCAAGCAGGGCGAGGTTGCCAAGCTGGCCGGCCTGGACCAGGGCGACATCAGCCGAATCGAGCGGGGCCTGGTTGCGCCGACCGCCTCCACGCTGCTCAAGATCGTGGGAGCGCTCGGTGCGGAGCTCACGCTGACGGTCCCGATCCCTGCCGGCGAGCTCAAGGACGATGGAGTCGAGAGCCTGCACCTGGCGATGCGGTGAAGGGCCCGTCAACTTTGGTTGACGGGAGGTCGTGAGCCCCCAGGTCAGCGGGCTAGGGTGCTCCCATGGTGGGAACTCGGCCGGAAGCTATTACCGACCGGTTCCCAGGCGCCCCTGGTTCATCTCACCTCGCGCTTGCGACCACCGATCGGACGCTGGACGAGCCGGTCGATGGTCGCGACTACGCACGCCCGTGGAAGCGCGGGCCGTTGCGCTGAGTGGTCATGGCGTGTCGCTCACGGGCATGAAGGTGACGAGGTGCGCGACAGGCGGGTCTGGTCGGTGCAGGTTGTCGAGGTTGTCGAGTAGGTCTGCCAGGTCTGGATAGATGAAGGTCTGGGGATTCGGGGCATGGGCGGTCACGGCGGAGAAGGTTCGGGCGCCGGCACCCTTCCGCAATCATTTCAGGGATGTTTTCCCGCGCCCGGGCTGGGCCGTTGACTCTCGACAAAGTGCCCGTCGCTCGCCCTGCTCCCAGGGCCTCGGCGCGTGTCGTCGAGGGTGCGGTCGCGCTGCATGGCCCGGTCACCTTCACGGTGTCGCCGGACTTCTCGACTAAGGCCTGTTTGATGTAGCAAGGCGCCACGGTGATGGGAACCGCACTGGCCACGGGCGCACGATGGCCGGGGTGTTGGACGCCGTCACGGAGACGAGGGCGAGGGCTGGCATCCACAGCAGAGATCATCCTGGCCATCCCCAGCTCGCGCGGTCGCGGGTTCAGGTACGGGGCGACCTAGTCGGACAAGGAGAGTCAGGCGATGGTGATGTCGAGCAACGGGGTCTTAGCTTCGTCGGGCGGTGCCGCGGCTCGCTCCGAGCGGAGGGTGGGCTCGCCACAGGGCGAGCCCACCTTGTGCCGGCAGGCCTTCATCCCATCGAAGGCGTCCTGCGCGTATTAGCGCCGGATCACGCAGAGGAAGTGGGTTGGGCAGGCTGGGACGGAACGGCGACGACCGGTCGGAAGGTCACGATTGGCGGCGCGTCGGTGACGGCTGGTTCGTCGCCGAGGAGCCGCTCAAGCAGGTCGGCGAGCTCGGGGCAGGTGAACGCTGGGGCGGCGGGCTGCACAGCGAGATTGGTCATGAGGGGAAACGTTCGGCGACCAAGAGAGCCCGCAATCATTTCGCGCATCTTTTTTCGCCGGTGCGCCCCAGCAACTGAACTGTCGCCTTCGACAACGCTCAGCAACGTAGTTCGCCGGCCGAATCGCCGCACGCCGACGAGCGGCACCCAGGCGAGCAGGTCGTGCTGACGCGACGCAGCCCGGCGATAAGGTTATCAACGCGTTGCACGGGCCGTTTGGGGCGACAGCGAAGACATTCCTCGTCGTTCAGCCCCCCGGCCCCGCTGGCAACCACGGCGTTGCGACCCACGCGCACCCGCCGCACCGGCAGTCCGTCACCGGCCCCTATCGCTCCGTCGCAGGACAGCCGCAATGCAGAGTCTGCTGGCGACTGGTGGCGCGCCATGGCTCAATGACCAACGCAGCGCCTGCACGGTACTCACGACCGTCCCAACGACGTCGGACAGGGCGGTCTTGGAACGGGTTGCGACTGCCGCGATGAGCCTTCTTGCGCCGGAGTGTGCGCCACGGACAGTTCTGGTTGCCGCCGCGCATTGCTACCAAAGCGTTTGCTCATTCCGGTCCGCGTTCACGCCAACCTGAGAGAGCAAACCATTGACCAACTGTCGTTTAGAAGCAACACTTGGCCAATGGCAAAGGTACGGCTGAGGACCGTTTCCCGTGACCCGGTCGTGGCCATCCAGCTCGCCAGAGCCTGGATGACCCTTGCGCGCGGCGGCCCAACGAAACGCGGAGCTCAACCGGAGCCCGCCCGCCCGAAGGAACTCACATGGCCAGCCCGCTAAATCCGCTATCTCGGCCAACCGCGCCCACTGATCCGGCGCGCGCGCAGAACCTCTTCATCGTCCGCGAGAGCGACGAATGGGACATGGAACTGTTCAACACGATGCGGCAGCAGACCTACTTCCCACATCGAGACATCCCCGAGATCGACGCGGTTCTAAGAGCCGGGCTCGCGCCGTTCCACGGCGACTCCTTCACCGTCGAATTCCGTGCGCCGGGAGCCAAGCCTCGACAGGAGACCGTCATCGTCGAGCATCTGACCAGGGGCGCGTGCAAGGCCATCCTGTTCCACTACCGCGGCCAGTGGCACCTGTGGTCGCAAGCCTCGGCCGTAAAGGCAAACAAGGGAGAGATCAACGGCTTCACCGGCATTCTCATCGACACCGTCCTGCGGCTTCGGCCGGTGAACGTCTACGCCGCCTACTTCTCCCGTCTGATCCGCTCACACGAGCAAGGCATGCGTCTGCAGGCCGAGCTGATCGGCAACGTCGACACCGTCTGGGCGGGCGAGCTTGCATTTGCTTTCACCGGCATCAACAGGGACATCGGTCAGATGATGTTCTCGATGTTTGCGTGGATCGCGTCGATGGAGCGCGACTGGATCGTGCGCCGCCTGCTGGCCGGACGGATCGCCAAATGGCGTCGGCACGAGTGGCCGTTCGGCCACGGCACCATCCCGTTCGGCTACATGCTCGACAGCGCCACTCGTCAACTCGTACCGGACCCGGGTCAGCGGGAGGCGGTCCGAGAGATGCTCCTCATCCTGTGCAACGAGCAACTGCCCACCTCGGAGGCGATGCGCCAGCTGTCGAGGGCAGGTGTCACCAGCATGCGCAAGCACCGCCGCCTCGGGGTCAGGACCCCGGCTGCCGCCATCCAGGCCTCGGACAGCTTCATCAACGGTCTCTACGCATGGGCTCCGCTATGGGTTCACGGTGAATACCTGTGGCGGATGACCAACGTCTTCCCCGACCACGACGAGATCTCCGGTGTGCCCATCGTCCGCGCGCCCGGCGACGCGACCGACGTCGGAGAGCTGCAGATGCTGTACCGCGTTCCCGTACCCGAGGGCGGCTGGGCCGAGCCCGAGATCCTCACCGCCTTCGGCGAAGCCGCCGTCGCTCGCACCCGAGCACTGCTCGGCAAGGGCTCCACCGCTGAGCGGCCTCTGTCGGAGGCCGTGAGCGAGGAGTCCAAGGCACCCAGGCTGCTCGCGCAGCTGCTTAGCGCGGACAACGCCCGCAACCTCGACGCGGCCGCAGCCCGCCGGCGCGAGCGTGCCCGGTCCAAGAGGTCGATCGCGCCCTTGGCCGGACGCAGCTGGCTCGACGACGACTGGCACTACGAGCTGCAGGTCTCCAGCCGCAGCGCCTACCGGCTGGTCCGCTGGCCGCTGGCCAACGGGAGCCGGACGGGAGAGCCGTCGTGAGGGTCGGACGTTCGGTGACCAGCACCCTCACAGCGGACGCGATCGACACCCAGGTGGTCGCCTACGTGAAAGCCGACACGATCCTGACAGGATTCGCCACAGCGTTCGCCGAGGCATGCCGCAACGGGATCGACGTGATGCGGCTCGCCGGCCACACCACCTATCACGGCGTCGGCAGCCAACTCACCCTCGACTCTCGCGCCCAGCAGGTCGCCGCGCTCACTGCGCTGCTCGCCGACACCAGAGCAGCCGAGGCCCGGGCCCGCAGGTACTCGCTCGAGGCCGACGACGCGCACGAAGCCGACAGCTATCGCGACGCCGCACGCGCGGCAGCGTCCCATGCCGCCGACATCCAGCAACAGATCGACGAGCTCGCCGACGACCCGATCGCGGTCGACCTGGACGCGCCTTTCGACGTGTGCGCCGACGTTCTGCTCAAGGCAGCAACCCGCCTGCGTGAATGTGGGAACGAGGTGACCCAGGAGGAGTTTGCGGCGCTGAAGACCGTGATGCCCGTCCTGCGGATCGAGCGGCGCGCGGGCCGGTTCTGGGCATCGGCGACCGTACGAGTGAACACCACCGACGGGGTCGCGGAGCTCGGCCCCGTCGAATGGACGCTCGACGTGCGCGGCCACGGGGCCCAGACGGTGCGCACCAACCTGTCCCCCGGCTTCAACCACAACCCCGCCTCGCGGAAACTGCTGATCCACGAGCTCAAGGTGCGCGGCAACCTCACCGCCAACGCGGCACGAACACTGGCGAACGCACCGTTCACCCAACTCCCCCACGTCGTCCTTCACCACGCATGCGGCGACCCCTATCCCGACTGGGTCGGCGACGAATGGCGGACGGACGCGTTCGGCACGTGGGTCACCGGCGTCTACACCGACCCCGGGTTCTGGTGGCTGGGCAGCGGCAAATATGTGAGGGTCTCCTACGAACGCCAGGCACTCGCCACCTATGCGGCCAGCCACCCCGAGTTCTCGCACACCGACGCGGTCCGCGACCTTCCTCTGGAACTGACGGCCGCCATCCGGTCCTACACCCGGCCCAGCGCACCGTCCCCCTCCTCACCGTCACGGGTCCGACCATGGATGCCGAGCCTCGTGGAGACGACATCGCCGAGCGTCCTTCCGACCCAGGCGTCGTATCGGGGAGTTACCTGCGACTGCGGCAACATAGCCTCCATCGTCGCGCGCGTTCCCGAGATCCCGAGCGACCTACTGTGCGACTGCCTGCTCGCACCCGGGGGCGTCAACCTCGGCATGCCCGCCGACCTCCGCTTCCCCGCGGACTACCGAGCCCTGCGGATGCCGCAGGAGGACTGCATCGCCGCACTTCGCAGCCGCTACGACCAGTGGGTCGAGAACCCGCCGGCGCGACCACGGCAACTCCTGCTCCAAACGGACCGGCTGACGGCCGGTGCCACCAATCTCGAGCTCGCCGGCACCAGGGCAGACGCGGCGATCAGCAGCCCGATCCTGCGCCGACTCGAGCAGCACGGCCTCCTCACACACGACGGCGGGCGTCCCCGACGGTGGCGCTACACCGCGCTCGGTGCAGAGCGAGCCCGGCAACTCGCCACGACGGCCGGCCGCACATGACAGCGACGGCACCGTCTATCCGAAATGCCGAGTTGGCGTTCCCCGGCGCTGACCCAAACCCGCCTCTTCAATCGAACAGGCGCGACCAAGCGTCGAAGCGGTGCGTCCCGGAGGCCGAGGCCCAGGAAACCTCACCGATCGCGAGCGTCGACGCTCTCGATCCGGGTCACCGAGGTCGACCGGAACGGCGTAAGCGTGCCCTCAACCGCTGCGGACAGCCGCATCGGAGCGCCGATACGGCATTCCTCCAGCACGACGAGCGGGTTCCATTGTCGGTCATTCGGTAACCGGTTTGCCCACACGACTACGCCGTCCTCGGCGACGTGATGGCCCCGCGCCGCACCATCCAGACGCATCGCTTCTCGTCGATCCAGGTCCAGGTAGTAGATACTCGTCTCCGTCGTGACCCGCCAGAGGCCGCGATCGGCGTCCCTGACTTCAGCCACCGCTTCGACGGCGGGCGCCGCCGGCGCCGCCTCGACGGTCGCGTCCCGGCGGGTCGCCTCATCGCCGGCGAAGGCGTCCAACGCGCGGAGCCGCCGCAGCAGCGGGGTCCGCTCGATCCATCCCTCCTTGAGTTCGTGCAGCGCCTGGCTCAGCTCAGCGGCATCGCTGGGTTCCACACCGATCGCGACGCTCGCCGCGATGGAGAGCCGGGACGCCTCGACCATCACCGGTGCCGTGCCAACAAGGTAGGTGATGACAGCGAACCGCTCCTCGGCGGTCAGGTCCTCGAGCGGGCGCAGGGTCCCGTCGTTCTCGACCCACACGCTGGCCTGCAGAACCACGCTCGGGTTGAAGTAGCCGGCGTATCGTGAGGCCATCAGCGCAGCGACCAGATCAGCGGCGGGTGCGGCGTACACGCCGGCCGCCACCAGGATCCCGCGTTCGATATCGTCGTCTGGCAGGTCGGCTTCTGGCTGGTTGGCGTCTGCGGTGCCCTTGGTGCCGTCAGCACTCATGTTCATGATCCGCCTTCGTTCGCAGGGAATGTCGCATCACAAAGTCCCGCAGCATCGTTTGATGATTCGGAGGCGTCACGCCGAAGGCGCTGCATGAACGCGTCGAACTCGCGGACCGGCTCAAGGGAACCGCGCGGGTTGAGGCGCCCCCGGACCCGCTGGGAAGCTTGCTCGTTGAGGAACAGCAGGCCCGCCACCAGCGGCGTCCCCCGCACCCATCGGCCCCTCAACAGGCGCAACAGCTCCATCTGCCGGGCCAACTCCGTGGCCGGTACCGCAGGATCGAGGGCTCCCGCAGCGAGGAGCCCGGTCGCCCTCGCCACCATGTCGACCGCGTGCAACTCGACGAACGCGGCGACGTTCTCGCGGTACATGACGCTCATGTGTCTCAGCTGGTGGCTGCGGCCGGTGACATCAGTCCACCGGTGATACTGAAGGAGCAGCCGCCTGTCCCACCAACCCGCCTGCGGCGGCCCTGGACGAGGATCGCTCAACGCTACGTTCCCCGGGCCGATCGACACCCCAGCCGCCAGCGCGTAGGCCGCCATCTGGTCCTCGCCGAGTGTCCGTCCTAGTTCCAACGGTTCCGCGCTCATCGACACCGCTCCTCCCCCGGCACGCGGCCGCGACGACCGAGCGAGTAGGCGGCACGCGTCGCGTGTCGCGCTGAGCAGGCCGGATGCTGCGGCAGCGGCACCGCCCGCCAGGTGACCGGGATCGGCTGGCCGTACGCATCGCGCAGGTTGGCAACGTAGTAGTCGCCGCCCAAGCCGGCGTCGCCGATCAGGTGGTGGGTCGCGACCCGGCTGGCGTGATGGGCGACGGTGGCAAGATCCGGCCTGGTTCCGGTGAAAGTGACGCTGCCGCAGCGCGACGGGTTCACCCACCCGTTCGGATCCGCGGCTGGCAACGGCAGGACCCGTCTCTCGGGGACGCGCGCGCCCTGTGCACGCCACCGTTCGACGCACTCCCAGCAACCGGTATCCGCGGACTGCAGGTAGACGATGCCGCCGTAGCCGCCGGCGGTGGCGGAGACGTGCAGGAACGGGCGGCGTTGCGCCACCCTGAGCGCAGAGAGCCACCTGGTCACCGCGGGGTTCGCCGTGGCGTCGATGACCAAGTCGGCGGTCAGCAGACGGTCACGAAGGCGGACAATCGCTCTCTCGGCGCCCGGATCGGCCCAGGTCTCCCAGACGTCGCTGATGTCGATGCCGATGGGGTGGACGTGCGTCCATGGGTTGGCTGCCTGGATCGTCTCGGCGGCCAGCCTCGCCTTGCTCTCACCTGCCCAAGCCGCCGGCGCCGGTTGCCGCAGCGCCGTCGCAGCGTCGACCCGGTCGTGGTCGACGAGATGCAGCTCGCCGACACCGGAGAGGCCGAGGTCGTGGGCGATGTGGTGGCCGACGGCGCCGAGACCGACGATGACCGCTGACCGCCTGCGGAGTTCCTGCACGGCCGGCGCCCTCAGCGCCAGCGCCTCGGGCGAGAAGGTCTGTGAGTTGCACAGGTAGGTCGCCCAGCCCTCCGACTTGCCTTCAGGCTGCTGGCGCATTCGGAACAGGAACAGCCACGACTCCCCGGGATCCCGATACCCCACCTCGTCTGGAACCAGGAGGCCGATCGTCTCCACGTCGCGCGGTGAGACGTAGGGCAGCCCGGGATCGGCCGCAAGTTTTCTCGCCTGAGGAGCGAGCCGACCACGGACGCGACGCCAGGTCTCTTCCGCGGAATCGGCCGGATCGAACTCCGGGTCACGCAGCCAACGGCCGACACTGAGCACAGGAAATTCAGCGCCGCGCCTGGCGAGGGCTGGATCGGCGTTGATCTCGACGCCAGGGCCACGGATCGTCTTGAGGAGGCCTGATCCGATGTGTGACCGGTGGCCCATGACGGCGTATCGAATGATCAACCGGCCCTGCTCGACGCCCGCTGGCACCGGCTGGTCGGGCACCAGGATCGTCGGCCCCGAGTAGCCCACCCGGGCATGGATCGCGTCCGCTACCGGCAGCTCATCACCCCGGCGTCCGACGAACCGGGCCCCGACGCCAGCCCGGCCGGCGCGGAGGATCTTCGGGATCTGTTCGGCGAGCAACTGCGCCACGGTCTGATCGACACGGTGATGCTCGTCGTGGACGAGGCACAGGCGCGACGTGGTCGGCCCGCGGTGTCGTTCCAGACCCAGGTCATTCCGGCGGTCAGTAACGATTGCTGGAAAGAACGGGTAGGTGTTGCGGAAGGTGACGTCAAGGCGCGCGTACCGCTGGTCCGCGGCGGACCTAACGGCCGGCGATGCTGCTGGCAACGGGTAGTTGATGCGCAGACGCACTCGACCGTCGCTGTAGTACACCTTGTACGGCCAGCCGGTCGCTCGCAGTTCCGCCAACTCCCGCCTCCACCGCTGCGGATAGCGCTTCTGCCAGGCGACCACGCCGGCCTGCCCCTGTTGCTTCTGCCTGTCCATCTGTCACCCTGCCCAGCCGCGGCAGTCAGCCGACCGGGGCCGGATGCAGCTCACCCTCGGTCAAATAGGCGAGCAGCGGAATGTTCTCGTTGACCGTCTCCTCGATGACCTCGCTGGTCGTGTTGCGCCGCACCGTACGGCGCGTGACACGTCGGCCACTCGCTCCCGCCTCGCCCATGCCAGGGCCGTTTGTCCGGTCGTCATCCGCGTCATCGGTGCTCGGACCTCTGACGTCCTCTTCGTCGTTCGACTCGCCGCGCACTCCGTCCGTGCCGTGGCTCGGATCCCGGCTCTGACTCGTTCGCGGAGCCTCAGTGCCGAACGTTCCGTCTCCGCCCGGCTCGTCAGAGGCTTCCGGCCTCGCGTCGCCGTCACTTCCGGCCATGGCCGCCTCCTGGGCTGTATCTTCTAAACCTCACCGGTCAGGTGTAGACCTCTACACGGCAGGATGTCAAGGTTCGATGAGCCAAGTAATCCCACAGCAGAAGAGAGACGCGAGCTCGGAACATGTGCGGATCGCAGCCTCAAGGCGGCGGGTCAGGCAGAGGCACCGTCGTCGCGGCGAGACCGGCGACCGCGACGCGCGCGGCGCAAGACAGGAGTCTCGGCGGGCCAAAGCGACTCTGCAAGAGACAGCTCCAACTTCGCGATACTCAAGGTGTCAGGCCACGAATTACCCTGCAGGATGCGGTACAGCACGGTCCGCTCGATGCGGGCGTCCGTGGCGATCGCGGACTTGTTCTTGCCCTGTAGCGCGCGTTCGAGCGCCTTTGAGATCTCCACGGCGTATGCCACCGCTTCGGGAGCATCCTCGTCGAACTCACCGTCAGGCCACGACCCAGCCACGAGCCAGCTGCGCGGTGGCCCGTCTTGTTCAGATCGTCGCGGCACGCGGTCAGGCTAGTCGCTCCGCACGACAGTTCCTGCGCGCGACACCATTGCGCTACTGGGCCGCCGACCAGGGCCGCTACCGGTGACGCTGGTGCCGAACTCGCAAACGCCGCCCGCTGCGTCATGGACCACTCCCGAGCTCTATTCATCGCCGGCCGACTCGTCCCGCGCCCTAAAGCCACACCTGGACGACGCGGTGGAGATCCGTGTACTCAAAGGGCTCGGCGATCCAGTCGCCCGGATTCGGACCGCCACTGTCCTACTGGGACAGATCGAGGCCTTCCGTGAGGAGGTGGCGAAGGTGCGCCTGGCCGCGGTCGCTGAACTTCGTGCCGCAGGCTGGTCCTACAACCGCATCGCCCGCGCGGCGGGGTTGAGCAAGTCCCGCATCGCGCAACTGTCTCGCGCAGCCGACGGTCGTTAGCGTCCCGGCCTTGGCCCGCCGCGACCGAGCAGGAGTCGAGAGTGCTGAGCCGGTCGCCAAAGGAGCGCGAGGTGGTAGGTGCGAGTGAACGCGAGCGGCGGCTGAAGGAACGGGTTCGGTCAGGGCGCGGTCGATTGATGGCGCGGACGGCAGCGCGGACCTTGCGCGTTCGTAAAGCGCCACGGCGCGGCCGCCGCGAGTGTCCCCGCTCGTAAACAGGACGGACCGGGCCTCCTTCGAACCGGGCACGTTTTTGACGTGGCCGGTTTGCATCCGAGCACGGGGGTTTCCAAGGGCGCGTTAGGGAGCATGACTCCTGGTGCTGCGACTGCGCGGTGGATACATCGACGGCGTCGGCGCAGCGGACTGGAAGTGCTGTCCGTGCGGCTCGGGCCGCACCCGTTCGATCGGGAGAACGTAGATGATCAAGAGAGTCGTTGCTGCGGGGTGGGTGACAGCAGCTTGTGTCGTAGCGCCGGTGGGGGCTTCCCACGCAGCCGGCGGAGCGAACGTCCTGTCCAGCGGCCGTGTACTGGACAGCGCAGGACATCCCGCGGTCGGGACGCAGCTCAGCCTCCTCATGTGGCCGAGCGACGACGTCCTCCGCGCGCAGTCGGTCGGCGACTCGGTCAACTTGCAGACCGTGGGAAGCGGTGAGGTCAACGCCGACGGGTCGTTCAGCTTGACGCTGCCGGACGCGTCGGTGCTCTCCCAAGGCGCTGACGCCGGAGGCGTCGTCAACTTCACCCTCAACGCCGCCGCCCCGGGCGGGGGATCTGCTGCGTTTGCGTTCTCGCGGCGGCTCGTGACGAGCTCGGTGGACGGGGTGACCCGCGAAGCGGTCACCGATCCGTCCGAGCCCGTGACCCGGGTGGTCGGCGGCCTGCGTTCGACGGCCAGCCCCGTGACCGTGAGCCCGCTGTCCAACCTGACCCTCACCCTCGGCCGGCAAGGAAGCGTCGGCACCGGCACGACTGGGGCGATGGTCGCGACCGCCGCCGTTCCCGCGCGGAATACCTCCGTGCCGGTCGAGAACTCAGCGATTGCCGGCGCGTTCCCGAAGAACTGCATCGACACGCTCGTTCACGACTACGGCAACAGGCCCGCGCTGGTGAATGCGTCCGGTTCGTTGTTCAGGTACGCCACCACCGACTTCACGTACTCTCAGGGAGCGGAGTCGACGGTCGGCGTCGGCTTCTCGTTGAGCGGCGACTACGGGTCGTTCAAGCTCAGCGGCACAGCCAGCACTTCGAGCACGTTCGCCGAAGGGTTCCCCGCCAAGACGTCGGGCTACTACGGGCGCCGCTCCTGGTTCAACGTGAGGGTCTACAAGGTGTTCTGCTATTCAACCCGGGTGAGTCAGACCCACTACGAAACCCGGTCCGTGTGGGCAGGAGGGGCGTCCACCTACGCCTTCAAGTCCACACCAACAGCGAGGTACTGCACCTTCCAGGAGCGCGGCTCCTCTCCCACCTCGGGTACCTCTGCGTCCGAGACCTGGAGCGGCGGGCTGAGCGCGAAGGCCGCCATCGGGATCAACCTGTCCATCAAGACCGGCTTCAGTAAGGAGGCCGTGAACGCATTCCACTTCAGCAGGAGCGGGCGGCTCTGCGGCGTCGACAGCGTTCCCGCGCAGACGCCGCACATCCTCATCGCGAAGCCGCCGCGCAGGTGAAACGCAGCAGCAGCCGACGGCGGCGCATCGCTCGCGCGACGATGACTGCCCTCGTGGCCATCACGGCAACAGGCTGTTCAGGATCCTCGACGCGATTCGCTGATGGCGGCCCGCTCGTCTCCGGAACCCAGGTCGGGGTGGACTGCGTTCCCGAGACCCACTCCGGGCAGGCCACCGAAGGCTCCCATGCCATCGGCGTCTCGCCGAGCGACCAGTTGACCGTGCAGGCCGTCAAGCTTCTGACCCCGCGCGGGTTCGAACTCCAACAGACCTACTTGGTTCCGATCACCGGTACGACGCTCATGGGCGACTCCGGCCGGTTCCCGCCGTCCCACGCCGCGACGTCGCTGCCCGGCGTGCACTGGGACCGTCGCGTCGCGGTTGGAGCCGGAACTCAGATTCCCACTGCAACCGCGACCTATGAGGTGGTGCTCCATCTCAAGCAGACCGGACCGGACCCGACGGTGGACGGCGTCGAGATCGACTACACCACCGCACAAGGCGGGTCGTATCGCTGGCAGGGCCATTTCGGTCTGCGGATCGCCGCTTCATGCAACTGAGCGGCGCATCCCGCCGGGGCGTCGCCGTCGTTCTAGTCGCGCTGGGCCTGACGTTGCTGAGCCTTGTTGTACTCGGCCTCCCCCGGCACGGAACCCACCGCACTGTGCGCGACGACCTCGTCTCGAAGGCGGCTCTCGCCTCGCGGACGGTGGTCGCGGTCGTCAACCACAGCGCCCCAGCCGGGAACTACATCGGGTCGTATCGGTGCGCAGGCGTCCTCGCGGGCCCGAGAACGGTCCTCACTGCGGCCCACTGCGTGACCGGAACGGTTCCCTCAGCGGTGGACGTGGTTGTCAACGCTCGCAATCTCTGCCGAGGCGAGCATGGTGGGGAGCACCGGCTGAGAGCCCGATCCTGGATGCCACTTGGTGGAGCGCACAGCGATCTACTGCGCGTCACGCTGACCTCCACCATCCGCGGAATCCCTCCGGCACACCTGGGCCCTTCAACCGCCCCGATCTGGGCAGCGGTCGGCTGGGGACATGCAGATGGCCCGACACCGTGCGAACGGGTCGTGTCCGCGCTCGGAGCTGTACCGGCGTCGCTGTGCGCTGCGGCTCGCAGTCACGTGAACCCCGCTGCTGCACGCATCGACATCTGCGCGGTGCCGCGATTCGGCCGCAACACCTGCCTCGGAGACTCAGGCGGGCCGCTGTTCGGCATCGGCGCCGATGGGCGAACGTTGACGGTCGTCGGTGTGACCAGCAGCGGTGTCGGCGGCTGCGACCCATCCGACATCGGGCTGTACGCCTCACCGCTACGGGCACGGAACGCGATGCGTCGCATCGCCGAGCACACGCCGAGGGCGGCGCAGCACTGATACGTCTCCCCGGCGGGTGCCGTCAGGTGCCGTTAGTCGGCCGCGTCACCGAGGTCCCTTGCGGCGCACGCGGCGCTTCTTGCCGACGCGGGGCAGCACCGCGAACGGTTCGCGGGCGGAGCGGCCCGCGTCGCGGTGCTGGTAATGGTGCTGGCGCTGGCGCGACTTACGGTGCGGGCAGCCTGTGTGGCGCCGGTGGGGTGAATGAGCCATCGTGGCTCCGTTCCGTGACTACCTCCCGCCACGGAGGGCGGGGTAGCTGGCCGGATCTCATGAGCGTCACCGTACTGCCAAGCGACGAAAGAACAGCCGGGCCATACCCAGACTCACTCCGGCACCAGTCAGGCGCTGCCGCCCTGCTGCCGGGCTTCGCGCGCGGCCCTGACGAGCTCGACGTGATCGAGCCGAAGCCACACACGCCCGTCTTTGCGAATCGCCGGCAGCTGGTCGGCCTCGACAAGCTGCCGGATCCGGCTCGGGTGAACACCGAGGACACGAGCCGCCGATGCCGACCGGATCCACTGGTGACCATCGGCGGGCGGCTCCCGCAGCTGCCGCTCCTGCTCGCGCCGTCGGATCGCCTGCGCCCGCTGCTTCCGCACCTCCTGTGCCCACGCCAGCACCGAAGTACGGGACAGGCTCGGTTGCCAGTTCGCCGCGTCGGGACGCTGCTCGATGAGGCCGAGGCTCGCGGCACGCGCGATCATGGAGATGGTCAGGCCGGTGAGCGCGCTCGCGTCGACCCACGAGATCCAGGCGTCCCGTTCGACGACCAGAGTCACGAGCTCCTCGCGCCGCAACCACAACCGGCCCTGGGACCGCCTCATGGTCAGGCCGGCTTGTCGTGCGATCCGGCTAACTGACTCCGGCTTCCGGTCCAGGATCTCGGCGGCCTCACCGACCCCGATCCACTCCGGACCGGGCGCCACCGCCGGGCGTCGCGGAGCGCGCGGCCGCCGCGGAGGTGGCGGCTCGTTCCGTCGGGCTTCCCGCTCCTCGATGTAGGTGACGAGGGATTCGCGGTCGATGGTGGGGCCGAGGTCACGAGCGCGCGTCCGGATCTTCTTCGACGCCGCCCACCACTCGATCATCGTGACCGGCTGGCCGGTGAGTGCAGCAGCTTGGCCGGCGGTCAGCCAGTTCTCGCCGTCGTCGGGCGCGGCCACCTTCGAGGTGTGCCGCGTCATGAGGACCTCCCGAGACATGAGGACTTACCAGGGTGATTCTGACCCATCTCTACGCGAACGGCGACCCGCCGACGCGGGCACACTGCGGTCAAGCCGGGCCACGCGGCGGCTGCAGCTACAGCCCGCGCCTCTTCGCCTCGCGAGCCAGCTGCGCGACCCGACCTTTCGACAAGCGAGTCGACTCCGCGATGCGCTCGTAGGACCATCCCTCTGCGCGCAACCGAGCGATCGCGCGGAGCCGGGGCACCGAGAGCTCATCCAACACGTCATCGAGCCCGTTGAAGACCTCGCCGACCGCCGCGACTGCGTCCAAGGGCGCCTCGATGGCTCCCAATCGCGCCGCCTCCGCCTCGATCGCCGCCCTCAACTCGGGAGACAGCTCCCCCGGTCGAAAGCCGGCGCGATTGCGACGTGACGGCACGCACCTCACAACATACCGTGTAGAGGTCTACACGATGGGAGGCGCGCCGCCCCACGTAGGAATCCGCGGCGGCCCCCTGACTTCGCCGCCGATCTACCGCGACATTGCCCTGGACTTCCAATCGGCGTCCGCAGCGGCCCGTGAACGGCGGCGTTCAACCGAGCATGCCTATGGTTCCTTTCATGCACCACGCTGGCGACCTGATCTGGCACTACACGACCTCGGTCGGGCTGAAAGGGATCCTCGTCGACCACACCCTGCGCGCGACGAGCGTGTCGTTCGTCAACGATCCGACCGAGCAGCGTTTCGGGAGGATGCCGTCACGACTGCTCTCGAGCGGTTGAAGAAGAGCGAGGAGTCGGGCGTTGCTGCCGCAGCGCGCGCGATGTCGTCCTATCGGGATGTCGGACTGATCAGCCTGTCCGATCGGTTCGGGTTCTCAGAGCGGATGGTTGCGTGCGCATCGCGCGCAAGCGACTCCCTGGACATGTGGCGCGCATACGGCGCGCAGGACGTATCGGGAACCTTTGCGGTGGGCCTGGACCCGTCCGCCCCGCTCGGGCCGCTCTTCACTGACCCACTGGTCCTCGAGCAGTGGACGGCGCACTGGGGCGCCGGCGCCACGGCGCCGGACATGCGTGGAGGCTGGCGGTCCATGAACTACGTGTCGCCGGCCGAACTCGCTGCACATGCATTTGACGTGCTGAGTGAGGGAGTGCAGCAGTTGCCGACGAACGATGCGCCGAGCGATCGCGAGCTGGATTGTTGGCACCTGGTGGATCGGGTGGTCGCCGAGATCGAGGCCAACTACAAGCACCACGCCTACGCGGCAGAGCAAGAGGTTCGGCTCCAAGCGTCGCTCACCTCGCCTCGACAGTTCCAGGTCATGCCGCGGCCGCACGGAATCTCGGCGTACATCGAGTTGACTGCATCCGATTCGTGGGGCCTGCCTGTGTCCGCGGCATCGCGCCTTCCGGTGCGCGAGGTGGTGCTCTGGCCCGGTGCGCCACGGCAAGCGCTAAGCGGCGTCGCTGCAGCGCTCGTTCGAGGCGGACACAACTACTCCTCGCGCCCCCTCGTCGTCGACCAAGAAGAGCCCGGCGTCCGCATCACTCAGTCACAGGTCCCCTTTGTTTAGCTCCCGCGCGCCGCTGCGCAGGCGATGCATCTGGCCGCACCTCCGCCGACCGATCACCCGCAATCGAGGGCCGGCTAGCCTGTCGGGTTTCCCTGCGCATCTCGATCGAACCCAACGGGTCCGCCGCGGCTGAAGTCAACCTCTAGAGCTGGTCCCACTGCGTCCGAAATGCTCTCGCCGGCAATGTCGCGCAGGCAGCGTCGCGCCACGTTGAGCAGGTAGCGGTGCTCCGCAGTGAACAGGTGGTCAAACGCAGGCGCCAAGTATGCGGTGCCTCCGAGGAGCGCGTCGAAGAGAGCGAGTTCCGCCGTTTGCAGCAACTGCCGCGCTACCCCGGGGTTCGCGCGCAACCGTTCGACAAGGTCGACATAGCGTGGGACCCAGGTCGGCGCAGTTGTCACGGCGTCGCGCAGTGACGGGAAGGGAACGTCGATTCGCCTGGCGCCGCTACCTTGGTATGCGTCGTGGACGCGCTCAAGCGAATGCGCGATTAGTTGATCGGCGCGGGCCAGGATCGGCAGGAGAGTCCCCTGTGGTGGTGGGGTTTGAGGTCCAGCGGCGGGGCTGCGTGAAGTAGGCGGCCATCGGCGGGATCTTCGGTGTGAACGGCGAAATC
>NZ_BAAHAZ010000028.1:0-39010 GCF_054777115.1 Nocardioides maradonensis | reverse complement strand
TGAGGAGGTGACCGAGCCCGAACTCCAGGCCCTCACGGCCTGACCGACACGCCCAACCGAGGGATCAACCTCGTACACCACCCCAGCGGACTTGACCGAAGCAACAGACGGAGCCAGCCGAGTCCCGAGTCTGGGCCTGATGCGGGGCGGAACAGGCGTTCTGCCTCGGTGGCTGGGCGCTCTGGTACGGCTCGTCGAACGACGGCGATGGACCGGGTGAGACGACGGCGCTGATGATCGGCCTCGTCGTTCCGCTGGTCCTGGGAGCGCTGTTGACGGTCCGCGGAGCGTGGCGCGCGTTCGGCGGCGGGTTCCTCGTTGGGGCGATCACCGCCGACCTCGGAATGGCCGCTCTCGGGATGTTCTACGCGTTGTCGTAGGTGCGCCACCCCGCCGTCGCTCAGGTGGCGGCGGCCACTCTGCGAAGCGAGGGCCGGGCCAGGGTCAGGTAGAGGAGTCCTCCGAGCCAGCCGAGGAGGATGAGCACCAGCGCCCAGACGACCGGGGACCGATCCGCGGCTCGCCACACGGATGCAGGACGCATCAGCGCGTCGACCAGCATCCAGAGCCAGACGACGGTGAACAACGCGGCGAGGCCCAGGACGGTGAGGGTGCCTGTCGGGATCAGGATGCCCGTCGAGAACGAGGTCTCCAGCGGATTCACGGCTCCCATGGGCGGGAGCGTAGTGAACCGATCAGGGGACTGTCCGAGGAACCACGATGTCGATCCAGGGCGACTCCCGATGTCGCAACGGGCGTGTCGAAATGGGTTCCGCCGTTCGTGGTGAGGGTGGAGGGTGGCTGCTGGAGCCTGCCCACGGAGGAGGAGTCATGCCGGAGTACGTCATCGCGTTCAACGACGAGTGGGTCGGCGAGCACACCGAGGAGGAGCTGGCGGCCAAGTCCTTGGTGCTGCGGCCGCTGATCAAGGAGATGAAGGAGCGCGGGGTCCTCATCTTCACCGGTGGGATCGACGCGGCTGATCCTGTCTTCTCCGTCGACGCGTCGAGTGGCACGCCGGTCTTCACCGACGGCCCCTACGTCGAGACCAAGGAGCACCTGGGCGGGTTCGCCGTCATCGACGTACCGGACGAGGCGGAGGCCCGGCACTGGGCGGGCCAGATCGCGACCGCGTGCGGCTGGCCGCAAGAGGTACGACGCTTCATGCCGCACTACGAGCTGCCCGAGGACGAGCGCTGAGGCCCGACTGCCGCTGCCTTCGGGGCTGGCGAACGGCGGCCGCACCGTAGCCGACCGGTCGGCAGGTCGGGCGCGGAGTCAATGGCCCCCTTCCCGCCCAGCGCATTGCGCTACGCCGAACCCGCGCGGTCGGCTCACGTGCGGCGGTGGAACCTGTAGTCGCCGGAGGTCAGCTTGGTCATCGTGTAGCGCTGGTCGTGGGCCCGATGGTGATGGTGGGAGCAGAGCAGGACCCCGTCTGCGAGGTCGGTCTTGCCTCCCTGGGACCAGGGCTTCAGATGGTGCGCCTCCGTCCACGCCGCTGGGATCGTGCACCCGTCGGCGCGGCACCTGCCGTCGCGCAGCCGCATGGCCTTGCGCTGGGCCGCGGTGTAGAAGCGTTGGGCCCGGCCGAGGTCGAGGGGTTCGGACTTCCCGCCGAGTACGGCGGGGACGATCTTCGCGGTGCAGGCCAGCCGCCGTGCCTCGCTCGCCGAGATGACCGTGGTGCCGAGCATCGCGGAGCCGAGATCGTTCTTCAGCGCGTCGAACGGGATGGTCACGATCACGGTGGTGGCGTCGCCGCCGTGGTCGGGCAGTCGGTTCGGGTCGAGCACTTCGAGGAGTCGGCAGAACGCCTCACCACGGGACCTGGACTTGGTGACGCGGGGTGAGTCCTCGGCGTCGAGGTAGGTGGTGAGCCGTTCGGCGATGGAGTCGGGGACCAGGGCGGTGATCTTCGTGGTCCCGTCGCCACGGCGTTGCAGCTTCACGCTGCACTTGTCCCGTGCGACCTGCTCCTCGCGCTCCAGTGCCTTGCCGAGCTCGGCCTCCGCCACGTCAGGCGCGACCACTTCCAGGATCTTGGCGCCGAGCACCCGCAGGTCGCGGGGGTCGTAGGTAGCCGCGAGCTTGATGAGGTGCTTCTCGGCACGGGTCTTGGTGAGGTCGTCGACCTCGTCGGAGAGCTTGTCGATCGCGCGGATGATCACCCGCGCCCGAGGAACGTTCACGTCCCCAGCCCGCAGCGCAGCAGCGGTCAGGGGATGGGCCTGGAGGTCGCGGGCCAGGTGGAGGTCGGCACGGGCGGTGGTCGCGGTGATGTGGGTGGCGTGGGCGTACCAGGTGCCGGCGTCGCGGGCGGCGTGCTCCTCGGCCACATCACCAGCTGCTGCGAGCAGCCGCAGCTCGAGCTCGGCGGTCTCGGCCTTGACCCGCGCCAGGGTCAGCAAGGCTTCTTCCTTGTCGCGGGTGCGCAGGTAGTCGGCCGGCATCTCGGCGACGGCATGGAGCTCGGTTTCGAGGGTGCGGGCGCAGCGGAGGATCGGGTGGCAGGGCACCTGTTCCGCGGTCATCGAGACTCCCGAGATGAAGCTGGTCAACTACCTCGATGATACCAAGAATCGAACAGATTATCGAGCGTTTCCACCAGTATCTTCGCAGGTCAGGGCATGTTTTGTGGCGGCCGCGGAGCGGCGGCGCGGGCGAAGCCCGTGCCGACTCCGCGCCGTCCTGCCGCCCGGTCGGGACCCCGGGTCAAGGATCGCGAAGCGACCGCGCAGCGGCGCCGAAGGCGTCCTTGACGCGGGGTGCCGGGCGGCTACGGTGCGGCCGCCAAGCACCGACCCCGCAGGAAGCGAGGGTTGGTTTCGATACGCCGCTCGCTGGCGCTCGCGGCTACTCAACCAACGACCGGGCGGCCGGCCCTCGCGGCTACTCAACCAACGACCGGGCGGCTGGCGCTCGCGGCTACTCAACCAACGACCGGGCAGCCGGCCCTCGCGGCTACTCAGCCGACGACGACGCGACCGGGGCGCAGTCGTGCCCGCACCCGTCCGGAGGCAGCGGCCCGTCCGCGTGGGAAGCGGGACGGTGGAGGACGGCCGCCGAGGGGGTGATCACCACGTCCGTACCCGCCACCACCGCCGAGCCGTCGACCAGCAGCGTGTAGCCGTGGACCTCGGTCGGCGGGAAGACCAGGGTGACCACCGGGTTGGCGTCGACGTTGGCCAAAGTTCCGCCGCCCGGACCGACCACCCGCACCACCCCGTCGAAGACGACCGGATCCACCGTCACCACCTTGACCGCCGGCGAGGAGGTGGTCAGCAGGTAGCCGCTCCCCCGCTCGCCGACGAGCCGAGCCATCTCGTCCAGGTCCACCTTGATGCTCACCCGAACACGCTCCACCCGATCCGCACGATGAAGCAAGACACGACGAGGATGAAGAAGACCCGCACGAACCGGGAGCCGCGCGAGACCGCCACCCGAGCACCCAGGTAGCCACCGGCCAGGTTGCACACACCCATCACGATCCCCAGCCTCCACAGCACCGCACCCGAGGGCACGAAGAGCAGCAGGGCACCGATGTTGGTGGCCCAGTTCGCGAGACGCGCCTTCGCCGAGGCCTCGAGGAAGTCGTAGCCGAGCAGGCCGACCAGGGTGATCACGAAGAAGCTGCCGGTGCCGGGGCCGAGGGCGCCGTCGTACACGCCGATCACCAGACCCACGCCCATCGCCGCGAGCACGTGCCGATGCCCGGAGAAGCGCAGCACGGTGACGGCCCCGAACGTCGGCCGGAGGACGACGTACAGACCGACGACGACCAGGACCACCAGCACCACCGGTTGGAACACCGACGCGGGCAGGTGGGACGCGATGACGGCGCCACCCAGCGCACCGACGAGGGCGCACGCCATCAGCGGTCCGAAGGTGCGGGGGTCGGGCCGGACCCGCCGGTAGTACGTCGCCGACGCGACCGAGGTGCCGCACACCGAGGCCAGCTTGTTGGTCGCCAGGACGTGCACCGGCGCCATCCCGGGAAGGCCCAGCAGCAACGCCGGCAGCTGCACGAGACCGCCGCCGCCCACGACGGCGTCGACGAACCCGGCCGCCAACGCGGCGAGCGCGAGCAGCAGCAGGACGGAGGGATCGGGCATCGCGAAACATCCTGCACCGTCACGGACCGCCCGTCAGAATGGGGACATGGCCGACCTCCCCCGCAAGGCAGCCGCCCGTACCGCACGTCTGGCGGCCCTGCCGCTCGCGCACGCCGGACGGACCGCGGTCGGCTTCGGGCGGCGCCTCGGCGGTGCGCCGGCCGAGGCGGTGATGAGTGAGATCCAGCAACGGACGGCCGAGCAGCTGTTCCGCACGCTCGGCGAGCTCAAGGGCGGGGCCATGAAGTTCGGCCAGGCGCTGTCGGTCCTCGAGTCGGCGCTGCCGGAGGAGATGGCGGCGCCGTACCGCGAACAGCTGACCCGCCTCCAGGACTCCGCGCCGCCGATGCCGACCCAGACCGTGCGCGACATCCTCGCCGAGGACCTCGGTGAGGACTGGCAGACCAAGCTGGTCTGGCTGGACGGCGCCCCCACCGCCGCGGCGTCCATCGGCCAGGTCCACGAGGGTCGCTGGTACGACGGGCGGCGGGTCGCCGTGAAGGTGCAGTACCCCAACGCGGGGGACGCACTCATGGCCGACCTGCGCACGCTGGCCCGCGCGGCGCGGGCGATCGGGCCGCTGATCCCGGGCGTCGACATGAAGCCGCTCGTCGAGGAGGTGCAGGCCCGCGCCCAGGAGGAGCTCGACTACGAGCTGGAGGCCGACGCTCAGCGCCAGTTCGCGGAGGCGTTCCGCGACGACCCGCACATCGTCGTGCCCGACGTGGTCGCCGTCGGCCCGCGGGTCCTCGTCACCGAGTGGCTCGACTCCACCAGCTCGCTGGCCGCGATCATCGCGGACGGCACCGCCGAGGAGCGCGACCACTACGGCGAGATCTTCACCCGCTTCCTGTTCTCCGGGCCCGCGCGCACCGATCTGCTGCACGCCGACCCGCACCCGGGCAACTTCCGCATCGTGCCTGCTTCCGACGGTGGGCTCGGCCGGATCGGAGTGCTCGACTTCGGCGCGGTGGCGCGGCTGCCGCAGCGCGGCCTGCCGGCGCCGATGGGCCGGCTGATCACGCTCTGCGCGGCGGGCGACGGCGACCACCTCATCGCCGGGCTGCGCGAGGAGGGCTTCCTCAAGGACCGGATCCGGATCGAGCCGCAGCTGCTCATGGACTACCTCGCGCCGTTCGTCGACCCCACGCTGGTCGAGCGGTTCCGGTTCAGCCGGGAGTGGATGCGCGAGCAGTTCCAGCGCCTGAACAACCCGCGAGACCCGGCGTACACGGTGAGCATCAAGCTGAACCTGCCGCCGTCGTACGTGCTGATCCACCGGACCTGGCTCGGAGGCGTCGGCGTGCTCAGCCAGCTCGAGGCGGAGGCGCCGTTCCGGGCGATCATGCAGGAGTTCCTGCCGGACTTCCGGCCCCCGCCGCTGCCATGATCGGCGCCATGGACTGGATCGCCGAGCTGACCACGCTGACCGACGCGTTCGCGGCCGAGCTGGAGAAGGGCGACCTCGACGCGCCGGTGCCCAGCTGCCCCGGCTGGACGCTGGCCGACCTCGGCAACCACCTGCGCGAGGTGCACCTCTGGGCCGCGCACGCCGTGACCGAAGGCAACCCCGCCGGGACCTCCGAGCCGGTTCCTCCGGATCAGCTGGCGGCCGCCTACCGCGAGGCGGCCCACGGCCTCATCACGGTGCTGGACGTCGATCCCAGCACGCCGGCGTGGACCTTCGGACCGGACAAGGTCGTCGGCTTCTGGCAGCGTCGCCAGGTCCACGAGACCCTGGTCCACCTGTACGACGCCCGGCTCGCCACCGGCCGGGCGGAGCTCTGGCAGCCGCGACCCGAGCTCGCCTGGGACGGCGTCGACGAGGTCGCGACTGTGTTCTACCCGCGCCAGGTCCGCCTCGCCCGCACCGAGCCGCTCACGCGCAGGCTGGTGCTGTCGGCCACCGACGTCGACACAACCGTCGATTTCGGCGAGGGCGACCCGGTCGAGCTCACCGGCACGGCGGCCGAGCTGCTGCTGGCGCTGTGGAAGCGGATCCCTGCGACGGATCCGGCCGTCGCCGCGCTGCTCGGCGACTCGGCCGTCACGCCCTGACGGTCTCCAGCACCCGGAACCCCTTGGCGCTCGCGATCCGCTCGGTCGGGTAGCCCTGGTCGACGAGCCACCGCTGCAGCGAGTCGGCGCCGAGGTTCTTGCCGACGACCATGACCGCCCGGCCGCCGGGCACGAGACGCGGCAGCCAGGTGAGCAGCAGCTCGTGCAGGGCCTCCTTGCCGATCCGGATCGGCGGGTTGGACCAGATCTCGTCGAAGGTCGCGTCGGCCGGCACCTCCGCGGGCTCGTACGCCGAGAAGCGGTCCTCCACGCCGAGCGAGGCGGCGTTCTCGCGGGCGAGCAGCAGCGCGCGGCGGTTGACGTCGACGCCGGTCACGACCGCTGACGGGGCCGCGACCGCGCACGCCAGCCCGATCACGCCGTACCCACACCCGAGGTCGAGGATCCGGCCGCCCGCGGGCGGGTCGGTCTCGCGGAACAGGACCGACGTACCGATGTCGACGCGGCCCTGGGCGAACACACCAGACCCGCTCACCAACGTGAGCGAGTGCCCCCAGACCGAGGCCGCCACGGAAGCCCGCTGGAAGGGGGCAGCGGGGTCCGCGGAGAAGTAGTGGTCCTCAGTCACCGTCCACCTCTTCGGATCGGCGCTTGGCCGACGTCTGCTCGACCCGCAGCGCAAGCTCGGCGTCGGCCGGGTACCCGACCTCCTCGAGCGTCAGCCCGTGCGCATGCATCACCTTGACCTCGGGATCGCGCCGCCGCCCGGCGAGGATCGCCGCGGCCCAGTCGGCGTCGCGACGGCCCTCACCGACCGCCACCAGGCAGCCCACCAGCGCCCGCACCATCGAGTGGCAGAACGCGTCGGCGCGGACGTGGCCGACCAGAACGCCGTCGGCGTCGCGCGACCAGGACAGCTCCTCCAACGTGCGGATCGTGGTGGCGCCCTCGCGCTGCTTGCAGAAGGCGGCGAAGTCGTTGAGGCCGACCAGCCGGGCGGCCGCCGCGTTCATGGCGTCGACGTCGAGGGGGCGCGGCCACGCGACGACGTACCGGCGCCGGAGCGGGTCGACGAGCTCGGGCGCGTCCGCGATCCGGTAGGCGTAGCGCCGCCACAGCGCCGCGAAGCGCGCGTCGAACCCCCCGGGCGCCGGGGCGAGGCGGTGGATCCGCAGGTCCCCGGGGAGTACGCCGTTCAGGCGGCGCGCCAGCCGCTCGACGGTGCCCTCATCGACCGAGGCAGGCAGGTCGCAGTGCGCGACCTGCCCCCGCGCGTGGACGCCGGAGTCGGTGCGGCCCGCGCAGGTCACCCGGATCGTGCCCGGGGCGACGCGCAGCACCGTCTCGAGCGCCGCGACGAGCTCGCCCTGCACCGTGCGCAGCAACGGCTGGGCCGCCCAGCCCTTGAAGTCGGTGCCGTCGTAGGCAAGGTCGATCCGGACGCGCACGCCCTGAGGCTATCGGTCGGCGGCTCCGTCTAAGGTCAACGCCGTGGCCCTGGAGACCTCCGCCGAGCAGCCGGCCCCGGTCCGGCAGATCGCGAACGCGATCTCCGGCTGGATCGACCGGCTCGGTGTCGTGTGGGTCGAGGGCCAGGTGGCGCAGATCAGCCGCCGGCCGGGCCTGAGCACGGTCTTCATGACGCTGCGCGACTCGATCGCGGACATCTCCGTGCCGGTGACCTGCTCGCGGGTGCTCTTCGACGGCCTCGAGACGCCGCTGACCGAGGGCGCGAGCGTGGTGATCCAGGCGAAGCCGTCGTACTACGCCAACCGCGGCACCCTCTCCCTGCAGGCGCGGACGATCCGGATGGTCGGTCTCGGCGAGCTGCTCGCCCGGCTCGAGCGCCGCCGCCAGCTGCTCGCCGCCGAGGGCCTGTTCGCGCAGGAGCGGAAGCGCCGGCTGCCCTTCCTTCCGAACCGGATCGGCCTGATCACCGCGCCGGGCTCGGCCGCCGAGAAGGACGTCGTCGAGAACACCACCCGCCGCTGGCCCGGGGTGACCTTCGAGACGGCGTACGCCGCCATGCAGGGCCAGCGCTCCGCCGCCGAGGTGATCGAGGCGCTGGGGCGCCTCGACGCCCACCCCGAGGTCGACGTCATCGTGATCGCGCGCGGCGGCGGCTCCGTGGAGGACCTGCTGCCGTTCTCCGACGAGGGGTTGGTGCGGGCGGTCTTCGCGGCCCGGACCCCGGTCGTGTCGGCGATCGGCCACGAGCCCGACACCCCGCTGCTCGACCTGGTCGCCGACCTGCGCGCCTCGACCCCGACCGACGCCGCGAAGCGGATCGTGCCCGACGTCGTCCAGGAGCTGCACGGCATCGGCCAGGCCCGCGAGCGGATCCGGCGCAGCGTCGCGGGGATGCTCGCCGGCGAGCAGGCCCGCCTCGACGCGATCCGGTCCCGGCCGGCGCTCGCCGACCCGCGCAACCTGCTGGCTGCCCGCGAGGACGAGCTGGTCGCCGTGCGCGACCGCATGCGGCGCACGCTCGCCCACCGCCTCGATCGCGCCGCCGACGACATCGGCCACCAGCGGGCCCGCGCCCGAGCCCTGTCGCCGCTGGCCACCCTGCAGCGGGGGTACGCCGTGCTGCAGGATGCCGACGGGCATGTCGTCACCAGCGTGGCCGGTGTCGAGGCCGGGGCGCCGATCAGCGTGCGGGTCGCCGACGGCCGCATCCACGCCACCACCGACCGCATCGAGCAGATCGAGGGAGAGACCGATGACTGACGAGCGACCGAGCTACGAGGACGCGCGCGCCGAGCTGATCGAGGTGGTGCAGCAGCTCGAGGCCGGCGGCACCAGCCTCGAGGAGTCGCTCGCCCTCTGGGAGCGCGGCGAGAACCTCGCCACGACCTGCCAGGAGTGGCTGGACGGGGCGCGCGCCAAGCTCGAGGCCGTCGTCGCGGCCGACGAGGACTGAGCTACATCCCCTTGCGCGCCGTGGACACCGGCGCGGTCGTGAGCTGGTCGACCACCTGCTGCAGGTCGGCCGCCGGCGCCGAGCCGTAGACGAGCACGGACAGCTGGCCGACCTGGGCGGCGTACCCGCTGTCGCCGTGGTCGTCCTGGAAGCCGCTCCAGCTCGGCGCGAGCGGAGAGGCGACGGTCGCGGGCACGTCGTACGACGCGATGGTGGTGGCGTTCGCGTCGACGTCCTGGTGCACGAGCGCGGCGATGTTGGCCGTGCGGGCGGTGCGGATGCCGATGAAGTCGGCGTTGGCCGTGTCGCCCTTGAGCAGGTCGATCTCGAATCCGTCGTAGTCGTCGGGGACCCGCGCCTGGGTGGCGATGTAGCCCTCCGGCAGCGAGGAGGGGTAGACGACGGGCTGCTTCTGCCGCTGCATGTCCGCGACCGCCGCGCGGTAGTCCGCGTGCGTGGGCTTCGCCGTCGGCGTGTGCCGGAACCAGCCCATCACCCAGATCGCCAGCGCCACCGCCACGACCGTGGTGACCATCGCGACGACCAGCCCGAAGGCGGATCGCTGGTACTTGCCCGGCCGGCCGGTCTCCTGCGTCGTACTCATCGCGCACCATTGTCCATCCACGGTGGGTGTGGCCCCGCAGGGGTGCGCGCGAAGCCGATAAGGTTCGCCCTATGGAAGCCCTTGCCGTCGAGCCGTCCAACCCCGACCGCAACCTGGCCCTCGAGCTGGTCCGCGTCACCGAGGCCGCCGCGATGGCCGCCGGCCGCTGGGTCGGCCGCGGCGACAAGAACGGCGCGGACGGCGTGGCCGTCGAGGCCATGCGCGTGATGATCTCCTCGGTCGCGATGCGCGGCACCGTCGTCATCGGCGAGGGCGAGAAGGACGACGCCCCGATGCTCTACAACGGCGAGCAGGTCGGCGATGGCACCGGCCCCGAGTGCGACATCGCGGTCGACCCGATCGACGGCACCACGCTGACCGCCAAGGGCATGAACAACGCGATCGCGGTGCTCGCCGCCTCTCCGCGCGGCACCATGTACGACCCGTCCGCGGTCTTCTACATGGAGAAGCTCGTCACCGGCCCGGAGGCCGCCGACGTCGTCGACATCCGCTACCCCGTCGCCGAGAACATCCACCAGGTCGCCAAGGCCAAGGGCTCCTCGCCCGCCGACGTCACGGTCGTCCTGCTCGACCGGCCGCGGCACAACCAGCTCGTCGACGACATCCGTGCCACCGGCGCCCGGATCAAGTTCATC
Organism: Nocardioides maradonensis; assembly: GCF_054777115.1. NCBI lineage: Bacteria > Bacillati > Actinomycetota > Actinomycetes > Propionibacteriales > Nocardioidaceae > Nocardioides > Nocardioides maradonensis. Next base: position 28,693 of record NZ_BAAHAZ010000028.1, on the reverse strand, counting down.
ACCGACGGCGACGTCGCCGGCGCCATCATGGCGGCCCGTGCCGACACCGGCGTCGACCTGCTCATGGGCATCGGCGGTACGCCGGAGGGCATCATCGCCGCCTGCGCGATGAAGGCCATCGGCGGCACCATCCAGGGTCGCCTCTGGCCGAAGGACGACGAGGAGCGGCAGAAGGCGCTGGACGCAGGCCACAACCTCGACCCCGACTTCGTGCTGCGCACCGACGACCTGGTCACCGGTGACGACAGCTTCTTCGTGGCCACCGGCATCACCGACGGCGAGCTCGTCAAGGGCGTCCGCTACCGCGCCGGTGGCGCCGTGACCCAGTCGCTCGTGATGCGCTCGCGCAGCGGCACGGTCCGCACCATCACCTCCGAGCACAAGCTGGTCAAGCTGCGAGCGTTCAGCGCCGTCAACTTCGATTGAGGGTTTGGTTTCGATACGCCCTCGCCTAGCGGCTCAGGCGATCTGCTCCAGGTCGCCGGCGGCCGTCGCACGGTTCGCCAGCAGGCCTGCGACGACCTGGTCGCCGACCCGCGGGTCGAAGGCCATGCCGATGTGCGAGGCGGTGACCTCCACAGCGGTGCCCTGGCGGTCGAGGCAGGCGTGCCAGTCGACGATGCCGTCGCGGCGCGAGTAGATGTTCGTCATGGCGACGCCCGGACGGAGTCGCTCGCGGCTCTCGGTGAAGCTCAGGTGCGCGCACCGCCCCGCGACGCAGTCGGTCGACATGACCGGGATGCCGGCGGCGCTGAGCCGCAGCAGCAGCCGCACGCCGCCGGTGAGCAGCGCGTGGTGGGCGGCGGGCGCCTGCATCGGGCTGCCCATGGTGACGATGCCGGAGACGAGGTCCGGGCGGCGTACGACGAGACCGCGGGCGATCATCCCGCCCAGCGAGTGACCGACGATCTGGACCCGCCGACCGCGCCGCTCGACGATGGACTCCAGCCGCGACTCGACGAGCGCGGCCGCGTTGATCGTGCACCCGATGTTGGCGTGGATGGTCGAGCGGTAGGTGCGGAAGCCCTCGCGGCGCAGCCGGTCCGACAGACTCGACAGCGTCCAGTCACCCGCCAGGAACCCGGGCACCAGCAGCACCGGGTCGTCGTCGCCCAGCGGTTCGGTACGCCGGACCAACCCGGCTCCGCGACGTACGACGGCACGACCCGCCTCCTCCACCACGCTGCCCTCGTGCAGCAGCGCCGTCAGCGGCGGGCGGTGGAACCCGGCCGGCAGCAGGAAGGGGGCGAGAGTGTGACTCACACAACCCAGGTTACGTCGTTGACCCGACAACTATCGGCAGATCAACCATTTGCACGACACACTGGTGCCGTGCAGACCGTCGAGACGTCCCCCGAGCTCCTCGCACCGCTGTCGGCCGACCTGGAGCTCTGCTACCAGACCTTCGGCGACTCGGCGGCCGATCCACTGCTGCTGGTGATGGGCCTCGGCGGGCCGATGACCTGGTGGGACACCGCCCTGTGCGAGCAGCTCGCACGCGCCGGGTTCTACGTGATCCGCTACGACAACCGCGACACCGGCCGGTCGAGCCGCGGCCGGGGCCGGGTGCGCCCGCACACCCTGCTGCGGGCGTTCGTGGGCGGCCGGCCGCGGTCGGCGTACAGCCTCGACGACATGGCCGGCGACGCGTTCGGCCTGCTCGACCACCTCGGCATCACCGCGGCCCACGTGGCCGGCGTGTCGATGGGCGGCATGATCGCGCAGACGATGGCGATCGAGCACCCCGAGCGCGTGCTCAGCCTCACCAGCATCATGTCGACCACGGGCAGCCGGCGCGTCGGCGGCCCGCACCCCGTCCTGATCCCGCTCCTGCTCGCGCCGCGCGGACCGAGCCGCGAGTCCTACATCGAGGGCGCGCTCAGGGTGTGGCGGGTCATCGGCTCCCCCGGCTACCCGCAGACCGAGGAGAAGCTCGCCACCCGCGCCGGGAACACCTACGACCGCGGCGTCTCGCCGGAGGGCACCCTGCGCCAGATGCTGGCGGTGCTCACCCAGCGCGACCGCACCGCCCGGCTCGGCGAGCTGCGGATGCCGGTCACGGTGGTGCACGGTCTCGCCGACAAGATGGTCCACGTCTCCGGTGGCCGGGCGACCGCGGCGGCGGTGCCGGGGTCGGAGATCCTGCTGATCGCGGGCATGGGCCACGACCTGCCCGTCGAGCTGTTCGACACCTTCGTGACCGCCATCTGCCGGACGGCCGACCGGGCCCGCGCCTGATCCGGTCCAGTCCCCGGACGCCGACCCCGGGTCGGTTACCGTGGGCGGGCCCGTCGAGCGGCGGGCGCGTCGACAACTCGGAAGGGCGCCCGTGAGCAACCCCGAACCCGCACCGCCGAAGTCCTTGCTGCGCCGGCTGCGCCGCAGCGGCGCGGAGGCCGCGAGCGCGCCTGCGGAAGCCGCGCGGCCGAAGGTCGCCAACGCCGGCAGCCCCGGTCGACGGCCCGACCCCGCCCGGCATCTCGTCCGCCGGATCGGCGACGCGATCCCCGGCGGCCCGACCCGCCAGTTCACCGCGATCAGCCTGCTGCGACGCAAGCTCGAGCAGGTGCCCCGCACTGACGGCCGGATCCAGCTCCTCGACTTCGGCGCCGGCTCCGGCGACCGGCTCCCCGAGCTGCGCGAGCTGATCCCGGACCTGAGCTACACCGGCATCGACTTCAAGGTCCCCGTGAACTCGCGGCACGCCGGCGACGACGTCCGGTTCGTGGCGTACGACGGCACCCGGATGCCCTTCGACGACGGCACCTTCGACCTGTGCTTCTCCAAGCAGGTCCTCGAGCACGTGCGCCACCCCGACCAGGCCGTGGGTGAGATCTCCCGGGTCCTCCGACCGGGCGGGGTGTTCGCCGGGTCGGTGAGCTTCCTGGAGCCCTACCACGCGGAGTCGATCTTCAACTGGACGCCGTACGGCCTGGTGACCGTCCTGCGCGACCACGGCTTCGGCGAGATCGAGCTGCGGCCCGGCATCGACGGCGCAAGCATGGTGCTGCGCACGCTGTTCGGCCCGCCCGCGTTCGGGCGCTCGTTCAACGCCGACAGCGGCTTCAACCACCACATCGACGTCGAGAACCCCGACGACGGCAACAAGCTGCGCAACGCGCGCAAGCTCGTCGTCACCGGCCACCTCTGCTTCTTCGCGGTCAAGGCCGAGCCCGAACAGCACTAGGCTCGTGGGCATGGCGCGCGTGCTGGCCATCTCGGACGAGGAGGCACCCGCTCTCAGCCCGGAGCGACTCCAGGGGCTGGCGGTCGATGCCGTCCTCGCCGCGGGCGACCTCCCCTGGAGCTACCTGGAGTACGTCGCCCAGGCCACCGACGCCCCGCTCGCGTTCGTGCCCGGCAACCACGACCCCGCGGTGCCCCGCAGCCGACTCAGCCGGTCCGGCCTGTGGCTGCAGGCCGGGCGGGTCACCGAGGAGCCGCGCCCGATCGGCGGCGCCAACGCCGACCTGCGCGTGGTCGAGGTCGCCGGGCTGCGGGTGGCCGGGCTCGGCGGCTGCGTCCGCTACCGCCCGGGCCCGCACCAGTACGACCAGGCCGAGTTCCGGCGGCGCTGCCGGCGACTGGTGCGGCAGGCCCGGCGTACCGGCCCCGTCGACGTGCTGCTGACCCACGCCCCGCCGTCCGGGCTGGGCGACGACGACGATGCCCCGCACCGCGGCATCGAGGCGCTGCACGAGGTGCTCGACCAGCTGCGGCCCCGCTGGCACCTGCACGGCCACGTCCACCCCCACGGCCGGTCGATGCCCGACCGGCAGCTCGGTCCCACGACCATCGCCAACGTGATCCCCTACCGCGTGCTCACCGTCCCCACGGAGGCCTCCGATGGCTGACACCGGCTCACCGCACGCCGACGCCGAGAGCGACTTCCTCCGCGCCCGTCGTCAGCAGGTCCTCGGCGCGGTCGCCGGGCGGTTCCGCGCGGACGGCGAGGACGAGCGCAGCCTGCTGTCCTTCGACGACGTGGTCGCCGCCCTCGGCCGGCGCGGCGAGCAACGCCTCGGACTGCTGGTCATCCCGCTCGACCGCGTCGTCGGCTCGGTGGACCGGACCCAGGAGTTCGACCGGCGCTTCCGCCCCACCAGCAACCGCAGCCGCGCCCGCTGGGAGCGGATCGCCCGGGCGATGCGGCGGGGCGAGGAGATCCCGCCGATCGAGGTGTACAAGCTCGGCGACCTCTACTTCGTGCGCGACGGGCACCACCGGGTGTCTGTCGCGAAGTCCCTCGGGCTCGACGTCACCGAGGCGGACGTGACCGAGATCCTCACCAAGCTCTCTCCCGTGGGCCTGACCGGCCGCGGCGACCTCGAGCGCAAGCACTGGCGCCGGATCTTCCTCGAACGGGTGCCACTGACCGGCGAGGCGCGCGCCTCGATCGAGGTCGCCAACCCGGACCGCTACCACCGCCTCGCCGAGATGGTCGGGGCCTGGTCGGCCCGCCGGATGCACGCCGAGGGCCGCTACCTGACCCGGGCCGAGGCCGCGGACCTCTGGTACCGCGAGGAGTACCTGCCCGTGCTCGAGCTGATCGAGACCGTCGGGCTGGCGCTGCCGTACGAGACGCCGACCGACACCTACTTCCGGGTCGCGTGCGAGCGCTACGAGCTCACCCGCGAGCACACCTGGGACGCGGACGCGCTCGAGGCGTTGCGAGGACGCCGGCGGCGTACCTGATCGCGGGACGCACCCTCAGGCGGTGAGCCGCTCCCCCGACCCCGCGTCGAAGACGTGCATCTTCGCGGTGTCGACGACCAGCCGGGCCTTGTCGCCGGCGCGCACCCCCGACTCGCCGGAGAGGCGGGCGGTCACCTGGGTGCCGGAGCCGTGCATGTCCTGGCCGACGTCCTTGGCGAGGTCCTCGAGTCCCTCGGCCCGGGCGCCGGCGCCGCCGACGTTGAAGTAGGCGTAGACGTCGGAGCCCATCGACTCGACGAGGTCGACGGTCACGTCGACCGTCGTGCCGTCCTCCCCGGCGACCGAGGCGTCCTCGAAGTGCTCGGGACGCAGCCCGACGATCACCTCGCGCCCGGACCCGCCCTCGATCGCGCGCCGCAGCTCGTCGCCGAGCGGCAGCCTGCCGAGGCCGGTCTGCAGGGCACCGTCCTCCACGGTGGCGGGCAGGAAGTTCATGGCCGGGCTGCCGATGAAGCCGGCGACGAAGAGGTTCGTGGGGCGCTGGTAGAGCTCGGTGGGCGACCCGATCTGCTGCACGACGCCGCCGCGCATCACCACGACCCGGTCGCCGAGCGTCATCGCCTCGGTCTGGTCGTGGGTGACGTAGAGCGTGGTCGTGCCGAGCGTCTTCTGGATCTTCGCCACCTGGGTGCGCATCTGCACGCGCAGCTTGGCGTCCAGGTTGGACAGCGGCTCGTCCATGAGGAAGGCCTTCGGGCTGCGCACGATCGCTCGGCCCATCGCCACCCGCTGGCGCTGGCCACCGGACAGGTTCGCGGGCTTGCGCGGCAGGTGCTGGGTGAGTTCCAGCATCTCCGCGGCCTCGGCCACCTTCTTCTTGATCGTGGCCTTGTCGACCTTGGCCAGGGTGAGCGGGAAGGCGATGTTCTCCTCCACCGTCATGTGCGGGTAGAGCGCGTAGGACTGGAACACCATCGCGATGTCGCGGTCCTTGGGCGCGCGGTCGTTGACCCGCTCGCCGTCGATGACCAGGTCGCCGCCGGTGATGTCCTCCAACCCGGCCACCATGTTGAGCGTCGTCGACTTCCCGCAGCCCGAGGGCCCGACCAGGATGATGAACTCGCCGTCGGCGATCTTCAGGTTGAAGTCGTGGACGGCCAGCGCCCCGTCGGGGTACCGCTTCTCGATGTGGTCCAGGACGATCTCGGCCATGGGTGCTCTCCTTCTCGGTCCGGGCGCTCAGCCCTTGACCGCTCCCGAGGTCAGACCAGCGACGATGCGGCGCTGGAAGAACAGGACGAACAGGACGATGGGGATCGTGATCACCACCGCCGCGGCCGCGATCGGCTGCGTGGGCTTCTCGTAGGTGGTGGCGCCGGTGAAGTAGGCCATGGCCGCCGGCACCGTGCGCGCGTTGTCGGTGGCGGTCAGCGAGATCGAGAACAGGAAGTCGTTCCAGGCCGCGATGAAGACCAGGATCGCGGTGGTGAAGACACCGGGCATGGCCAGCGGCGCGATCACCCTCCGGAAGGCCTGGTACGGCGTGGCGCCGTCCATCTTCGCCGCCTTCTCCAGCTCCCACGGGATCTCCCGGAAGAACGCCGAGAGCGTGTAGATGCCCAGCGGCAGCGCGAAGGTGATGTACGGCAGGATCAGGCCCGGCCAGGTGTCGAACAGGTGCGTCGCGGTCTCGATCTTGAACAGCGGCGTCACCAGCGCGATCTGCGGGAACATCGAGATCAGCAGCGACATCGCCACGATCGCGCGCTTGCCCGGGAAGTCGAGCCGCGCGATGGCGTACGCCGCCATGGTGCCGAACAGCAGCGCGATGAACGTCGAGATCAGGCAGATGCCGATCGAGTTGATGAGCGCCCGGGTGAAGTCGGCGTTCTCGAAGATCTTGCGGTAGTTGTCCCAGGTGGCGCCGGTCGGCCAGTACTTGCCGTCGTTGAGCGTGGCGTCGCTCTTGAACGACAGCGCGAGGATCCAGAACACCGGGACGAAGGCGTAGACCAGGACGATCAGGTCGATCGCCGCCCAGCCGAGCTTCTTCGCGGGAGTCGCGGTCTGTGCACTCATGTCAGCGTCCCTCCTCCTGGCCCGGGGCCGCCGCGCCGAAGACCTTCACGAACACGAACGAGATGATCGCGATGGAGACGAAGATCAGCACCGACATGGTCGAGCCGATACCGAGGTTCAGGCCCCGGATCAGGTTGTCGTAGGCGAGCATCGAGACCGATCTCGTGTCGTTGCTGCCGGCCGTCAGCACGAAGATGTTGTCGAAGATGCGGAACGCGTCGAGGGTGCGGAACAGCAGGGCGACGAGGATCGACGGCTTGATCAGCGGCACCGTCACCTTCCAGAACCGCTGCCAGGCGCTCGCCCCGTCGAGCGAGGCGGCCTTGAGCAGGTCCTCGGGCACCAGCGAGAGACCCGCCATCAGCAGCAGCGCCATGAAGGGCACCGTCTTCCACACCTCGGCCAGCACGATGATCCAGAAGGAGGGCCACTTCTGGGTCAAGGGCGCACTGCCCCCGAACAGGTGGGAGAGCCAGCCGACGTGGGCGGTCCACGCGAACTGCCACGAGAACGCTGCCACCACGGTGACGATCGCGTAGGGGACCAGTGCCGAGGTACGCACGAGGCCGCGACCGACGAGGGTGCGGTGCATGACGATCGCGAGCAGCATCCCGAGCGCCAGCTCCAGCGCCGTGCTCACCACCGTGAGCAGGATCGTGAACCCGAAAGCCTTCCACCACAGGTCGTTGCTGAGCACGGTCACGTAGTTGTCGAACCAGATGAACTTGTTCTGCCCGGGGGTGCGCAGGTCGGCGCGGAAGAACGACAGCCAGATCGCGTAGAGGATCGGGTACGCCGTCACGACCAGCATGGTGATGACGGCCGGCGCGCAGAGCAGCAGGCCGAGCCGGCGCTCCTGCCGCTTGCCCTCGCTGTGCCGCTGCCGGGCGATCTCGGCGCCGGCGACCTCCTCGGTGGTGGTGCTCACGGCAGGATCCCCTTCCCATCGATCGCCTGCTGGATCGCCGACGTCAACGCCTCGGTGGTCGCCGGCGGGTCGATGCTCGCCGGGGGCGACAGCGTGGAGGAGATGACCGTCGAGATGTTCTGGTACAGCGGCGTCGCGGGTCGCGGCACGGCCGTCCTCAGCTCGGCGAGGATCTCCTTGTACTCCGGGTACGCCGCCTGCAGCTGCTTGTCCTGGTACAGGCTGGCCAGCACCGGCGGCTCGTTGCCCGCGGCCGCGAACTCGACCTCGTGCTCGGGCGAGCGCAGGCACATGGCGGCGTCGTACGCCTGCTGCGGGTGCTTGCTGTAGGCACTGATCGCCAGGTTCATCCCGCCCAGCGTGGCGCGGCCCGGCTGGCCGGGCGCGAAGGACGGCAGGGTGGTCCACGCCAGGTCCTTGTAGACCGCCGGGTCGGCGGTCTTCATCGAGCCGTAGGTGTAGGGCCAGTTGAGGGCGAAGGCGGCCTCGCCGGTCTGGATCTGCTGGAACACCTCCTGCTCCTGGCTGACCGACATCGACGGGCTGCCGAGCCCGTCGGTGGCGAGGTCGTGGATGATCTTCAGCGCCTGCGTGGTCTTGTCGTCGATGGTGACCTGGGTGCTGTCGGCGTTGACGATCGTGCCGCCGAGCGAGGACAGGATGGTGTTGAACAGCACCACGTAGCCCTCGTACTCCCGCCCGGTGACGGAGATGACGTGCGGCTTGCCCTCGCTCTTCAGCTTCTGGGCGTCGGCGACGACCTGGTCCCAGGTCGTCGGCGGGGTCGGGGTGAGCGACTTGCGGTACCAGAGCAGCTGGACGTTGGTGTGCTTCGGGATCGCGTAGAGCTTGCCCTGCCACGTCGCCGTGGCCAGAGCGGGCTTGACGACGTCCTTCGACGCGGCGGCGCGCTGGTCGCCGGTCAGCTCCCGGATCCAGCCGGCCTGCGCGAACTCGGCGGTCCACGTCACGTCGAGGCCGAGCAGGTCCATGCTGTCGCTGTGCGCGGCGAGTCGGCGGACCAGCTGCTCGCGCTGGCCGTCGGCGTCGCTGGGCAGCAGGTTGCCGACGATCTTGTACGCCCCGTGGGCCTGCTGGTTGCACTCGGCGATGATCTTGTCGAAGCCGGTCTCCGCGGCGCCGCCGTACAGGTTGATGACCGGTACGCCGCCGCTGCCGCCGCACCCGCTGAGCAGCGAGGCGACGAGCGTGCCGGTGAGGATCAGGGCCGACCTGCGGTACGGCGAACGACCGCGGCCCTTCGGAACCCGTCGGATGGAGCTGACCACCGGCACTCCCCTTCCCGAGATGGAAGCGTGACGCCCGTCACAGTCCTCAAACTAGGACGGTCAGTCCCCGGATTGCAACCACACCGCCGTGTCGGTCGGGAGGCCGCCGGCGTCCAGCGGTCCGCTCGCGACCAGGACCTCGGCGTCCGGCGGAAGCTTCACGACGGCGGGGCCGAAGTTGACCAGGACGGCGGTCGTGCCTGCGTCCGTGGTGAGGGTGAGCGACAGCAGGTCCTCGTCCGTCGCGTCGTCCCACGCCAGCGTCGAACGACCCAACCCGCGCTCGCGGCGCAGCCGCAGCAGGGTGCGGTAGAGCTCGAGCGTCGAGCCCGGGTCGCCGTCCTGGCGGTCGGGGGCGAGGTCGCCGTACTCCTCGGGCTGCGGGAGCCAGCTCGCCTCCCCCGGGCCGAAGCCGTACGACGGCGTGCCGCTGTGCCACGGCACCGGCACCCGGCAGCCGTCGCGGCCGCGGTCGCGGTGGCCCGAGCGCTCGTACGTCGGGTCCTGCCGCGCCTCGTCGGGCAGCCGGGTCGCGTCGGGCAGGCCGAGCTCCTCGCCCTGGTAGAGGTACGCCGATCCGGGCAGCGCCAGCATCAGCGTGGTCGCCGCGCGGGCTCGTCGCAGGCCGAGCGCGGCGTCGGGCTGCGGGTCGTCGGCACCGATGCCGGCGATGGAGACCGTCGGCGTCGGCGGGTAGCCGAGCCGCGTCGCGTGACGCGGCACGTCGTGGTTCGACAGCACCCAGGTCGCGGGGGCGCCGACCGCACCCGTCGACTCCAGGGAGCGGTCGATGGCGGCGCGCTGCAGGGGCGCGAGCCACGGGGTCAGCAGGTAGTCGAAGTTGAAGGTCTGGTGCATCTCGTCGGGCCGGACGTAGCGGGCGAGCCGCTCGGTCGGGGTCACCCAGGCCTCGGCGCAGAGGATCCGCTCGCCGTCGTACTCGTCGAGGAGGGTGCGCCAGCTGCGGTAGATCTCGTGCACCCCGTCGCGGTCCCACATGGGGAACTCGCGGGTCTCCACCTTCTGCGGGTCCAGCGACATGTCCTGGTCGGGCAGGCCCGGCTCCTTGACCAGCCCGTGCGCCACGTCGACCCGGAAGCCGTCGACGCCACGGTCCAGCCAGAACCGGAGCACCGACTCCATCTCGGCGCGGACCTCGGGGTTGGTCCAGTCGAAGTCGGGCTGGGAGGCGTCGAAGAGGTGCAGGTACGACTGCCCGCCCTCGACCCGCTCCCAGGCCGGGCCGCCGAACACGCTCGGCCAGTTGTTCGGCGGCTCCTCGCCGCCCGGGCCCTTGCCGTCGCGGAAGAGGTAGCGCGCCCGCTCGGGGCTGCCGGGCGGGCTGGCGAGCGCTGCCTGGAACCACGGGTGCTCCGAGGAGGAGTGGTTGGGGACCAGGTCGACGATGACGCGCAGGGCCAGCTCGTGGGCCCGCGCGATCATCGCGTCGGCGTCCGCCAGCTTCCCGAACAGCGGATCGACGTCGCGGTAGTCGGCGACGTCGTACCCGGCGTCGTTCTGCGGGGAGGTGTAGAACGGCGAGAGCCAGATGGCGTCGACGCCGAGGTCGACCAGGTGCTGCAGCCGGCTCGTGACGCCGGGCAGGTCGCCCACGCCGTCACCGTCGGCGTCCGCCCAGCTGCGCGGGTAGACCTGGTAGATGACGGCGTCGCGCCACCACTCGCTGTTCGCGTCCGAGAGCATGCGACCACCCTGCCAAAGCGACGGGCGGCGGCCAAGGCGTCTTCTCAGGCCTCGACCTCAGGCCTCGACGTAGACGCTGCTGCCCATCTCGACGAACTCCGCGGACTTCTGGGCGAACTGCTTGCGCACGTCCTGGCTGATCCGCATCGAGCAGAACTTCGGGCCGCACATCGAGCAGAAGTGGGCGGTCTTGGCGTTCTCGGCGGGCAACGTCTCGTCGTGGAACGCCATCGCGGTGACCGGGTCGAGCGACAGCGCGAACTGGTCGTGCCAGCGGAACTCGAAACGCGCCTTCGACAGCGCGTCGTCCCACTCGCGCGCGTGCGGGTGGCCCTTCGCGACGTCGGCCGCGTGGGCGCTGAGCTTGTACGTGATGACGCCGGTCTTCACGTCGTCCTTGTTCGGCAGGCCGAGGTGCTCCTTGGGCGTGACGTAGCAGAGCATCGCGGTGCCGTGCATCGCGATCGTGGCCGCGCCGATGGCACTGGTGATGTGGTCGTAGCCGGGCGCGATGTCGGTGACGAGCGGGCCGAGCGTGTAGAAGGGCGCGCCGTGGCACCAGTCCTGCTGCAGCACGACGTTCTCCTCGACCAGGTTGAGCGGGACGTGGCCGGGGCCCTCGACCATCACCTGGACGTCGTGCTCCCAGGCGCGCTTCGTCAGCTCGGCGAGGGTGCGCAGCTCGGAGAGCTGGGCCTCGTCGTTGGCGTCGGCGGTCGCGCCCGGGCGGAGGCCGTCGCCGAGGGAGAAGCTGACGTCGTACCTCTTGAAGATCTCGCAGAGCTCGTCGAAGTGGGTGTAGAGGAAGTTCTCCTCGTGGTGGGCCAGGCACCAGCCGGCCATGATCGAGCCGCCGCGGCTGACGATGCCGGTGACGCGGTGCGCGGTCATCGGGACGTAGCGCAGCAGCACGCCGGCGTGGATCGTCATGTAGTCGACGCCCTGCTCGGCCTGCTCGATGACGGTCTCGCGGAACAGCTCCCAGGTGAGCTTGTCGGCCTGGCCCTTGACCTTCTCCAAGGCCTGGTAGATCGGCACGGTGCCGATCGGGACCGGGCTGTTGCGGATGATCCACTCGCGGGTCGCGTGGATGTCGTCGCCGGTGCTGAGGTCCATGACGGTGTCGGCGCCCCAGGTGATCGCGTGAGTGAGCTTGTCGACCTCCTCGGCGATGCTGGACGTGACCGCGGAGTTGCCGATGTTGGCGTTGACCTTCACCAGGAACCGGCGGCCGATGATCATCGGCTCGGACTCGGGGTGGTTGATGTTGACCGGGATGATCGCGCGGCCCGCGGCCACCTCGCTGCGGACCAGCTCGATGTCGCAGCGCTCGCGCTGGGCGACGTACTCCATCTCCTTGGTGACGATGCCCTGGCGGGCGTAGTGCATCTGGGTGACGTTGGGGCGGGTGCGGTCGCCACGCTCGTCGATCCACTCCTTGCGGAGGTGCGGCAGGCCCTCCTCGGGGACCGAGCCGGGGCCGGCGGTGGTGTAGCGGTCGAAGGTCTCGCCGTTGGTGAGCTGCACGCGGGTGACGGGGACCTCGAGGTCGCCGGTGAGGACGCGGGTGTGGGCGGGGTGGACCTGGTTCATGCTGTGCTCCTCGGTTGGGTGGGGTGGACGTGCGCGACGGGACCCCGGCCGCGGCCGAGCTCCCAGTCCTGGCCGATCAGCAGCTGGCGGCGGACGAAGGTGTCAGCACTTCTCGCTGCGTCGGGGAGGTCGTGACCCAGGGCGAGGTACGCCGCCAGCGCGCTCGCGTGGGTGCAGCCGGTGCCGTGGTCGTTGGTCGTCGGGAGGTCGCCGCCCGCGGTGAGGACGAGCCCCGGGTGCTCGGGGCGACCGAGGGCCTCGTGCTCCTCCTGGTTCGGGGTGATGACGGTGGCGACCGGGATCAGGTGCGCGCGGTAGGCGTCGCGCACGGCGGCGTCGGCGAGGGTCGCGCCGGTGGAGGCGCGGAGGACCGGGTCGACGACGAGGGTGCGGCCCGTGCACCTCTCCGCGACGAGCGCGACGACCTCGGGTGTGCCGAGCATGCCGGTCTTGACGACGGCCGGGTCGAGGTCGCTGAGGACGGCGTCGAGCTGGGCGGCCACCACCTCGAGGGGGATCGTGTGGATCCCGCGGACCGCGACCGTGTCCTGGGCGGTGACGGCGGTGACGACGCACGCGCCGTGCACGCCGAGGGCCGCGAAGGTGGCGAGGTCGGCGGCGATGCCGGCGCCGCCGCACGAGTCGGTGCCGGCGACGGTGAGGACGACGGGCGGGGTCATCGGACGGCCTCGAGGAGGGCGCTGACGACCTCGGCCGGGTCGTGGGCCCGCATGACGGCTCCCATCACGGCGACGCCGTGGGCGCCGTCGCGTCGTGCTTCCGCGGCGTTGGCCGGGGTGATCCCGCCGAGGGCGAAGACGGGGATCGGGAGGTCCTGGAAGGCGGTCGGGGGCAACGACGGTCCGTAGCCGGGCTTGGAGTCGGTGGCGGCGTACGGCGAGAGGGTGGCCCAGGCGGCCCCCTCCTCCGCGGCGGCCCGCACGGCCTCCGGCGAGTGGCACGAGCGACCCCATGCCCCGCCGCTTGCTTGCCGGCAGGTAAGTACTTGCTTGCCGGCAGGCAAGTGGAGACCGACAGCCCCGGGCAACGGTGTGTGGGCGGTGATCACGGTGGCCCCGACGCCGACGAGGGCGGCGGCCAGGGCGGCCCGGGCCGCCTCAGGCTCGTCGAGCTCACGCAGGACCACGTGGGTGGCACCGGCCTCGACGCACTCCGCGACGGTGCGGACCAGGGACCGCCCGAGCCGCAGCTGCGAGCGGTCGGTGAGGAGCAGCAGGCGGGGCAGGTCCATCACGCCCGCCCGACCATGCCCGCGACCGGGGACGAGGCCCGTGCGGTCGCCCTCCGCGGGATCCGGCCCGCCTCACGCGCGGCCACCCCCGCCTCGACGCCGAGCCGCAGCGCCTGCGCCATCCGCGCCGGGTCGTCGGCGCGGGTGATCGCGGTCGCGGCCAGCACCGCGTCGCAGCCCAACTCCATCGCGAGCGCTGCGTCGGACGCCGTGCCGACCCCCGCGTCGAGGACCACCGGCACCGACACCGCCGCCCGGACGGCCTCGATCGCGTGCGGGTTGAGCACGCCCAGCCCGGACCCGATCGGCGAGCCGAGAGGCATCACGGCCGCGCATCCCGCGTCCTGCAGGCGACGCGCCAGCACGGGGTCGTCGGTCGTGTAGGGCAGCACCGTGAAGCCCATCCGCACCAGGGTCGCGGCCGCCTCCAGCAGCTCGATCGCGTCGGGCAGCAGGGAGATCTCGTCGCCGATCACCTCGAGCTTCACCCACGACGTTCCGAGCGCCTCCCGGGCGAGCTCGGCGGTCAGCACCGCCTCGCGGGCCGTCCGACAGCCGGCCGTGTTCGGCAGCAGGCGTACGCCGAGACCCAGCAGCGTGGCCAGCAGCCCTCCGTCCGAGGTGCCCGAGGTGCGGCGTACCGACACCGTCACCAGGCCGGGCGCCGCCGCATCGACGACGGGCTCCACGAGGTCCATGCGCGGCAGGCCGCCCGTGCCGAGGAACAACCGTGACGACAACGTCTCGCCGGCGATCACCAGGTCAGCCACCCTGCACCGCCGTCACGATCTCGACGACGTCGCCGTCGGCCAGCGGGGTAGTGGCGTGCTCGGCGCGGGGTACGACGCACGCGTTGACCGCGACCGCGATGCCGGCCGGGTCCGGCGGCAGCAGGTCGGCGACGTGCGTGCCCGCGTCGATGTCGCGCGAGGATCCGTTGACGGTGATGGTCATGCTGCCTCCCTGGCATCGACGTGATCGGCGATCAGCTGCGCCGTGAGCGGCGCGAGGAGCACCCCGTTGCGGCCGTGCCCGGCCGCCAGCAGCACCCCGTCCTCCCCCACCGGCCCGATGAGCGGCAGGTGGTCGGCGGTGGCCGGCCGGTCGCGGGCGACCGCCTCGACGAACTCGGCCCGGTCCAGCCCCGGCAGCAGCTCGCGCGCCGCGTCGAGCAGCACGTGCACCCCCTCGACGGTCACGACCGGGGGACCGTCGTGCTCCTCCGAGGTCGCCCCGATCACCACCTCGTCGGACCCGGTCCGCGGGACGACGTACACCGGCCGACCGTGGACCAGGCCGCGCACCGTGTGCGCCGGCCGCTGCGCCGGGCCCGCCACACGCACCCGCAGGATCTCCCCGCGCACCGGCCGGACCAGGTCGGTGAAGGGCGCGGGGAGCCGCGCGCCGGTGGCGACCACAGTGACGTCGACCTCGTTGGTTGAGTAGCCGCGAGCGCCAGCGAGCGGCGTATCGAGACCAACCCGCTCGAGCAGCGCCGCCACGACCCGCCGCGGGTCGACGCTGTGGTCGTCCGGCAGGTACGCACCGCCCACCACGCGCCCCAACCCGGGCTCACGCGCGACGACCTCCCGACGGTCCAGCGACTCCGCCGCGACACCGGCCGCGGCGAGCAGCCCGACCTGCCGGTCGATCTCCTGGAGGTCCGAGGCGTCGGCGGCGGCCAGCACCGTCCCCGTCGTGTGCAGCGGTACGCCGAGGCGGGCGGCCCACCCGGGCCACAGCACCAGCGACGCGCGGCCGAGCCGGAACAGCTCGGTCTCCCCGTGCCACAGCTCGCCGGCGGGCGAGAGCATCCCGGCCGCGGCGTACGACGCCCCCGACCCGGGGGCCGGATCGACGACCTCGACCGCGTGGCCGCGCCGGAGCAGCTCCTCGGCACAGGCGAGGCCGATGATCCCGGCCCCGAGCACGCGCACCCTCATCGCCCCAGTGCCTCCGCGAGCGCGCGGACCGCGGCCACCGGGTCCGGCTCGCGCCAGATCCCACCGATCACGGCGACCCCGTGCGCGCCGACGTCCGCCACGGGCCCGACGTTGCGCGGCGTGATGCCCCCGATCGCCACGACCGGCAGGCCCGACCCGACCACCCCACCCAGCCCGTCAGGTCCCAGCGGCTCCGGTAGTCCCGCCTTCGAGGACGACACGAACACCGGCCCGACGCCGGCGTAGTCGGCACCGGCCGCAGCCGCCGCCACCACGTCCGCACCGGTCCGGCAGGTCGCCCCGACCAGCAGGTCCGGCGCGATCCGCAGTACGTCGGCCACGGCGATGTCAGTCGCCCCGACGTGCACACCGTGGGCGCCCGCCACGAGCGCGACGTCGACCCGGTCGTTGACGACCACGGTGGCGCCGGTGGCGAGCGCGGCGCGGGTCAGCGCCACCAGTCCAGCGCCGTCCAGCGTCTTGTCGCGGACCTGGAAGCAGTCCACCCCCGCGGCCACGAGGGCGGGCAGCAGGGAGAGGTCGTCCACGGACGACACCAAGCACATCAACTTCGGCACCAACGGGTGCTCCTTCACGTTCCTTCGCCGGTATGAGCCGGATCAGGTTCAACGGTCGGAGCGGTGTCAGCTCCCTCTCAGCCCGCTACCGCGGACTCCCGTGTGGTCGACGCCGACAGTAGCAGCCGTCGTACGGCGAGGGCAGCGGCCCGTCCAGCACGCGTCGCGCCGATGGTGCTGGCCGAGGGTCCGTAGCCGACGAGCTGCACCCGCGGATCGGCCGCGGCCGTCACCGCGGTCTGGACGTCGCTGCCGCCCGGCAGCAGCGCGATCCCGCCGTACGACGAGCGCAGGTGCAGCGGCGCCAGGTGGTCGACCGCGGGGCGGAAGCCGGTGGCCCAGAGGATGACGTCGACCGGCTCGAAGGCGCCGTCCGCCCAGCGCACCCCGTCCGGCTCGATCCGCTCGAACATCGGGCGACGGTCGTAGGCGCCCAGCGACGCCGCGAGCGCCTCCTGCGGCCGCAGCGCCAGCCCGGTCACGCTCACGACGCTCGCCGGCGGACGGCCCGAGCGCACCCGCTCGAGCACCTGCCCGATCGCGGCGCGACCGTCGAACCGCTCCTGGTTCCAGACCGGCTCGCGCCGGGTCACCCAGAGGGTCGAGGTGGTCGGCGCGAGCTCGCCGAGGAACTGCACCGCCGAAGCGCCGCCACCGACCACGAGGACGCGTTTCCCATGGAAATACGCGGGTCCTGGGTAGTCGACGGTGTGCAGCTGCTCGCCGAGGAAGGTGCCCGCCCCGGGGTAGTACGGGATGAACGGCCGGGTCCAGGTGCCGGTCGCGTTGACGATCGTGCGGGTGGTCCACGATCGCGGTCCGGCGTGCACCACGAGCAGGTCACCGTCGCTGGTCACGCTGTCCACCCGCACCGGCCGCTCGACGGGCAGGTCGTGGGTGCGCTCGTAGTCGCCGAACCACGCGGGGACCACCACGTTGGCCCGTTCCTCCGAGCCACCCGGAGCGGGCGCGTCCGGCAGGTCCGCGACGCCGTGCACGTCGGCCATCGTGAGCGAGTCCCAACGGTGCTGCCAGGCGCCGCCCGCGGTCGCGTCGGCGTCCAGCACCAGGTGGTCGAGGCCCAGCCTCTTCAGGTGGTACGACGCCGACAGGCCGGCCTGACCGGCCCCGATGACGATGGCGTCGTAGGTATGCACGTGGGTGGAACAACCCGGTCTGCCGGCCCATGCCCGGCGCCTGATGTCTACTGCGCCACGAGCTGATCGACCTTGGCGAGCAACCGGGTGCGCTCGTCGGTGGCCAGCGGCACCGCGAGCTCGTTCAGCCACGCTCCCACCTCGTCGGGACGGATCTGCCGGTGCTCGGTGGGCTGCCCGGCCCGCCTGATCGTGACGGCCTGGTGGGTCAGCGTCACGTGCCGGTTGTCGACGTAGCGCGCGACCATCAGCCCGGACCGGAAGTGCGAGGCCGGGAAGGTGCTGGTGAAGTGGTGGCCCTCGACGACGTCGGAAGGGTGGACCGGGAGCAGGTCGATCGTGTGCAGCCGCTGCCACCCGCCGTCGCGCTCGCGGTGCAGCTCGAACCCGCCGACCTCCGGCGCCGCCACGACCCGGCTGCGCCAGCCGTAGTGCTCGGCCTCCCGGCCGTCCTCCAGTGGGATCGGCCGGATCAGGCTCATCCCGAAGCCCGGGTCGCACAGCCACCAGCGCTCGCCGAGCCGGACCCCGACCGTCAGGTGGGTGCGGGCCGCGACACCGCCCGGGTTGTCGACGCGGCCGAGCTGGCGACGTACGTCGTACCCCAGCCGCTCGAGCACCGCGGCGAACAGCGAGCCGTGCTCGAAGCAGTAGCCACCTCGCCCACGGCCGAGGAACTTCTCCGCGATCGCGGGCAGCGCGACGCCCGGGTGCTGGTCGAGCAGCACGTCGATGTTGTCGAAGGTGAAGGTGCGCACGTGGGCCTCGTGCAGCTCGCCCAGCGCGATCACGCTCGGCTCGCGCGGCTCGACACCCACCCGCGCGAGGTACGCGCCCAGGTCCAGGTCGGCCACCTGCCACTCGTCCAGCACGGGCTCAGCGTAGGGCGTCCCTGTCGGCGCGGGGTGGCAGTCTGACGCCATGGACGACGAGCTCCCCGGACGCCTCGGCGGTACGCCGGAGCGGCCGGCCCGCTTCTTCGCCGACGCCGCCGAGTTCGCGGCGTGGCTGGAGCGCTTCCACGC
Source organism: Nocardioides maradonensis (assembly GCF_054777115.1). Classification (NCBI taxonomy): domain Bacteria; kingdom Bacillati; phylum Actinomycetota; class Actinomycetes; order Propionibacteriales; family Nocardioidaceae; genus Nocardioides; species Nocardioides maradonensis. The sequence continues at coordinate 10,489 of NZ_BAAHAZ010000028.1, read as the reverse complement.
GACCGAGACCGAGCTCTGGATGGGGCTGTACAAGAAGCACGTCCCCGACCGCGGGCTCGTCTGGGAGGACGCCGTGCGCGAGGCGCTGTGCTGGGGCTGGATCGATTCCAAGGTCGAGCGCATCGACGACGACGCGATCCGCCAGCGCTGGACCCCGCGCAAGCCGACGAGCAACTGGTCCCAGATCAACCTCGCCGCGTTCGAGGAGCTCCGCGCCGAGGGCCGGATCCAGCCACCCGGCCTGGCGATCTGGGAGGTCCGCCGCGAGCCGACGGTCTACGCCTACGAGAAGTCGGTCAAGCCCGAGCTCCCGCCGGAGTACGCCGCACGCCTGGCCGCCGACGCCGCGGCCAGCGCCTTCTGGGCGGTCGCCACTCCGTCGTACCGACACCTGTGCGCCAACTGGGTGATCACCGCCAAGCAGGAGGCCACCCGCGAGAAGCGGATGCAGCAGCTGCTCGACGACTGCGCCGCCGGCCGGCTGATCCCCAGCCAGCGCTACGGCAAGCCGCCCACCTGGGTCACCCGGGCGGCCGCCGCAGCCGCGGCCACGTCCGACAGCTAACGCTGCAGCACCGTCGGCTCGTCGAGCCGCTCCAGCTTGTGCGGGTTGCGCATGGTGAAGATCCGGGTGATCCGCCCGTCCTCGACCTGCACGCTGATCGCCGTGGGGCCGAACGACCCCAGGTCCAGCCGCGCCGCCGGCGCACCGTTGATCCAGATCGTCTCGACGACCGCGTCGGGAACGATCCGCGGGAAGTTCTTGAGGAACCTCACCACCTTCGCAGCACCCTCGATCGGCACCCGGGACGCGGTCGCGAAGCCGCCGCCGTCCGCGATCACCACGACGTCCGGCGCGAGCACGTCCATGAGGCCCTGCACGTCGCCGGTCGTGACCGCGCGCAGGAACCGCTCGACCACGGCCTGCTGCTCGCTCCGGTCCACCGCGACCCGCGGACGTCGGGCCTCGACGTGGGAGCGCGCCCGGTGCGCCACCTGCCGGACCGCGGCCGCCGTCTTGTCGACGGCGGCCCCGATCTCGTCGTACGGCAGGTCGAAGACCTCGCGCAGCACGAAGACCGCCCGCTCGGTCGGTGTGAGGGTCTCGAGCACGGTGAGCATCGCGATCGACACGCTCTCGGCCAGCTCGACGGCCTCGGCCACGTCCGGAGTGGTCAGCAGCGGCTCCGGCAGCCACTCGCCGACGTAGTCCTCGCGCCGCCGGGCCAGAGTCCGCAGCCGGTTGAGCGCCTGCCGGGTCACGATCCTCACCAGGTAGGCGCGCGGGTCGACGACGTCGGCCCGCGCACCGTCCTCCATCGCGGCCCAGCGCAGCCACGTCTCCTGGACGACGTCCTCGGCGTCGGCCGCGGAGCCGAGCATCTCGTAGGCGACCGTGAACAGCAGGCTGCGGTGGGCGATGAACGGGTCGACGGCGCTCACGGTCACGACCCTACGACCGCACCCTGGGGGGCTCCGCCCCCCAGACCCCCCACATCGAGCGTCGGACGCTCGGCCAGGGGCGCCAGGCCGCAGGCGGCCGCGAAGCCTTCGGACTCGATGCCGAGCGCGACGTTGCCGCGGGTGGTGAGGTTGGCGAAGCCGATGACGTTGGTGAGCTCCACGACGGCGGCCGGTCCGAGCTGGCGGTTGAGGCTTTCGACCATCTCGTCGGTGACCGTGACCGGCGTGGAGCTCATCGCCTCGGCGTACTCCAGCACCTCACGCTCCAGCGGGGTGAACACCGTCGAGACCCGCCAGCGCGGGATCTCCCGGGCCTTGGCGAGGTCGAGGCCCTTGTCCTTGGCCATGAAGTAGTTGAAGTCCAGGCACCAGGTGCAGCCGATGTACGACGCCACCGCCATGTGCGCGAACGACTTCAGGCTCTCGTCGCAGCGGTCCCATTTCTGCAGCTTCTGGCCGAAGCCCATGCTCGCCTTGAGGACCGGCACGTTGTGCCACATCACCCCGAGCGACTCCGGGACCTGGCCGAACATCCTGGTGGCGAACTTCTTGACCAGTGCGCCGTACAGACCGTTGATCTCCGTGGCAGGGATCCGGGTGGTCATGACTTCCTCCTGAGGGGGTATCGGTTGCTGTCGACATCAAGACACCGCCCGGATCTCACGTGTGACATCCTGATGGGCACCTCCTGTCCACCCCTCCCTCGGGATTCGGAGTCCCCTCCATGAAGATGCGTTTCCTGCTCCCTCTTTTCGCCCTGCTCGCCCTCGGGATCGCTCCGGTCGCCCTGCCCTCGTCGGCGCAGGCTGCGACGAGGATCTGGGCCTACCAGGCCAGCGCCGGCGGCACCTACGTGCAGCTCGGCGACGGCACCGTCACGTCCGACCTGACCGCTCCGAGCACCGTCAGCGGTGTCTCGCGTGGTGGCTCCGACGCCAACCACACCGCGGCGGTCAACGTCGCCAACGCGGTCCAGACCGGTGCGGTCCAGACCAAGACCTGGGCGACGAAGTCCGGCGACACCACGACCGTCCACTCCTGGGCCCGCACCGCCGGCGTGGACCTCCTGGGCGGCCTGGTCAGGATCGACGCCATGACCACCCAGCTGAACTCGAGCGCGACGACGGCCGGGCGCACGACGGGCAGCGGTTCGACCCAGTTCGCCGGGATCCACATCGCCGGGGTGAACCTGCCGCTGAACATCCCGAAGAACTACGCGGTGACGGTGCCGGGCGTCGCCACCGTGAGCCTCAACGTCGCCCAGCACAAGGTCGACGCCACCGGCTCCGCCACCCTGGGCTGGGGTCTCGGCATCACGCTGCTCCAGCCGCGGGCCGGCATGCCGGCCAACGTCACGATCGCCCTCAACCCGGAGACGATCTTCTTCGTCGACGCCACGCCCAACCCTGGTGCGCAGCTCGGCGGCGCCGCCTTCGGGACCCGGGTGCTCGTCAACAGCGGCGGCCTCGCCAAGATCGAGAGCAGCCCGACGGCCCTGATCGGGACGCCCTTCAACGGCAGCAAGGGCAAGACGATCACGCACACGACCGCCGCGGTCAACGTCCCCGGCCTGCTCACCACCGGCGCGGTCACCACGACCACGACCTCGACCAAGGACGCGATCGGCAACGCGAACGTCCGCAACACCAGCCAGGTCGCCGGGCTCGACCTGCTCGGCGGGCTCGTCAAGGCCGACGCCATCCACGTCGTCGCGCGCGGCACGGTCAAGGCTCACCGCTGGACCAGCGGTCTGAGCATGTCGACGGTCAACCTCGTCATCGCCGGGAGGTCGATCCCGCTCAACGTCGCCCCGAACACGACCTTCGACGTCGCCGGGCTCGGCAAGGTGGAGCTGAACGTGCGCTCGCGGAACCCGGTCAATCGCTCCAACGCGATCACGGCCATCCGCATCACCCTCGGCTCCCCGACGGCGGGGTTCAAGGCCGGGGCGATCATCGAGATCGGGTACGCCGCCACGCAGATCGTCTGACGACGTGCTCCTCGACGAGGGCCGGGCCGCCATGCGGCCCGGCCCTCGTGTCGTCCGCGGCAGCGCCTATCCTCGGTGTTCGTGGCTGACGCAGAGTTCCGGTACTCCGACCTCCTCCCGACGTCTCATGACGACACGCCGTACCGGCTGATCACGACGGAGGGGGTCGAGACCGTCGAGGGCCCCGACGGGCAGACGTTCCTGAAGGTCTCCCCCGAGGCGATCCAGCAGCTGACCGCCGAGGCGATGCACGACATCAGCCACTACCTGCGGCCGGCGCACCTCAAGCAGCTGCGCAAGATCATCGACGACCCGGAGGCCTCCGGGAACGACCGCTTCGTCGCGCTGGACCTGCTCAAGAACGTCAACATCAGCGCGGGCGGCGTGCTCCCCATGTGCCAGGACACCGGCACCGCCATCGTGATGGGCAAGAAGAGCGAGGGTGTGCTCACCGGTGCCGACGACGCCGAGTGGATCTCGCGCGGCGTCTACGACGCCTACACCAAGCTGAACCTGCGCTACAGCCAGCTCGCGCCGCTGACCATGTACGACGAGAAGAACACCGGCTCCAACCTGCCGGCGCAGATCGAGCTCTACTCGACCGCCCAGGGACCGAAGGGTCCGGAGTACAAGTTCCTCTTCATGGCCAAGGGCGGCGGTTCGGCCAACAAGTCGTTCCTGTTCCAGGAGACGAAGGCGATCCTCAACCCGAAGCGGCTGCTGGAGTTCCTCGACGAGAAGATCCGCTCGCTCGGCACGGCCGCCTGCCCGCCGTACCACCTCGCGGTGGTGATCGGCGGCACCAGCGCGGAGTTCGCGCTGAAGACGGCCAAGTACGCCAGCGCGCACTACCTCGACAACCTGCCCACCGAGGGGTCGATGGACGCCCACGGCTTCCGCGACGTCGAGCTGGAGGAGGAGGTCTTCAAGCTGACCCAGTCCTTCGGCATCGGCGCGCAGTTCGGCGGCAAGTACTTCTGCCACGACGTCCGCGTCGTCCGGCTCCCCCGCCACGGCGCCTCGTGCCCCGTGGCGATCGCGGTGTCCTGCTCGGCCGACCGGCAGGCGCTCGGCAAGATCACGGCGGAGGGCGTCTTCCTCGAGCAGCTCGAGACCGATCCGGCGCAGTACATGCCCGACGCGGGCGTCGCCGAGGACATCTCCGGTGGCGAGGTCGTGAAGATCGACCTCAACCGGCCGATGAGCGAGATCCTCGCCGAGCTGACGAAGTACCCGGTCAAGACGCGCCTGTCCCTGACCGGTCCGCTCGTGGTCGCGCGCGACATCGCGCACGCGAAGATCCAGGAGCGGCTCGACGCGGGCGAGGGCATGCCGCAGTACCTGAAGGACCACCCCGTCTACTACGCCGGCCCGGCGAAGACGCCCGAGGGCATGGCGTCCGGCTCCTTCGGTCCCACCACCGCCGGCCGGATGGACTCCTACGTCAAGGCCTTCCAGGCCGAGGGCGGCTCGATGGTGATGCTCGCCAAGGGCAACCGGAGCAAGCAGGTCACCGAGGCCTGCGACGCCTACGGCGGCTTCTACCTCGGCTCCATCGGCGGCCCGGCAGCCCGCCTGGCGCAGGACTGCATCAAGAGCCAGGAGGTGCTGGAGTACCCGGAGCTCGGCATGGAGGCCGTCTGGAAGATCGAGGTCGAGGACTTCCCCGCCTTCATCGTCGTCGACGACAAGGGCAACGACTTCTTCACCGACCCCGCGGGCACCACCACGGTCCCGCTGTCGGGGATCCGGGTGCGGTCCGCGGAGTAGGTACGCCGTCACCGCCTGACGGGCCGCGACCTCAGACGGGGTCCGGCCGCATCTTCACCAACCTCGCCCGCAGCGACGGGACCCGGTGGGCGTTGCCGCTCAGCCGCACGTAGTCCTCGCCGTAGGTCCACAGCAGGGCGTCGTCGAGGCGGCGTACGGCGCCGGGCGGATAGCGGTAGTCCATGCGCTCCGCGAGCGTCGCGCCGTCGACCGAGCGCAGCGTCTCGCCCAGCTCGGCGAGCGAGGTGATGCCGAGCTCGAGGACGAGACCTGCCATCCAGGCGTAGTGATCGGTGCGCGACCAGCCCGCATCGGCGTACTGACCGGCGAGGAAGGCCGCCAGCTCGCGGGGGCTGAGTCGCGGGTCGTCGTCGTCCGCAGCCGACTCCTCGGCGGCGAGGGGCTCGCGCAACCGGTCGCGGATGGTCGAGAACTCGCGGTCGGCGAGCTCCAGCAGTCCCGCCGCGAGCGTGAAGCGCCGGTCGAAGTCCGGCACATGGGCATCGGGGATCGTGCCCTTGTACCGGATGTCGTGCTCGAACTCCGCCCACGCGTGCTGGAGCACGGTGCGGATCTGCACCTGCGCGTGCAGGCCCTGTAGACCTTCGTAGCCGGGCAGCCCGCTCTCCGGGTCGACACCGATCAGGAGGTGCCGGCTGGCGTAGCCGAAGCGGCCCTCGCTGGCCGTCTCCTGACCCATGTCGCGATCGTCGAGAACCACGAAGGACTCACCGAGGAGGTCGGCCACCGCCTGCACGTCGCTGTGCACGTAGGTGATGACCCGCGTCCCGATCTGGTCGGTGATCTCGCGCAGCGGGTCCGTGTAGAGCGGCAGCCCGTGGGCGGTGCGCACCGCCTTCCCCGCGAAGGACGTCACGGCCTTCGCCCGTCCCGTGACGGTGAGGTAGTTGATGCCCGCGTCGTCGAGGATCGAGGTCACCAGCTGGACGTACAGCTCGGTGCCGCGCTGCACCTCGGGGAACCGCTCCGCATAGGCGCGCACCGCTGCGCCGGCATCCTTCGCGGAGGCCGCCGCCGCCCGCCGGGCGCGCGGTGTCGGCTCGAGGTCCTCGGGCAGGGTCGGCGTGACGATGTAGCCGGTCTCGACGTCGCCGTACGTCGTCGTCGATGCGGGCCTCCGGTCGGCGAAGAGCCCGATATAGGCGCACAGGACCGCGTCGACCTGGTCCTCGACGACCCGCAGCTCGCTCTTGCGGCGCGCGGTGTGCACCGCCGACGTCAGCTCGCCCCACCGCTCCCCCGCGACGATCAGCGGCGGGTACGCGTGGGCGAGACCCTCGATCAGTCCCATCAGGACCGTGAGCTCGGCCTGGAGCTGCTCGACCTTGCGGCCGGTCCGGTTCTTGTACTTGAGCGTCCGACCGAGCCGGAACAGCGCCACGGTGGCCGGATGCGGGTAGACCTCGATCGCGCGCCTGCCACGACCCGAGCGCGGGTTCAGGTCGAGCTTGAGCCGTGCGGCGATCCGCGCACCCCGGGGTTGGTCCTGGAACTCGGGCTTGCCCGTGTTCGCCGGGTGGGCGCCGGCGTCGAAGCGGGCGAAGTCGCGGTTGAGCTCCTTCTCGCAGGCCCGGTTGCCGGTCGGGTTGGTGACGACGAGAGGAGCGTCGATGGCGACGAGGCAGTCGCCGTCGACGTACGGCGCCAGGGCGGCCGCGATCTCGTCGTCGGTGATCACGGTGGATACGTGCACCAGCCGGCACTCCTCGTCGACGACGGCCAGCCCGGTGGGTCTGCGGTCGCCCCAGGCGAGGTCGATGCCGATGTGGTGCATGCCGCCAGCCTGCCCTACCGACGCCTCCGATGGCGGCACCCGCCTGGGCTACGGTGGCGAGCATGAGCGAGTTCCGCGTCGAGCACGACTCGATGGGCGAGGTGCAGGTCCCGGTCGACGCGCTGTGGAAGGCGCAGACCCAGCGGGCGGTGGAGAACTTCCCGATCAGCGGTACGCCGATCGAACCGGCCCTCATCCACGCCCTGGGCGAGGTGAAGGCGGCCGCGGCGGTGGCCAACGGCGAGCTCGGGGTGCTCACCGGCGCGCAGGCCAGCGCTGTCGAGAGCGCCGCGCGGGAGGTGGCGGCCGGCCGGCACGACGACCAGTTCCCCATCGACGTGTTCCAGACCGGGTCCGGCACCAGCTCCAACATGAACGCCAACGAGGTGATCGCCAGCCTGGCCGCGGCGGCCGGCACGGAGGTGCACCCCAACGACCACGTCAACGCCAGCCAGTCCAGCAACGACACCTTCCCGACCGCGATCCACGTCGCCGCGAGCCTGTCGGTGGTGCGCGACCTGCTGCCGGCGCTCGACGTCCTCGCCACCTCCCTCGAGGCGAAGGCCGAGGAGTTCGGCGACCTGGTGAAGTCCGGCCGCACGCACCTGATGGACGCGACGCCGGTGACGCTCGGCCAGGAGCTCGGCGGCTACGCGGCCACGGTCCGGCTCACGGGCGAGCGGCTGCTCGGCGTACTCCCCCGGGTGCGGGAGCTCCCCCTCGGCGGCACCGCCGTCGGCACCGGCATCAACACCCCGGCCGGCTTCGCGCAGGCGGCGATCGACGCGCTGAACAGCGCCACCGGCCAGGAGTTCACCGAGGCGCGCAACCACTTCGAGGCGCAGGGCACCCGTGACTCGCTGGTCGAGCTCTCCGGCGTCCTGAAGACGTACGCCGTGGGCCTGACCAAAATCTGCAACGACCTGCGCTGGATGGGCTCCGGCCCGACGACGGGCCTGGCCGAGATCCACCTGCCCGACCTGCAGCCGGGCTCCAGCATCATGCCGGGCAAGGTGAACCCGGTGCTGCCGGAGGCGACGCTGATGGTCTGCATGCAGGTGATGGGCAATGACGCGACCGTCACGGCCGCGGGCGCGAGCGGCGCGTTCGAGCTCAACGTGGCGATGCCGGTCCTGGCGCGGAACGTGCTGGAGTCGATCCGGCTGCTCGCCGCCGCCAGCCGCACGCTCGCGACCCGCTGCATCGACGGAATCACGGCCGACCCCGCACGGATGCGCCGGTACGCCGAGAGCTCGCCCTCGGTCGTCACCCCGCTCAACCGGATGATCGGCTACGAGGCCGCCGCGAAGATCGCGAAGAAGGCGCTCGCCGACGGCGCGACGATCCGCGAGACCGTCCTCGCGCTGGGGTACGTCGAGCGCGGCGAGCTCAGCCTGGAGCAGCTGGACGCCGCGCTCGACGTGGAGTCGATGACCCGCCCCGAGGAGTAGGGTCAGAAGTTCTTCGACCGCCTGGTCGCAACGGCAGCTCCCATGACCGCGAGCGCCGCGACCACGATCTGCCACAGGTGGCGGATCCAGTCGACGCCGTTGGTGGAGTTGTCCCACGTGGCCGCGTGGCCGTCGAAGGGCTTGTTGTTGTGGCCGAACAGGCCCCAGTAGACGAAGCTGCCGACGAGCATGCCGATGACACCGCACACGACGGTGAGCCAGAGCGGGATGTTGTCGCGGTCGCCGGGTGCGACCGCCTTGCCGAGCAGGCCGATGATCAGGCCGCCCACGAGGGTCACGATGATGGTCCAGAGAAGTTCCATGATGCATCCCCTTCCGAGTGGACGCGGGCGCGTCCGAGGTCTCGATCATCTTTACCCGACCAGCGCCCCGCGATACCCCGGTGCCGGGTACGGCGTGTCGACCTGCCCCGGCAGAATGCGGGTGTGAGTCACCTGCTGCCCGACGCCGTCGTCCTCGACCACCCCGTCACCGTCGGCGGCACGACGCTGCTGACCTCCGAGCTGTACGCCGCGGCGAGCGCGGCCGCCGAGGGGCTGGCCGGCCTGGACCGGGTCGCCGTCAACGCCGTACCGACCATGGAGACGGTGCTCGCCGTCGTCGCCTCCGTGCTGTCTGGGACGACCGTCGTGCTGGTGCCGCCGGACTCCGGTGCGGCCGAGCTGCGGCACGTCCTCGAGGACGCGAAGCCGCAGGCCTGGCTCGGCGCTCCTCCGCCGGAGAGCGACCTGCCCCACCTGCCGACCCCGCTGGACGCGCGGGCGCCGTACGCACCGACAGCCCTCGACCCCGACCACGTCGCCTTCGTCCTCTACACCTCCGGCACGACCGGGCTGCCCAAGGGCGTCCTGCTCCCGCGACGGTCGATCCTGGCCTGCCTCGACGGGCTGGCCGACGCGTGGGGCTGGACCGCCGACGACGTGCTCGCGCAGGGGCTGCCGCTGTTCCACGTGCACGGCCTGATCCTCGGCGTGCTCGGCCCGCTGCACGTCGGCGGCGGGCTGCACCACGTCGGCCGCCCCACCCCGGAGCGGTACGCCGACGCGGCCCGCGCCGGCGCCACGATGTTCTTCGGCGTCCCCACGGTGTGGGGCCGGATCGCGGAGGCGCCCGACCACGCGATGGCCCTGCGCGACGCGCGGCTGCTGGTGTCGGGCAGCGCCGCGCTGCCGACCCCGGTCTTCGAGCGGATCGCGGAGCTCACCGGTCACCGGATCGTCGAGCGCTACGGGATGAGCGAGACGCTGATCACCGTCGCGGCCCGCGCCGACGGCACCGCCCACGCCAGCTGGGTCGGCGTCCCGATCGAGGGCGTGGAGACCCGGCTGCGCGACGACGAGGACCAGCCGGTCCCGCACGACGGGGAGTCGGTCGGTCAGCTCCAGGTCCGCGGCACCACCGTGTTCGCGGGCTACCTCAACCGCCCCGACGCGACCGCCGAGTCCTGGACCGAGGACGGTTGGTTCCGCACCGGCGACGTCGCCGTCATCGCCCCCGACGGTGCGCACCGCATCGTCGGCCGCGCCTCGGTCGACCTGATCAAGTCGGGTGGCTACCGGATCGGTGCGGGCGAGATCGAGTCCACCCTGCTCGGCCACCCCGCGGTCGCCGAGTGCGCCGTCATCGGCCCGCCCGACACCGACCTGGGGCAGCGCATCGTCGCCTGCATCGTCCTGCGCGACGGGTACGACGCCAGCGACGACCTGGCCACGGAGCTCACGGCGTACGTCGGCGCGGAGCTGTCCGCGCACAAGCGACCCCGCGAGATCCGCTTCCTGCCCTCACTCCCCCGCAACGAGCTGGGCAAGGTGCAGAAGAAACGCCTGGTCGCCCCCGACCGCGAGTTCTGACTTGTGGTCGACCGAAACCCGGGCTTCGGTCGACCACGAGTCTGAACTCGCCTAGGGCGTGTCTGCTTATTGCTGTAGCCAGATGACGATGGCGCGGAGCACGACACCGCCGCGGTAGTTGGCGGCGAGCTTGTCGTAGCGGGTCGCG
>NZ_BAAHAZ010000027.1:0-49770 GCF_054777115.1 Nocardioides maradonensis | reverse complement strand
ACTCGGCGAAGGTGGCCAGGATGTTGAAGAACATCTTTCCCATCGGGTCGGACGGGTCGTAGACCGTGCGCCCGAGGGCCAGCGCCACCCCGCGCTCGGCGAGCGAGTCACCGATGGCCCGAGCGTCGGGCACGGACCGGGCGAGACGATCGAGTCGCGGAACGACGAGCGTGTCGCCGGTGCGGACGGCCGCGAGGGCCTGGTCCAGTCCCGGACGGGCCCGCTTCGCGCCGCTAAGACCGCGGTCGACGTAGATCAGCTGCTCGTCGACGTCGAGCTCGAGCAGCGCTTTGCGCTGCACCGCCAGATCCTGGCGGTCGGTGGAGCACCGGGCGTAGCCGACTCGGAGTGCGCTCATGACGGTGACTGTACGGAATGGGACCGACAACCGAGACGGTAACGCGGGCGGCCTCAATGAGACATGGTCGGAGCCGGCCACCCTGCTCCACCTCCGGTCACGTCCACGTGTCCGCAGAGCAATCCCTCAACGGACATGGCCTGTCGGCGCGGCCCGCGGAACCTCAGCTGATCTAGCCGCGGCGGGGGCCGCGGTCCCTTCGCGGTTCCGGGCCGCGGTCGACCCGTGCCGGCTGGCCGGGCTGCGTGGTCGCCGGTGTGGTTGCGGTGCGGCCTTCGGTGGCGTGCGCGGATGCTTCGCGCGCAGCCTTCGCGGCCGCGGAGAGGTCGGCGGCTGGCTCCGGTGCAGCTGCCGTTGGCGGGGTGACGGTGGCGCCGAGCCACGTCTCCAGGCGCGCCATCGCGGCCATGCCGTCGCGCCGCAGCGTCTCCGCGGCGATGAGCTCGCCGCGTGCTTCCTTGGCGTCGGCGATCGCCGTCATGGTGCGTCCCAGCTGCCGGATCACGGCGAGCCAGCCGTTGTGGCGATCGGTGCCGGTCGCGCGGATCGCGAGCTGCAGGTGACGGGTGGCGATCTCCATCCCGGACAGACCGGCGGGCACCTGCGGTGCACCGGTCGCCTGGCGGTTGTAGTTGTCCTCGAGCCACTGGCGGGTGAGCACATCGGAGGCGCGTCCGGCGTCGACGTTGAACCCGGTCTCCCGGCCGTCCTCGTCGACGCCGCTGGGTGCGGCCGTCGACAGCACCGCGGTCGCGCCGGCGGCCGCGGCCTCGACGTGGTTCCACGCGTCGACGTCTGTCGGGTCGAGTGCCTGCAGCGTCTCGTTGACGGAGGCGAGATGGGCCGCGGCCTGGTCGAGCTGCTCGGGCGCGTCGGGTGTGGCGGCGCGCTTCTCGCCGCGCGCCTGCTCGGCCCACAGTGCGCGCGCGTAGGACCGCGACGCGTCCGTCTCGCCGGTCCAGCTGGCGCGAAGCTTGCCGAGCGTGAGGTCCGGCGAGAGCGTCGACGCGGAGAACCACGTGCCGTTCTTGAAGCGGATCTTGTAGCCCGTGACGTCCTGCTTGTTGCTGCCTGGCTTCCACCTGGCCGCAACGATCTCCAGGCCTGCCCCGTCCGGCTGGCGACGGTGCTTGATGACGTTGTTGATGAACGCGGCCTCCGTCGTCGCGTCCGCTGCCGCAGCGCGCAACAGGCGCTGCAGTAGCACTCGGTCCGGTGTCGCCGGACCTTCGCCGCGGGCCGCACGATCGCGCGCGATGTTGTGCTCTGCCGCGGTGAAGCTGGAGGTCCGCGGAGTGCGGTGCGCGCGACTCGCCTCGTGCAACGGCTGGACGAAGTCGAGCTTCTCCAGCACCTCGCGCCGGACGTCCTGAGAACGACGACCGCTGTTGTGCAGGTCGATGCGTCGACCGTCACGAAGAGTCGTCGAGGCAACGATGTGGATGTGGTCGTTGCCGTCCTTCGACAGCCCGTGGTGCACCGCGTACCACGACGCGTCCGGCCGACCTTCCTGACCCGTGAAGCCCATCGCCTCCATGTACTTGGTGGCCACTTCGTTCCACTGCTCATCAGTGAATGGGCCCTCGCTCGGGTGCAGCGAGATCGTCGCGTGGAACACGTGATCCTGCTGCGCGGCCAGGTCATGGCGCACCGCTCCGTCGGCGCGCTCGGCTGCGAGCCGCTCACTGATCGCGCTGTGCAGCCCTTCGCGCGAAATGCCACCCGCACCAAGGCCCGCCAGCGCCAGCTCGGGCGCGTACTGCCGTCGCCACGACGCCTCGACGACCCGGCCCAGGTGCGTCGCCTCGCGCATCGACAGTGACTGACCCGACCACTCGCCCATCAGCTCCGGCGAACCGGCGACGATGCGCTGGTTCGTGTGCTCGTTGGCCTTGCCCGGACCGAACAGGTATCGGGTCAGCCCGGCGGCATCCTTTCCGGTGGCGAGTGCGCGAACGATCACTGCACACCGTTCCCGGGAAGCTGCTCGAGCAACTCGGTGAGCCGCTCGATCGTTGACTCGAACAGGCCCAGACTGCCCGCGAGCTGACCGCCGTCATAGGTGCCGTCGGTGTTGAGCGATCGCGCGACCTGGTTCAGGTTGTTGGCAGCGTTGGCGAGCAGCCGACGTACGCCGAAGAGCTGGTCCTCGATGATGGACAGCTCGACCGCGGCCTGGGCGGAACCGGCGAACGCGGCACGCTCGTAGAACCCCGGAACACTGAGGCCAAGGTGCGCGGCTGCGGCGGTGACGCGCGCCCACTCCTCGTCGGTATGACGGATGACGGTGCGGTGCGCGCGTGACACACCCTTGGTGTAGCTGCGCCGCGTCCGCGGTCGACCACCGCTGAGGTGGTTCTCCTCGGTGTTCTCCACGCCTTACACCTCCCCGCTTCACGTCATTGAGCCGCGCTGCTCAGCGGCTCATCTCAGGTCATGGTACCCGAAGAACGGAGTTCAAGGGCACCATGACCTACATCTTGCTCCCGCCGTATGACTTCGCGTTGATCGCGACCGTCCTCGGCGGGGCAGGGAAACTGCGGGGAGAGGCACCGAGGAGAGGGTGTCACTGGCCACCGCACGCGGAGGTGACTTAAAGTGGGTGCCATGAGCGAAGACACCCACAGCCTCCTGTCCCGGGCCGAGCAGCTGCTCCAGGGACGTCGTAACGCGATCACCGGCCTCGAAGAGGCCGCGGCTGAGCTCGAGCTGGCGAAGGCCAGCCTCGCGGCCGCAGAGAAGCGGATGAGCGAGGCAGTCAGCACCGCGACCGACGCCGGATGGACGTCGACCGAACTACGTCAGCTCGGGATCACGGCAGCTCCGGCGCGGCGCGCGAAGGCGCCTGCGCGCAAGCGCCGGGCAACACCGCCGGTCGCGGCCGGGCCGGAACCGGAGCAGACGAACTAGGCAGAGACATGAACGGAAGCGCCCCCGGCCAAGTACGGCCGGGGGCGGCTTGCGTTTTGTGCGGAGCGGGACGCCACTCAGGCGTCGATGGGCGGAGCGTTGTCGACGTCGGCGACGCGTGGCTTGTGCTGACAGCAGCAGTGACGCCAGGGATGCTCGCGCTGCGCGATGGTGTCGACGCAGTCGGCGGCATCGTGCGGGTCACGACAGGGCTCGCAGATCACGCCTGCCGCCCATCCTCGGTGACGCGGGTCTGCTCTTGCTCCTGGATGCGGTGCACCCACAGTGCGCCAGCCATGACAACGAAGCCCAGGACGAACCCAGCGACGGAGACGTACTTGGCGACAGGATCGGCGGCGGTAGAGGCGACGAAGCCGATCAGTCCGACGATGGTCGTCGGGATCGGAATGAGTAGAAGCTTCGTCATCGCCGACCCTCTCGTCGAGCTCGGCGTTCCCGCCCGAACCAGATCAGGTCCTGGGCCGCGAAGACGACCGCCGCGCACGCCGCAGCGATGAGGAGTACGGTCCCTGTGATCTGCGCGAGGGCGTCATGGTCACGAGTGACCTGCCAGCACCCGAGGATCACAACGGGTATCAAGAGAAGCAGCTTCATAGGTTCAGAACCTTCCGAGAGATGCGCGTGCTTTGTGAGTGTGATCTGAGGTACCGACAGTTCGGTCCGGGGTGCTTCAGGTACGGGAGCTGCTCTTGCGCGACCCATCGCGGGTCAGCCGGCCCGCCTCAGACGCTTGGATCGTCGATGACCTGGAGCGCGCCGTTGCCTGGTGTTGCTACTTGCGCAGACGGGGCGGGAGCTGGCCGTCGATCTCCATGAGGTCGCCGTTGGTGCGCGCCTTGGTGGCGTTCACTGCGGCGACGATCGCGTCGTTGCACCAAGTGCTGATCGTGATCTGGCGACGCAGCTGCTCGCGGTCTTCGGTGATGCCCTTGTCGACGGCATCGCTGACCTCACGACGTACGTCGATCTTGCGGAGCTTGCCCTTCACTCCGGCGCGACGCTCGCGTCGGGGCTGGGCAAGCGCCGCGCGCTTGTTGTACCCGAGGGATGCGTGGGTGAGGATCGCCTGGCTGACCCACTCGGAGAACGTGTCGACGCCGTCGTGCTCCCAGAAGTCGGTCACGAACGCACGTCGTGCCTCGTCGAGGGCCTCGTCGCTGGGGAAGTACAGCCCGAGCGGAACCTTGCCTTTCTCGCGCGCGATCTCGGCAGTCGTCTTCCGCTTCTTGGTCGGCTTGTCGAACAGGTACGGCGCGACCTCCTCGATGGTCTTGCCCCGCCGCGGAGCGGCGGGTGCCGTTCCCGTCTCCTCAGCGGTGGGTCGCGGCGGCGCGGAGCTGGGCTCGGCGGCCGAGGGTGGCGCGATCGGAGACCCGGACAGTGCGGACTTCTTCGGGGTGGGTCGACTCATGCGACAGCTCCGTTCATCAGGGCGTTCAGGTGGGCGTCGTAACCGGCTGCGATCTCGCGGCCCTGCTCGCCCCAGTCGAGGTCGAGCGCGGTGCTGGACTCGACCGAGTCAGCGATGCTGACGCGCTTGTGGACGATCGGCTCCAGGATCCGCAGGCCGCGCTGCTCGGAGTCGGTGCGCAGCTGCTCGAGCCAGTGCTCGGCCGACACAGTGCGGCGCTCGAAGCGGTTGATCACGACGCCGGCGACGTGCAGCTCGGGGTTGAAGTACTTGCGTACGTCCTCCACAGTCTCCAGGAGGTGCGCCAGGCCGTCAGCGGCCCACAGCCGCGCCTCCGCGACGACCACGACGCCGTCGGCTGCGGCGAGGGCGTTGATCGTCAACTGGTCCAGCGAGGGCGGGCAGTCGATGAGGCACAGGTCGAAGTCGTCGGCCAGGTCGGCGACGGCTTCGGCGAGACGTCGTTCCTTGCCCAGCCGTCCGGTGACGAGGTTCTGGCCGACGACTGCCAGCGTGCGGGCGTTCGGCGTGGGCATCACGGTGAGGCCGTCCCAGATGCCCGGGAGAAGTACCTCGCGGGCCTTGGCCTGGCCGTCGCCCTCGTGCAGGACGTCGGCGACACCTGCGTAGGTGCGGAACTGCGGGTCGCTGGCCTCGGAGGTGATGACGCTGGTCAGGTTTCCCTGGGGGTCGATGTCGATCACCAGCACTCGCAGCTGTGCGCGGACAGCTGCGCGCGCGAGGTGGTAGGTCGTCGTCGACTTCCCCACCCCGCCCTTCTGGTTGCAGATCGCGAAGATCTTCATGCGGTCTCCTTCAAAGTCAGTGGACGGCCGCGAGGAGGCGGAGGAGATTCCCGCGGAGTGCGCCTGTGCCTTGTGTGATGTATCGAGTTTAGCGCAGGTGGCGCAGTAGTGTCGATGGACTGAGGGGCGTGTCCGGCGTGCCGCCAGGTGCGCTGGAGGAACCCGACGGGACCCGGGCGGCGACGACCTCATCGGTCGGTACAGTTGGGAACGCAGTTCGCTCCGAGATGGGTGTTCTGTGCTTTGTGATAGGAACGGCGCGCCGCTTGCGGCGCGCCGTTCCGCCTTTTCCGCCAGCGGCGGTTACGCGCGGCTCGCGAACTTCACCGCCCGGCGGACCGCTCGGCGATCTTCACGGCCGAGCATCTGCAACTGGTCGTGGAAGTCCACCGCCGCTCCCCCGGCGAGGCTGACAGCGACGCGCAGTGCGGCCTTGGCGCTCTCAGTGCCGGGCATGCGGTCAACGTGCCCGGCAACCTGCTGCCAGTCGATGGCCCGCGCACGGCTATCCGGCTCGCGGGCCATGACGTAGCCGCCCAGGACGAACCCTCGTTCGCCGCGGAGCCATCCCGTATCGCGAATCAAGTCGATCGCGGCGCGCAACGCCCGATCGCCGCGGGCCCCGAGCTTGAGCCCGGCCTCGAGCTCGTAGATCTGCACACTGGCCCAGAGGTTGCTGCGGAGGCCCGGCTTGAGACCTGCTCGCGCCTGGCGAATGTGGTCCTTGACGGCGATCTGCTGACCGACGGTCAGATCCGAGGTGAGTGCAGCGCCCCAGCGAGCTCCAGGGACGGCTGGACGGTGGTGGTCGTCGTTGGTGGTCATCGTGGTTCCTCCCGAGCGGGTTGGACTTGGTGCGGTGCACGTGGGCGGGCCAGGTGCTAACTGCGGCGCTTCACTTCGACTCCGCGGTCTGGCGGGACTCGCCGGTCATCGCTTCCCCTGCTGAACGGCAGGGCGCAGCTCGCTGTGGTCGCGCCAGCCTTGCTTGCCGTCCTCGTACTGGACGGTCCACTCGTCGACGCCGACGCGCTCGACGATGACGGCGGGCTCCCAGGCCTGGCCGCCGCGGACCTCGACGTCGACGGCCATGCCGTCGGGGAACGGGTTGTGGTTCCCCAGGTACTCGCCGACGGTGTCCTCGATCGGCGACGGTCCGTCAGGGGCGGCGTCGACCCACCGCTCGAGGGGATCGGTCGCGGCCCACGCGGCCGCGGCCTGCTCGACGTAGTTGGGCTCGCGCGTCATGAGTGGCGCCTTTCGTAGGTGCCGCTGGGGACCATCGGTTTCCGGTCCTTTCCTCTTCACGCGTCGACTGGGTCGACCTCGTCGGCCCAGCGGACGAGGCGGTCCATGCCGGGCTGCCAGATCAGGTGGTCGTCGTCGTTGTAGCGGTTGCGGGTCGACAGACCGGCTCGGCCGTTCACGAGGGCGTCGAGTGAGAACGAGATGGTGTTCGGGTCGTAGGTCCGCACCCATGCCTCGGCGGCCGCCCAGGCGGCCTCGTACGCGTCAGGGTCGCCGGCGCCGTCGTTGGCCTCAAGGGCGGCCCTGTAGGCCTGCCAGATCGGTGCCAGCTCGGCGGCCGCGGCGTAGCTGCGGGCCCGCTCTGCGATGAGGGCGGGCAGGCAGCCGCATTCCTCGTCGCGCTCGTGGTGGTAGCCGTCTCTGCAGCGGTCGTCGGAGCAGCCGCAGGCGTCGCCGCGCCACTCGGTGGCGCCAGGTCCTTCGCACCACTCGATCCAGGCGGCCTCGCTGAGGCCGGCGTCGGCCAGGACCTGGAGAGCCGCGGGTGTGAGTGCGCTCATGCGGTCATCCTCCCTGATGGGTCCGACGGTTCGGGGCGGTTCACGGTTCGCGGGTCCAGCGGGGCGGGGTGATGCCGCTGGCGCGGCAGTAGTCGGCCAGGGTGAACCCGTTGACGGCGCCGCTGGTGTCCCAGGCCCGGGCGTCGCTGTAAGCGTCGCGGGCGTGCTTGGCGAACTGGCGGGCGGTGAGGTGGTCGAGCACTCCCCCGGTCTGCTCACGCATGAGGTTCTCGACCAGGGCAAGGGTGTCGGGGTCCTCGAGCTGGATCGCATCGCTGATCATGCGGGCGTAGCCGGATGTGTGGCTGGTCATCGGGTTCCTTCCTCGGACTTGCGTACGTCGATGCGGCCGGCCCTCGCGGCGGTGGCCTCGTAGGCGTTGCACGCTCGGTCGATGCGGCGGCTGTGGGGGTTGGTGGCGTTGTTGGCTCGGCGTGTCCGACATGACTCGTCGGGCGTAGCTCCGCACTCGGGGCAGTTGCTGCCAAGGGCGAGCCGGTCGAGCGCGGCGTTTCGGGTGGTCTTCATGCGGCGGCACCGATCTGGTGAGCCATCTCCTCGAGGAGGGCCACGGCCTCGTGCACGGCGGTGGTGTCGGTGCTGTTCCACACGGTGTTGAGTGCGTCGCGGCCGTAGCCGAGGGCGCGCTGCCCGTTGGCCGGGTTGGCTTCGAGCTGTCCCATGGCCTCCTTGGCTCGCGCGAGGGCGGCCGCGCGAGCCCTGGCGGTGAGGGTGCTCATCGCTCTCACGCGCCCAGGCACGCGCTGGCGGTGTGGAGCAGACCGTGGTCCCACACGCTCCTGACGCCCGCTGCCAGCTCGTGGTGTCCGCATCCGCACAACTGCCGCTGCCCGGTCTTGGCGGGGATCTTCGCCGCGCGGGCGAGCAGGGCTGCGTTCTTGGCCAACTTCTCCTGCCTGCGCTGCCGGAGGGTGATCGCCTGGTGAGTGTTCATGGTTCGCTCCTGGAGGATCGTGCTTTGTGATACCTCTAGTTTAGCGTAACTAGCGGACATGTCTAGACTTTGTCTAGGTCTATTTCTTGTAATTCAGCCCGCGCCGGGGAGAGGGAGTCCTACAGCAGACCCGCGACAACAGGCCTACCCCGGTTTGCTCCCCTCTCCTCGGCGCCCAGGGTTCACTCCCCCGCCGGCCGCAGGCTCGATCTACCGGCGACCCCCGGTCACCACATCAGTTCCTCGGCCAGGTGTAACGCGCGCTCGGGCAGCAGCAGGACATCGGCCTACGTCGGACGACTTGACCCCATCGCGGCGACCGACCAGCCGACAAGCGCACATCGCCGGGCGTCTCGATACCGTCAAGCAGCTCGACCACCGCTGCCCACTCGGCGCCCCAGCTCGGGGTGTACACCACCTGGTCGCCGGTCCTCAGCTCGGTCATGCCGCACCTGGCTCGGTGAGGACGGTCAGCTCGAGGTCGTCGTACTCGACGTGGTCGTAGTCCTCGCGGACGAGGTCGCCGTTGGCGGTGAGGTACTCGTCGAATCCGACGAAGTCGTTGGCCTTCCACTCGTCGGTGTCGTAGTTCGCGGGAATGTCGACGACCCACTCCTGGATGCGCTGGATCAGGTAGGTGCGCTGGACTCGGATCTGCCGGGTGGCCCTGGGGGCGGCCGCAGGGTCGGGCGTCTGGGCGCTCATCCGTAGATCGCCTCGCCGAACAGGCCGAGCTGAACGATCATGTCGGCGACGTCGGCGTCGATGTCCAGGTCGTCCCACTTTGCCCAGTCCAGGCAGACGGCGGCCTGTCCGAAGTACGACGCGGGCAGCCAGGGCACCTCCTTGGCCTTGGCGATGAACTTCCGGACGCCGCGTGCGATGACCTCGCGGTCGATGCGGAACACGGCGTACTCCTCGCCGTCGACCGCTTCGGCGGAGCCGAGCATGGCCGGGTGGTCCTTGGGGTCGTACGACTCGGCGGTCGTCTCGATGTCGATGATCTCGGCGTAGAACCCGAGCGTGTCGTGGAGTTCGCGGACCGAACCGTTCGGGTCGGCGCCTTCCTTCATCCATCGGTACACCCGGCAGCGCGACCAGTAGCCGATGCCGCCTTCGAGGGCGGTGACGAAGATCGAGTGGTACGCCTGGTCTCGCTGCGCGACAGTCGCGGTCATGGTTGCTCCTAGAGAGGTCCGTGCTTTGTGATACCTCTAGTTTAGCGTAACTAGCGCAGATGTCTAGCCTTTGCCTGGACGGACTTCCCTCGAATGCGCCGTGAGGAGAGGGAGGACCCACGGGCGGGCGGCCCTGGCTGCCCAGCCGAACCGCGGCCGCCGGCTCCCCTCTCCTCAGTGCTGGGTTGTCTCGTCGCGTTCGTGCTCGTCGTCGGTGTCGTCGACGAGGTGGGGTGAGTCGAAGTTGATGCTGGTCTGTACGTCGATGGGGCGGTTGGACCAGATCACCTCGACGGTGTGCACCTGGGCGGCGGAGCGGCCGTTGGAGGTTCGGCGCAGCACGCGGCGTTCGGTGCGGTGCCAGTCGGCGTAGAGCTCGTCATAGAGCGGGCTGTGGTAGCCGGAGAGCAACACGGTCGAGCAGCTGGCCTGCAGTGCCTTGGCGAGGCGGCGGTGGTCCTCCTCGGAGGCGAACTCGTGCACGTAGTCACCCATCGGGCGCTTGGTCATCGTGGTTCGGGTGGTGACCAGGTACGGGGGATCGGCGTAGATGACGCCGTCGGAGACGGAGTAGCGCTCGATGAGCTCGACGGCGTCCATGCTCTCCAGGGTCACGGTGCCCAGGCGCCGGGCGGCGGCCTCGAACCGGTCGATGCGGTTCAGCACGGTGCGGGCGTTGTTGGAGCCGCGTTTGATGCTGGTCGACCAGCCGGTGCGGGTGCTGCCGGTGTGGGCGAAGGACTGGTTGGTGCGGACCCACCAGCGGCGGGCGCGCTCGAGGTCGCTCAGGCCGTCCTCGGCCAGGTCGGCCCGGGCGAACTCCTCGCGGGAGTAGGGCGTGAGGCGGCAGACGCGCTCCAGCTCCTCGGGCTGGTCGCGCAGCACGCGGTAGAACGCCACGGCGTTGCCGTCGATGTCGTTGAGGACCTCGTGGATCGCGGGCGCCTTCGCCAGCAGCACCGCGGCGCTGCCGGCGAACGGCTCCACGTAGACCCGGTGCGGGGGCAGCAGGGACGCGATCCAGGGCGCCAGGCGGCCCTTCCCGCCGTGGTAGGGCACCAGCGGCGTGACCGGATCGGGTGCGTGCATCAGCCGTGTCCTCCTTCGGGGTGTCCATCGTCGACCCATGAGCCGTTGGCGGCGAGCCTGACCATCTCGTGGTGGTCGCACATCTTCGATCCCTGGAGCGCGCGGCGCTTGCAGGTGGGGAAGTCGCAGCCGGCGCCGAGCTGCGCGTGCTCGCGGCGGAACGTGACCGTGGCCGCGCTCATCACTCCCCCACCATCCGGTGGTCGCCGCCGCAGAACAGGATCAGATCCAGGTCCAGCCACCAGCTGCCGCGGTGCTCGGCGTGCGGCAGCGCGAACGGCTTCCAGGACCCGGTCCAGGTGCCGTCTTCGGGGTCCCAGAGGTTGTGGACGTACTCCCCGATCCAGTCCTGGTCCTCGTCGCTGAACTGCGTGTCGCCGACGTGTCCGGCGCCGTGCTCGGTGGGGCACAGGTACGGGCCCTGGTCGCACGGCTCGACCAGCACGTACTGGACGCGGTCGGCGTACTCCTCGCGCAGGGTCTCGGCCAGGCCGAGCAGCGCCAGGCGCTGAACGTCGGCGATCGCCTGCTGGTAGTCGTGGATCGCCTCGTTGAGGGCGGTCTCGGTTGCGATGCTCATGGTTCCTCCTAGAGGGGCGTGCTTTGTGATACCTCTAGTTTAGCGTAACTAGCGCATGAGCGTCTATAGCGTGAAGGGTGTTTCTTGTCTGGCTCCGGGCGCTGGGACGGGTCCGGCGATGCCGCCACTCCCCCAGCCTCGTCCCGTGCGCACCAGAGCGGCTGGATGCCCGCCTGCGGGCTCTGCGGGCCTTGTGGGCGTGCTGGTAGCCGCTGAGGCAGTCCTGGGGGCGCTGGAGGGCGCGTGGGGCTCGTGATGATGCGGTGAGGGGTGGGGTGCCTTCGTCCCTGGGGCCGCGTGGTGCTCGGCGGGGACGGTGCAGGCGGTGAGCGTGACGAGCAGGGCGAGGGTCGCGGCCAGCGGGCCGCGGCGACGGACGAGGGGCGTCATCAGAAGAGCACCGCCTCGGGCTGAGCCGGTGGCGGGACGGTCGCGGCCTTGCGGGCTGCAGCGCGCTCGCCGTACTCGCGTCGTAGCTGGTCCTCGATCGTCGCGGTCCAGCTGGCGATCGCCTCGAAGCATGCCTCGGCGAGGACCTCGGCCAGGTGGCGGCGGTGCTGGCGCACGAGTTCGCGGTAGCCGTGGCGGCGTACGGCCGCCTCGTCTGCCTGCCAGTGCCAGCAGCCGCACCAGGACTGCGGGTCGTGCTGGAGGCTGAACGAGGTGGGCGGGGTGTGGGCGGCGAGGATCTCCTCGACGTCGTCGGCCATGCTGGTCACGTGGCTGCTCCCGAGGGTGTCGTCTGTCGGAGGTAGCGGGTTTAGCGCAGGTGGCGCGGATGGTTCACGCGGTGGTGTCGAGCAGGGTGGGCTCGTACAGGCCGGGCTTGAAGACGTGGCTGAGGTAGTTCTCGGCCACCTGGACGCCCATGTCGTAGCCGTGGTGCGGGGTGCGGGCGGGGACGTGGCGGGTGCCGTACCCGCCGCGGGCGGTGCGCACGGGGCCGCCGGCCTCGATCCAGCCGGTGGGGTAGGCCTCCTGGGCCGCAGCGAGCCAGCGGGCCTTCTGCTTGGTCTCGGGGGGCATCGAGCTGGCCAGGATCGGGAGGTCGCGCCAGCCGGTCCAGGCGTGGTCCATCGCGTCCTCGGCCGCGTCGTTCTCGCAGCCGCGGGCCTGGTCGACGTGGCCGCAGGTGCACAGGTGGCGGTAGACCAGGTCGCCGACGCACTGGCATCCCGCGCTGTAGGGGTGCTGGCAGCGGAGGTCGACGCTGAGGATGCGGGGGTGGCAGCCGGTCGCGTCGCGCTCGGGGTCGCTCTTGGGTCCCCAGAGGACGGGGGACCAGCAGTAGGTCGGCCCATCGCGGCGCACGTCGGCCCAGGAGCGGTCTGCACGCTCCTCAGACCACGCAGCGTGCAGGGCGAGGGCCTCGGCGCCGTCGCGGCGCTGCAGGGCCGTCTCCTGGCGTGCCAGGAGGTTGTTGGGCAGCCGCAGGGCGGGCAGGAGGTCGACCAGCTCGAAGAGCGCGTCTTGGGCGGGGGAGTGCGCGGTTGTCACGGGCCTGCCGCCCCTCAGGCCTGAGGGGCGGGCTGGCGGAACCGGAGGTCGTACAGGCCGGTCTCGACGTGGCGGGCGACCGAGGCGCGGGTCTCGGTGTCCATCTCGGTCTCCATGTCGGTGATCCATGCCTCGGCGCCGTCGTCGTCCTGCTCGAGGATGAACTCGATCCACTGCTCGCACACGCGCTGGAAGTAGCCGATGTGGGCCAGGAGCGGCCGCGGCTCGGCGAACTCGCAGCGGGGCGAGACGTGGATGAGGTGGGCCACGGGCTCGCCGTAGCCGCGAAAGGAGATCTCGATCGGGTCGCTGGTGTCGCCGGTCCAGGCGAAGGCGCACTCGTTGGAGTAGTACTCCAGGCCGGGGGTGCCGTCGCTGTGACGGGAGTCGTAGCCGGGGATGTTGCTGGGCGTGGTTGCCATGACTGCTCCTAGATAGTTCGTGCTTTGTGATATGTCTAGTTTAGCGTAACTAGCGCAGCAATGTCTAGGGTTTGGTGCATGGTTTTGTATTCCGAAACCTAGGGTTTCGTGATACAGTAGGGGTGTGGCGATCAGGTGGACGGACAGCGCGGACAAGCGGGGGATCGCGCATGAGGACGTGCTGTTCGCGATGTCGTACTACCGGATCTACCTGCCGGAGTTCGACGAGCCTCGTGTGGGGGAGGGGCGGCCGGATCTGTGGATTGGACCGGCGTACGTCGGTGGGCCGCTCCTGGAGGTGATGGGGCACCGGATCCCGCCGAGGGACATCGTCATCTTCCATGTCATGAAGGCACGTGAGACCACCATCAGGAGAGCGGAGGAGATTCTCGATGAGCGCGAAGAGGACTGATTACGACGAGTGGGCCGACCAGTTCGGCTCTGAGGACTACGAGCTGCCCGCTGGCGCGCGGGCGGTCAGGGGCACGCCCGAGGGGCACGAGGCGATGCGGGCGATGCTGCTCGAGGCGGCCGAGACGCCTGAGGAGCAGGAGGTGCTTCGGAACCTGGGTGGGCGGCCGACACTGGCCGCTGACGGGGGGCCGTCGGTGCCGTGGCGGCTGCGGGTGCCCAAGTCGCTCGATGCGCAGTTCGGTGCTGTGGTCGAGCACGAGGGCCGGAGCTTCTCCGAGGTGATGCGTTCAGCAGCCGAGGAGTACATCAAGGCGCACGCGCCTGCTCGCTGAGCCCGCGCCGCACCCGGTCGCGCCGTTCCCCTCTCTCCTCGCTGCCTCGGCCGCAGGCCGGCCTTCTCCTCGCCTTCGAGCCGTGTGGCCCACGCACCGGGGCCGAGGCCCGGATGCTGGGCTCTTGGCGACGTGTCGGTGCGCGAGGCCGAAAAAACGACGAATGAGGGCCGGCGGACCTGGTGGTCCGCCGGCCCTCGGGCCCCCGCTTCCCCTCAGCTGGGCTGCTCGGTCTTGGTCGCCTTGGTCGCGACCACGGTGTGGTACTTCAGGGAGAACCCGACCTCGTCGGCCACCACGTACTGGGTGATGCGGGCTTCGCCGGTCTCGCGGTCGTTGTACTTCTCGGTGACCAGGCGGCCGGTGACGGTGAGGCGATCGCCCTTGGCGGCCGAGTCAGCGATGTGCTCGGCCAGGGAGCGCCAGGCCTTGACCCGGAAGGCGTTGGGCTCGGCGTCGGCCCAGTCGGGGTTCTCGCGGGTGCCGTTGTTGACCCGGCGGTTCTCGATGACGCGGAACTCGACGACCGCGGCGCCGGTGGGGGTGAAGCGCAGCTCGGGGTCGGTGGCCAGGTTGCCGGCGAAGGTGATGTCGGTCATTTCGGGTGCTCCTTGGTGTGTGCCCCGGTGCTCGGGGCTGGGTGTGAGGTTGTTCCTGACGGTGGGGGCTCAGCGCGTCGACGGCTGGGCGGGCAACCTTCGGGTACCGGCCGGAGGGCGAAGTTCTGTGAGGAAATCAGCGCAGCGCCGATCAGAAGTTCGCCCGGAGGCCGGCCACGGCGTGGCCGAGGGTTGCGGGTCCGGTTGGTGAGGCGCAGTGTCCGTGGAGTCAGGTGCGACCGGTCGGAGCCAGCCTTGAGCTCGCCGGTGTTGCGGCAGGGTGGAGCACCCGATGTGCCGACCGCTGGAGTCGCTGGTCATGGGCGGTTCCCCCCGAGAGAAACATCTGCTGGCCGCACGCTACGTCGAGGACCCGACACATCGCAGCCCGCCAGCGGGGACCGGGAGGCATCCCGTGCGCCCTGGGCGCACACCGTCCGGCCCACCCTCCCGGGGGTACGAGTGCCGCACGCCCGTATGGCCACGGCCAACGACACTCGTACGCCGTATGCGCTATGTCCGCGTAAGTGACACCGCCCCCGGTGGAGGGGGCCGTGTCCGGCCGGGTCGTCAGCCGGCGCGTTCGTCGAGCTGGGCGCCGAGCTCTCGCATCAGCAGCTCGACGCAGCTGGTGTCGTCCTCCCATGCCGTGCGTGGGGGCGGGGGATCCGGTTCTGGTGGGGGAGTGGTGCGTTGCTCGATCCAGGCTGGGTCGAGCCGGCCGCGAGCGACCAGCCATGCCCACCAGGCGCGGCGCTCGGCCCGGTAGCGCTCGATCTGGGCTCGCACGGCGTCGTCGACGCCGAACACTTCGGCCAGACGGCCCAGGGACGCCTCACCGATCCTCCACCCGTGTCCGGTGTTGATGGCCAGCCCCCACGCGGCGAGTACCTCCAGGGCCTCGTAGGTCGCGCTGGGGGAGAGTCGCGCCTGTGCGGCCAGCTCGCGGCCGCCGATGGGTGCGTCGAGTTGTCCCAGCGCGTCGTAGACGAAGGCTGCGGCCCGTCCGAGCTCGCGGAACGCGGCCCGGATGCCGTGGATGCGGCCGCGTCGCCACGGTCGCGCTGCGCAGGCCGGGGCGAGCAGGTCCGGAATGCGTAGCTCGATGACGTGGGCCTGGACACCGCGGCCTTCCTTGACCAGGTCGATCAGCGCGCGGTCCGTGGGCTCGTCCAGGAGCGTGCGGAGCAGCCGGCTGATCGTCCCGTTGTCCGTGGCCGCGGCGATCGCCAGGCCACGGTTCCCGATCTGGATGTCGGTGGTGCCCGACAGGACAGCCATCTGTGCCAGCGCGACCAGCAAGGACCGCAGCGTCAGATCCGATCGGGGCCCGTGGAGCAGCTCCACCGCGACCAGCCACTCCCGCACGAACCGCTCGACCTGCGCCCGCGTGCGCTCGACTCGGGGTGGGGGCTGTGCGGGGTGCCGCGCGCGTGTATTACGAGCGCTAGTGGTGGTTGTGCGGACACGGGCTTGCTCGCGTTCGCCGCGGCGGCGTTTTTCGAGGTCGACGGCCTTGCGCCATTCGCGGCTCAGGACCCGGTGGCGGTCGGTGTCGCGGTACTTGGCGTAGAAGCTGGCCATGCCTGGCCAGGTGCCGTTCTCGATGCGGGTCACCAGGTCGGTGAAGGACCAGCCCGAGGCCACCGCGGCCCACAGGACGCCCTGACGGGCCTCGGAGGGGGACTCGTAGCGCTGCTCGTCGTACTCGCCCGTACGGGCGATGCGCTGGTAGTCGGCATCCGGCTCGGTGAAGCCGCGCAGCGGCTCGAGCTGCTCCTCACCGTCGCCCTGGAGCACGCCGGCGACGTCGCCGGCACAAGCAGCAGACGAGGAGAGGGATGGAGGAGCAGGCCGAGCGTTGTGGGCGGGTTCGGGCGTGGCTAGCGGGTTTAGCGCACCACGCGCACCGGCCGTGGCGGTGTCGTCGGCCGTGGAGGGTGCGATGAGTCCAGCGGCGTGGGCGGCACGACGCCGCCTGAGCAGCTCGTCGAAGAAGCGGCGCCAGGCCAGCTCGTCGTTCGGATGATCCAGCGCGGCCTCTGCGGCCTCCACGGGACCGGAGAGGACCTGGTGCCCGCCGTGACGGTGCCAAGCCCCGGGAGGGCGGATACAGCCGTCCGTTGCGCCGCGCATCGGCATCGAGTCGACCGACGAGAACAGCTCCTCCAACGCGATCGCCGCCAGGCGTGCGTCGTGGTGGGGGAGCGGGACGGCCAGCGGCACGTACAGGTGGCGGCCGCCGGAGACCGCACGGTCTGAGAATCGCGCGTGGAGACCAGAATCGGCCATCAGCGCCTCGATCGCGGCCATGTCCGCGTCGACGACGTCGGCGCCGGCCTTGGCCGAGTCCAGGTCGACCACGAACACCGGCGCACAACCCTGGGCGTCGTACAGCAGCACCGCGGCCACCTGCGAGGGCAGCTCGACGGTCACGTCGCGCTCACCGCGCCGGCTGAAACCCTGACCCGAGCGTGAAACCCGCATCCGGCCGTTAGCCGACAGACGCATCCCCACACGCGCCCACGCCTCGCGGGCAGCGAGGACCTCGGTGGAGGGAGCCGGGTGGCTCATACGCTCGCCGACTCATGCGATGCGGGTCCAGGGAGCGTGCCGCAAAAACGGGAGACCTTTTCGGCGCGTGAGGTGCCGATGTCGGAGCGCGCTGCTAATCTGGGTAGCACGAAGCCACCTCGATCACATCCTCTGGCGTGGAGTGAGTAGGTTTCAGAGCTTCAGCGAAGACGTCCGCTGCGAACGGGCGTCTTTCGCGTTTTTCGGGGATCTCGGCCCCGCCAGGTCATCCGGTCATTGAGAAGAGCTCTCTGTCGGGGCTGGGGCCAGGACGGAGGTCCTTGGCGTCGTGTACGCCAAGGACGATGCGGTCGAGCAGCGTCTGCATGCTGATGCCGAGTTCCTTGGCATCGCGCTCCAGGGCTGCCTTCTGCTCTGCACTGAGCCGCCAGGTGATGGCGGCATCGCGACGCGCGCTGCGATGTACCTGGGCCATAAGGAGAATCCTGCCCGGGGCGCGTGAATCCGGATGCCATTTGCGCTGTGGTGGGCGTGTCGGCTCCGGCCGCGCGCGAGCGATTAAGAGTCGAGCAGCTGCGCGCGGGTGTTCTCCCAGGCTTGGGTCACTTGCGCCTCGGTGATGCCGAGGGCTTGGGCCCACTGGGGGAGGGTCGCGGGGGCGATGGGGTCGCCGCCGCGGAGGAGTCGGCCGATGTAGGCGGCGCTGCGGCCGAGCTGCTCGGCGAGCGTGGCCACGGTGTGGCCGGCGTGCCAGCGGCGCTCGAGGAGCGTGGGGGAGGCGCTGAGGGGCGCGAGCTGGGTGGTGGGGACGTCGAGGACGTGCGCGAGGCGGACGAAGGTCTCTGGGTCGGGCACGGCGCCGTAGGTCCAGCGCTGGACGCGCGCTTCGGCCACGTCGACGCGGGCGGCAGCCTGGGCCAACGTCCAGCCTTTGTGGTCGATCGCGGCACGCAGTGCTGGGCCTGACCAGGTGGGGATCGTTGTGCGCGTCACCCGGGCATGATGCCGCGTTCTGGCTGTTGGTTGCATGTGCGCCACCCCCGAGAAAGGCAAGCTGTGTGAGTTACTACCGTCAGGGTAACTTAAACAGAGGTACTTAGAAATACCGTGTTAGAACGAGGCTCTTAGACATACCTCCATAGAAGGGGTACTATGTGAGGGTGACGTTTCCAGATACGGCCCTCGGTCGTTAGAGGGACAACGCACGGCGACTGGTAACACGCGTAACGCCTCACTCGGGAGGGTAAATGACGCACGGACCCGCGACCAGCGGACTGCAGGTTGTCGCTGTGGTGATGCGCGAGCGCTCTGCCACGGTGACGACGCTCGGTCAGACCCACGAGCTCGCGGCACCCGACGCCGGCGGCTTGGAGGACCAGGTCCTCGAGGCGCTGCTGAGCGCGGCCGAGAGCGCCGGGGGAGCGGTCCACGTCCGCATGACCGGGACCGAGGCGCGCGAGTTCGTGCTCAGCGCGGACGGCGAGGTCGCCGACGTGCCCGTAGCTGCCGCAGGCCTCGCGGCGGCGGCCGCGACGCCTGCTGAGGCGGTCACCGCCAACGGGGCACAGCCTGAGACGCCACAGATCGTGATCGCGCCGGAGCCGTCCACGGCCAGCACCTCGAAGAGCTCCAGGGGCACGAAGCGGCTCGCGCTGCTTCTGGTGTCCGTTCTGGTGCTGGCCGCGGGCGGCCTCGCGGTCCTGCTGGGCCGCCACGGCGTCGAGCCGAAGGTCACCCCGACGGCCGCCAGCTCGGAGCTGGCCTCTCCGTCCGCAACGCTGACGCCGAGCAGCTCGCCGGCACCGCCGGCCCGGACCGTGCGGGTGCGCGCGGCCGGGCGCGTGCACAGCGTCCGACTGACCGTGACGGCCACGCGACTTCCCGTCATGGCCACGGTGACGGTCGATCCCGCTGGTCCCGCTCATGCGGTGCGGACCAAGGTCGTGCTCCGGCGAGTAGGACAGGTGATCGTCGTCGACGGGCTCCGCGCCGGAAAGGCGCGGTGGCGCGTGAGCGTCGTCGATGGTCGTGTCGCGGCCTCCGGGACGGTGACGGTGTCTGCTCCGCAGCCGCCGGCATCACCGGCCGCCACGGTCGCTCCCACCGCGGCTCCCACGGCCTCGCCCACGCACACGCACACGCACACGGCGACACATCACCACCACACCTCCTCCGGCGGTCGTGGCCCTGTCGGGCCCGGCTCCGGAGGTCCGACCGGTCCGGTCCGATGACTGGTCAGCTCACAAGGGGGAGAACGTTCATGAATCTCGGTCCACGCCTCACCAGTTGGTCCCATCGGCGCCCTGCGCGCCTCGTGGCCAGCCTGGTGGCCACGATGCTGGTCCTCGGCGCGGTCGCCGCGCTCGAGGCAGGCCCGGCCTCGGCCACGGCGCTCTCGAAGCGAGCGCTGGGCTACGCGATCGCCAAGACCCAGTACGCCGACGGCGGGTTCGTGGGCCGCTACGTGACCGGCACGCGCCGTGGGTACCGGATCGAGCCCCACAAGAGCGCGGCTCAGTCGCGCTACCGGGCGCCGGTGAAGGTCGCGAACCTCGGCGGCACGAAGGCACCCACCCCGGCCGCGACGTCGCGGGCCGCGTGGATCCTCTCCGAGTACGGCAAGACCAAGGACCGCTCGACCGCGGCCGCGGTCGACGTCGCGACCTACGCACTGCTACGGGGCGGCAGGTGGAAGCTCGGCGCCAGGTACACGATCCGGCGAACCAACCACACCGGTCACGGCTCGACGGTGCGCAGCTACGCCCGCACCCTGATCCGTCAGGCTACCGGGCACGCGGGCCCCTATCGGGCCACGCTGACCGCGACCACGGTCGCTGCCGGCAACCAGACCGCGGTCCGCTACAAGATCGTCAACGCGGCTGGCCACGCTCCGACGCTGTCGAGCTGGGCCGGCCTACCGGTGCGGTTCACCTACCCGGGCCAGACCACTCAGGTCGTGGCCACCAACTCCGCGGGCGTGGCCACGGCCTACTTCACCGCGGCGGCCGGGACCACCACGATCACCGCGGCCGCCAAGACGCCCGAGTCGCACCTGCTGGTGGCCAAGCCGTACAACAAGTCGGCCTCCGCGCTGGCCCTGGTCGGGCGGACCTACGCCGCCCGCGCCTCGACGAGCGGCGTGGGCGTCACGGCCCAGACGGTCTCTGAGCACAACACCGCGGCGTCGACCTGGACCGGCCGCCCACTGGCGGGCACGTACACGGTCACGGGAGGCACCGGCACCCGCACGGTCGACTTCGCGATCTACGGCCCGTTCGACTCGACCAGCGTCAGCTGCTCGGGTCGAACGGCTGTATGGACCGGCACGTCGACGATCTCGGCCGACGGCACCTACGCGCTGCCGACGGCCTGGAGCCCGGCGAAGTCGGGCTACTACGTGTGGAGCGTGGCGGTCGAGGCCAACGTGAGCTCCACCGCGGCCTCGACGTGCGGCGCGGCTTACCCGGCCCGGCACGCCACCACCACG
This sequence comes from Nocardioides maradonensis, assembly GCF_054777115.1. NCBI lineage: Bacteria > Bacillati > Actinomycetota > Actinomycetes > Propionibacteriales > Nocardioidaceae > Nocardioides > Nocardioides maradonensis. The sequence goes on along the minus strand of NZ_BAAHAZ010000027.1, from coordinate 29,368 downwards.
AAGCAGGCGCGGCACGGGACGGTCACCAGCGTGACGACCGGCGCAAGGTTCGGTCCCGACGTCACGATCAGCGGGTTCGACCGCACCGAAGCCCACAGCCTCGCCACTCGGGTCTACGGCCCGTTCACGGACAAGACCAAGGCCAAGTGCTACTCGGGGAAGCTACTCAAGACGATCAGCCGCTCGGTGAGTGGCAACGGCACGTACACCCAGCGCACGACGGTCTCCAAGACCGGCTGGTTCATCTTCGCCTCGACGCTGGGCAACGGCCCGCTCATCGGCGGGTCGACCTCGTCGTGCGGGATCCCGACGCGAGTGACGAGCTGACCGAAGCGACGCCCACGGATAGGGGCAATCGAGGAGAGGGAGGAAGGTGCAAGCGGTGGTCTCGGGAGGAACGCTGGCAGCACGCTCAGCTGCGGAAACATCGGCTTGTGTCGGCCGCCGGCTCTACCCTGCGAGGGCCTTCCCGCGTTTGATGCGCGGGATCTCGGGGGAGTTGAGTTGAAGTGTCGCGAGCAGACCTGACCGCGATCGACGGGGAGAACGGGTTCGATCCGGCGGCGGTGCCGATGTACCCGATGCTGCGCGCCGAGATCCGCGAGGACGACGACGGCGCCTACGTCGGCCTCGTCGACGACAAGGTCATCCACACCAGCGATGACATGGCGCCGGTGCGTGACGCCATCATCACCGCGGCCGCGCGGACCGCGGAGCGGCGCCTGGGTGCGATGAAAGCGATCCGCGTCACCGGTCAGGCACCCGACGGTGGCGTGTTCAAGATGGTGGTCACCAGCTCCGGCGAGGTCCACGACACCAGCGACCCGACCCCCGTCAGTGCCGCCGAGACCGCGGCCGACGCCGCACCGACGGCGGCGGGCAAGAAGGGCAAGAAGCGCACGTACCCCACACCGGACCTCGAGCAGTCCGAGAAGTTCCGGCCTCACCCGCTGCTGCTGGTGATCATCGCCTTCCCTCTGGCGCTGATCTGCCTCGCCGTCTATGCGCTGTTCTTCCGCGGCCACCCCCAGCACAGCGACCCGACCGTCCCGGGCCCGCGCCAACTCCCGGTCGTGGCGCCGGCCGGATACTCCCCGGTGGCGAGCTGGGCTGTCCAAGTCGGTACCTCGACCGGAAGCACCACCGGTGGCGTCAGCGCTGACGCGACCCGCGTCTACGCCGCCGCCGGCTCAACCGACCACATCACCGCCTACACCGCATCCACCGGCGTCCAGGAGTGGTCGACCGACCTCGGCTCCACCCTCACCAGTGGGCCCACCGTGACCACCGTCGACGGCCAGGAGGCCGTCGTGGTCGCGACCTCGGTCAACCTCGTGGCTCTCGATCCGGCCACGGGCAAGGAGACCGGCGAATGGGCCTTCGACACCTCCGTCGGGTCCCAGGTGCGCATCAGCGCGACCGGGCCGGTCGTCACCGGCCAGTCCAACATCGCCCAGATCATCGTCGGCGGCCAGCTCGTCGACCGGGTGATGCCCGCTGGCGCCGAGCCCGTGGGTCCCGGACCGAACGGCTCCCTCATCGCCGCGGCCCATGACCGGGTCTACGTCTCGACCTCCGGAGCCGTATCCGGCGCCGGTCAGCCCCTGCAGGCCGCCGGCAAGGGTGCGGTCACGGTCGCGGGCTGGACCGGGCAGCGCCTGGTGCTGGCCTACGCGAGCTCCTCGAGCACCAGCACCGGCGTGAAGCTCGCTGCCTACGCCGCCCCGACCACGCTCAACGGCCCGTGGCCCCGGACCTGGGTCACGCACCTGCTGCCGGCGACCTCGGCGACGTCGACCGGCACCAGCGGCCAGCAGCTGCCGCTGCTGAGCGGCCCCGCGGGGCGCTGGGGCATCTACGGCGACACCGTGGTGAACCTGCTCAGCGGCAAGACCACCGGCCTGGGGGAGTGGACCACGGTCACGGTCGGCGACCAGATCGCGTTCGGCACCGGTGCCAGCAACGTGCTCTCGGCCGGGCCCCGCGGCCTGGGCGGCACCTCGGACACCGCGCCGCCCTCAACTCAGGTGACCGCACCCCAGGCCGTCGTCGGATCCTCGGCGTACCTAGTCACCGCAGGCGGCGGCACCAACGCCTGGCTCTACGCGCTCACCCCCGCCCCGGGACGCCAGCGATGAAGGGCCTCGCCGCCGCAGCCATCGGCTTCCCGCTGGTCTTCATCGTGCTGCTCGTGATCCCCATCGTCGGCGGCCAGTCCGACGTCAACGCCGCGCTGGCCTGCGGGCTGCTGGGCGGCAACAACACCGCCCCCGCAGCTGCAGGACCCGGCCAGGTCGCGATCGGCACCCTCAACTGGCGCGGAGCAAGCCACTACGGCAAGAACCCGCACCCTGGGGAACGCTCCTACCAGGTACGGGTGCCGAACATGATCCAGGCGATCGACGCCGCCGGAGTTTCGATCGTCGGGTTCCAAGAGTTCGAGAAGCCCCAGTCCGACGCATTCAAAGCCCAGGCCGGCGGCACCTGGTCACTGGTGTCGAGCCGCAAGGGCCGCCACGTGGGCTTCGACGACGCGATCGCCTACCAACCGGCGGCCTGGTCGGTGGCCTCGGTGCACTACGTGAAGATCCCGTACTTCAACACCGAGACCGACTCCATCCCGTTCGTGCACTTCGTCTCGACCAGCGGGAGCGGCGACGTCTGGGTGCTCAACACCCACAACCCCGCGAACGTCGGCGGCAACCAGGCCGGCAACCGAGCGACGGCGATCCGCCACGAGGCGAGCGCTCTGGCCGCAGTGGCGCGCGCGAACCCCTCGGCCGGCATCGTGATGACCGGCGACATGAACGACCGCAGCCAGTTCAAGAACGCCATGATCCGTGCGCTCGCTGCCAACGATCAGCGGGGATGGACCTTCGCAAACCCGAACAGCAAGGGCATCGACTGGATCCTCGGCAGCCCTAGCGTCACCTTCTCCGGAACCGTCGTCGACCAGTCGACCAACGACAACGCTCACTCGTTCACCGACCACCCGTTCGTCCACACCACCGCGTCGGTCGGCAGCTCGTCGACGGCGAACGGTGTCGTCCCCGCCGCGGCGGGCGGCGGTGCCGCCAGCGGCACCGTCACGATGGTCCAGGCCAACCTGCCGAGCAAGCGCGGCTACACCAGCAAGGGGCCGGCTGGCATCCGCAAGATTGTCACCGCGCACCCGGACTTCATCACGCTCAACGAGCAGACCCACCGCACGGTGCGCAGCCTCACCACCGCGGTTACTGGCTACGACGGGTGGCGCGACCCCACCGGTGACCCCCAGGGCGACGCCGGCGGCAGCGCGATGGAAAACATCGTGATGTGGAACAGCACCACGTGGACGAACGTCGGTGCCGGCCGTGAGCGGCTGATCACCAAGCAGATGGAGAACGGCCACATCCGCTCCCGCTACGCCACCTGGGTCGTGCTCCAGTCCCGCACCGGCACCGGATCGCGGATCGTCGTCGTAGCCACACACCTGCCGGTCAACCCCCAGGGACTGGGCGGTCACGGCGCCGTCATCGGCGGCCGCGCGGCCTCGTACGGCCAAGGAATGGCCAACCTGACCGCCCTGACCAGCCGGCTCGCCGCCTACGGCCCGGTTCTCGTCGGTGGGGACTTCAACAACCACCCCTCACAGACCCAGACGTGGGCCGCGGTGCCGCAGATGACGGCCGCCGGCTACAGCTACACCGACAGCCCCACGTCCGGCATCGACTACGTCTTCTACCCGCGCCAGGCCCAAGTCGTCAGCCACCGCAACCTGGCCGCAGGTGCCACCTCCGACCACCCCTTCTACAACGTCACCACCCTGAACCTGGACGGCGCGGCCGCGGGATCGTCGTCCGGCGCCGTCGTGCCGGCAGTGGGCACCGGAGCCGGCTGCTGCGGCGGTGGCCCGGATCCGCTGGCCCAGCTGGGCATCGGGCCCGTCGCGGCCACCGTGAGCCCGCAGGGCCTGGGCCAACAGGGCGCGCCGCCCTCGGTGCCGGGCTTCGCGGCCGACCAGGTGCGCAACGCGATGGCGGTGGTGGGAGCGGGCAAGACGCTCAACATACCTCCGCGAGGCATCGCGATCGGCCTAATGACGGCCTACGGGGAATCGAAGCTGCACAACATCAACTACGGCGACCGGGACTCCATCGGGATCTTCCAGCAGCGCAACAACGGCGCGTGGGGGACCACCGCGGACCGGATGAGCCCGCAGGTCGCTGCAGCGAACTTCTTCAAGGCCCTGCTCCGCGTTCCGGGCTGGCAGGGCATGTCGCCCACGCTCGCCGCTCACGCGGTCCAGGCCAACGCCGACCCGAACTACTACCAGCCCTACTGGCAGACCGGCCTGCGGCTCTACGCGGCCCTGCAGGGCACCGCCGCCGCCCAACTGGCCAACCCGGCGTCCTTCGACTGCTCGAGCACCACCACCGGCGGCACGAGCCAGATCAGCTTCACTACCTCCGGCGTGGCCTACGTCGGCCCCTACCCGCCCGACCAGCTGATGGCCCGCGCTCAGGCGTTCGTGCAGGCCGGGACCTACGACCCGTTCTTCCACACCGTCAACGGGTCCTGGTACCGCAAGTGTCAGCACTTCGTCGCCAACCTCTCCGGCCGCGCAATGTCGGGCTACAACACCGCAGCCGACGGATGGGCCCACTACGTCTCCACCAGCGCCGCACACCCAGCCACGGCGGCCGACGGCCAGTCCCCGCCGATCGGCGCCTGGCTGTACTTCAAGAGCGCCAACGCCGGCGACACCGCCGGGCACGTCGTGGTCTACCTCGGTAACAACATGATCGCCTCCACCGACCTGCCCACCACCGGCCGCGTCGGGATCGTGCCCGCCTCGATGCCCATCACCAAGTGGCACCAGACCTACCTCGGCTGGGCCGCCCCCTGGGCCGCCCCTGGAACAGGAAGCAGCGCCGCATGACCACCCACCGCCCTCTCCTCACCGCTGCCGCCACGGCACTCCTGGCCGGGCTCCTGGGCGGCTGCGGCCACACCAGCCCAGCGACGAGCTCCCAGGGCACCTCGACCAGCTCCTCGACCAGTACGGCGAGCACGACGCCCTCCACCGACGCCGTCAGCGCAGCACGGACCGTCTTCACCACCTGGGACCAGCCCACCCTCGACTACGGCACCTGGTGGACACAGCTCCAGCCCCTGCTCTCCCCGGCAGGCCAGCAGGCCTACGCCGGGACCGACCCGGCCAACATCCCGGCCCTGAAGATCACCGGCCCGTACCGGCTGGACCCCAAGGCGCCCGACGACCCGGCCACCACCGCTCTGGTGCACGTACAGACCGACCGCGGCCCCTTCGCGCTCTTCATGGAGCACGCCGGCCCTGGCCAGCCCTGGTACCTGCTCCAGATCGAGTTCCCGCCCGGAATCCACTGACCCCCATGTCCAGAGGAGTGAACGACTGATGAGTGATCAGACCCCCACCAGCCCGACCGACGAAGCGGCCGCGCCGCCGTCCGGCGGCGCCGGACGGTGGGCAGAGCGCGCAAAGGAGGCCGCCCGCCAGCGCCAGGCCTCGCACGCGCCAGCACCGGAGCCGACCGAGGAGATCTCCACGAACCATGTCGACACGACCCATGTCGACCCAAGCCACGTCGCCGCAGAGCAGATCGCCGTAGAACCCGCCGCCGAGACGACCAAGCGGCGCCTGTTCGGCCGGGGAGGCTCGGCGGCCGCGGTGTCGCCGGCGACGGCTGCAAGCGTGAACCCGTTCCTGCCCGGGCCGGCCCTCGAGGGCGGCCCACAGGTACAGGACACGAGCAGCGAGGAGAGGGGGAGAGGGCTCGCGGCGGTCGGGTTCGGTCACACGACCGGACCGCGGAACCCGCCGGTCGCGCCCGTACCGCTCAACCCCGCACTCGCGGTGCCGTCCTCGTGGCCCAGCACTGCCGGAACGCCGAGCACCGTCGTGCAGCTCGTCGGACTCCACGGCGGCGCCGGAACCTCGACACTGGCCGCCGAGCTCGGCCCCCAGGCCGCCGACTGTGGCGTCGGCCTGGCCGGACTCCGCTCAGTGGAAATCCCCGTGCTGTTCGTGGCCCGCACCCACGCGCACGGCCTGGACCTCGCGCTGCGCACCGCTCAGCAGTACGCCGCCCGCGGCCTCGGCCCAATCACGGTCCTGGGCATCGTCGTCGTCCACGACGCACCCGGCCCGCTGTCCAAGCAGCTCGCCCGGCGACTGAAGTCGGTGGAGAAGGCATTCCCCAACTGCTGGACGGTCCCGTGGTCTGAAGACCTCCGGCACAACGTCGCACTCCCGCCGGTCGCCGAGCGCGGCGCGCGCGGCCGCGACGTACGCCGAATCCTCAAGAAGGCCACCGAGCTCACCGACCGCCACGAACCGCCCCACCGAGCAACAGCCAACAACCGCACCATCTAGCCCCGCCAAAACACACAGCACAGAAAGCCAGGAAGCCATGAACCAGATCAGCTCGACCGCCTACCTCATCCCGATGCTCCTGCCGCCCGGCATGGACAAGCTCAACGTCATCTCGGCCTGGACCACCGGCCTCGTCTCCCTCGGCCTGTTCATCGCCTTCCAGATCTCGATCGGCAAGACCGGGTTCGAGGCACTGCGCCACGGACGCTTCGAGGGCGGAACGGCCTCCGTCATCATCCTCGTCTGCGCCATCATCCTGGGCGCGGCCGCTGCGATCTTCACCACCTTCGCGGTCATCGGCTAACCCGCCCGGCGACCGCACCCGACGCCCCATCTCGGAAGCCATCAGGAGGACTGATCCGATGAGCAACAACGACGTCCAAGTCGAGACCAGCAGAGCCGCCACGTTCTTCTCCAAAAACGGCTGGTGGACCGCTGCGGCCCTGTTCATGACCCTCGTCGGCATCGCCCTGCTGGTGATCTTCCTGCTGCCCAACCACAACACCACCGGAGCCACGACCCCACCCACCCCCACCGGCAACCCCACGGCCCCCCTCTCCTCGTCGCCCACGGCGTCGACCACGACGCCCGCGCTCACAGGGTGGGCGGACCTCGGATGCAACGGAACCAAGGGCAGCCGCTCGGTCCCGAACCTGCCCCCAAGGGCGACATGGGATCCGGTCGGTTCGTTCACTGCGCCAAGCTCGCCGCAGTACGGTCCGACCAGAACGCAGCAGGGCGTGAGGGCGTGCTACCAGCACACGCCGACCGGCGCGCTGTTCGCGGCGATCAACTTTCCGTTCGAGATCGGCTCAGCGAGCCCGGCGGACTACTCGAGCGTCGTCCAGGCGCTCATGACGCCCGGGGCTCAGCGGGATCAGCTCGTGGCTGAGGGGCAGACAACGAATGGCTCGGGCGCCGCGTTCACCGTGGCGGCCTATCGCATTGATGCCTGCACGGCGGATCGATGCAACCTCCGCCTGATCATGTCGTCGGCCGGAAAGCTCCTCGAGGTTCCCAGCTCGATGGTGTGGAGCGGTGGGGACTGGAAGGCCGACGGCGCGAATATGGCCGGCACACCGGGACCGGTGGCGGCCATGCCTGCAGGATTCACCAACTTCGGCCCGGGAGCGTGATCGGCGATGGGATGCTCGGTGAATCCCCTGTCGTGGGGCGGCTGCGTGACGGACGCGATCGGTAGCGGTGCGCAGGCTGTGGCTGGCTCGGCTGCGGATGCGTTCTTCCAGATGATCGCGAATGGGGCTCGGGATCTGTTGGAGACGGTGTCGACCTTCTGGATGAAGGTGCCGGATCCACAGGTGGCGACGGGGTCGGGTCAGAGCTGGCAGGGCTCGGCCACGATCACCTCGGTGCAGTCGTGGATCAGTCCGGTCGCTCTGGTGATCTTCGTGATGACGGTGAGCATGACGCTGTTGAAGGTCAGCTACGACACCCGCCGGGCGGGGGAGGGCTTCAACGGCATCCTGCGGGCGCTGGTGACGACGTTGGCTTCGGGTCTGCCGCTGCTGGCGGTGACGATGCTGGGTCTCCAGTTCGGCGACGCCTTCGCACCCTGGATCTTGCAGCAGGCCTCGGGGCAGGACGTCTCGGGCGGCTTCGCGTCGATCTTCGAGAACGCGATGCTGGGCTCGGCCACGGGTACGCCGAACGCTTCGGGTGCCCTGCTGATCGTGTACTTGCTCGCGATCCTGGCCGGGATCGTGCAGATCCTGTTCATGATCGTTCGCGGCGCGTCGATCATCACCCTGCTGTGCTTCGCCCAGGCGACCGGTGCGGGGACCGCGAGTGACGAGGGCTGGCTGCGGTGGAAGCGCATCGCGATGCTGATCATGGGCTTCGTCCTCTACAAGCCGGTGGCGGCAGTGATCTACGCGGTCGGGATCAAGCTGATGTCCGATGGGGCGACCACGCAGGCGCAGATCTACAACGCGATCTACGGCCTGACGATCATGGTGATGGCGGCCCTGGCGCTGCCGACGTTGATCAAGTTCGTCGCGCCGGCGGCCGCGATGGGTTCTTCGTCGGCGTTCTCCGGCGGCGCGGCGGTCGGGATGCTGGCCACGGGCGCGGCGATGGTCGCGCTCGCCGGCACCGGCGGTGGATCCGCGGCGGGGGCGGCCGCGGGAGCAAGCGGCGGGGGACTGGGGGGCGGCTCCGGTGCCGGTGGCGGCGGGCAGGCGCCAGGGGCGAAGGACGCCACGCCGTCGGACGGCGACGGCCCGACCGGCGCGGACCCGAGCTCGAGGAAGGAGCCCGAGCAGGGTGCGCCGCCGGAGGCGCCGGCAGCGCAGCAGCAGGGCGCGTCCCCGATCGCAGCGGGACAGTCGGCCCAGTCCGCCCCCGAGGGCTCAGGGACGGGCGGCTCGTCGACGGCGTCGCAGATGGGTGCGGGGATGGTGCAGAACCTTGCGGGCCAGGCGGGCCAGGCCGGCGAGGACGCGTCGGGCGATTAGCTCGCGCGCATCCTTCCCGCGCTGCGCAACGTGCGCTAAACTCGCTACATCACAAAGCATAGATATATCTCGGAGGTACTCATGAGTTCTCGTCGTTCGGCCTCGCGCCGTGCGAGATCGCGGAGGGTGGCGGCGGCGACCCTCTGGGCCCTGTTCGCCGCGGTGGCGGCGCTGGCGGGCCCGGTGTCGCACTCGGACGGCTATGCCGCTGGCGCGCTGTGGGCGCTCGGCTTCGTCGTGCTGCTGTTGTGCGCGATCGGGTGGACGGTGGCCGCGCTATCGGCCCGCCGTGCGGCCCGCAGGGCGGGTGCGTAGTCATGGCGATTTCACAGCGGCAGTACGCGGGGCTCCGTCCGCCGCGGCTGACTGGCCTTTGGGGCCTGTCGTTCCTGGCCACCGGGGCGCTGGTGCTGGCCTCGATCGGCCTGGTCGGCGTGATCGTGGCCGGGATGTTGTTCCAGCTCGGGATCTGGGCGCTGATCTTGGCAGCACTGTGGGTGGTGGTCTCGCTCGGCGCGATCTTGCCCGAGGCGATCAAGACCCGCGACGGCCAGGGGCACTACAGCAAGTGGTTTGCGAAGCGTGCGTTCCGTCGCGCGGAGAAGAACGGCGACACGATCCTGTCGCAGGGTCTGACCGGAAAGGTTCCTGACATGACGATCGGACTCCCTGGGGTAGGGGCCCGCACGACCCTGAGTGAGCACCGTGACGTGCACGGCAACCCGTTCGGCCTGCTCACGTGGGGCGAGACGAACCTGTACTCGGTGGTGATCAACTGCCACCCCTCGGGCAAGTCCGGCAAGGACCCCGACACCTTCGACAACGAGGTCGCGCAGTGGGCGGCGTGGCAGGGCCAGCTGAACAAGACCGGCAACATCGTGGCCGCGCAGGTCACGGTGGAATCCGCCCCTGACTCAGGGCAGCGGCTGGCGCGTGCGATCGACCGCGGCGCGGCCGAGGACATGGACGCGGTGCCGGCGTTTTCGCGTGCGATGGCCGCCCAGCTGCAGGGCTTGGGCGCGACCGGGTCGCCGCAGGTGATGACCCGCATCACGGTGACCTTCGACGGTGAGGAGAAGGACGACGAGACCGGCGAGGTCCACACCCGCACGGCCTCGGAGATGCGCGACATCATCTCCGACCTGCTGCCCGAGCTGATCTCGACGCTGGTGCAGACCGGCGCAGGGTCCTCGTGCCGGGCAGCGACAGCCCAGCAGATCACCGACGCCACCCACGTGGCGTTCAACCCGGGCGCGGCACCCCTGGTGGAGGAGGCCCAGCTCTCGGGAGGCACCCAGTTGACCTGGGATGAGGTCGGCCCGCTGACGGCCGTGAACCACTTCGACTGCTACCAGCACGAGGGCGCTTGGTCGAGGACGTGGCAGATGCGCGAGGCGCCCAAGGGTGCCTTCTTCGGCACGGTCCTCGAGCAGCTGCTCAAGCCCCACCGCGACATCGCTCGCAAGCGCGTCACGCTCTGCTACCGCACCGAGCTGCCGACCAAGTCGGCCGAGATCGCCGAGCGCGACGTGACCGCGGCCTCGATCGCGGTCTCACAGTCGCCTCGGGCGAAGTCGGCACAGGAGGCCGCGCTGGCGATCGCCAAGCGCACCGCGGACCAGGAGGCGCAGGGAGCGCCACTGATCCGGGTCGGGATGCTGGCCACGGTCACGGTGATGGATGAGCGCAAGCTGCTCAACCGGGTCTCCACGATCGTGACCGCCCGCCTGGCGCCCTCCGCGCGGCTGCGGTTCCGGATCCCGCGCGGTGCGCAGGACTCGGCGTTCATCTCCGCGCTGCCGCTGGGCATGGTCCCCACGCGCCACGCGGGCCTCGCGACGTTCGCGGACCAGATCTAGGAGGGGTTGCGATGGCATTCGCGAAGGCCTCACACCGCCAGGACGACCGGGCACCGCTGTTCTCCCGTTGGGCGCAGTCTCGTCGGGAGCGTCGGGAGCGCAAGGAGCTGCAGGCGCCTTATGAGGAGCCGAAGAGGCGCCGGCTCACCAAGGCCGAACGTGAGGGCGTCATCGGCCAGCTTGGTCCGAAGGGTTGGCGTCTGGCGGGCGGGGGTCGGACGCTGCGGATCATGCCGACCCCGGAGTTCCGGGCCACGGTCCTGCAGGTCTGCGGTCTGTACCCGTTCGTGGTCGGCTCCAGCCTGCCGCTGATCGGCACCCCGCTGGGCGAGCACCTCGAGGGCCGCGGCTGGGTCTGCGGGGACCCGATGTCGTGGTTCCTGCACGGCATGGTCAACAACCCCAGCGGCTTCATCATCGCGCGCCGCGGCGTAGGGAAATCCACCCTCATCCGTCGGATCGCGGGGTTCTTGCCGTACAAGAGCATCCTCCCGATGGCGCTGTCGGACTGGAAGCCGGACTACGTCGAGCTGATCAAGCAGATGGACGGTCAGCACATCGCGCTGAACCGTGCCGATTCGTTCATCAACCCACTCGACCCGGGGCCGGTGGCGGCGCAGCTGCCGCGGCTGCCTGACGACGTGCGTGCCAGGGTCTCGGCGAACATCCGGGGTCGCCGGATCAACGTCGCGGTGGGGCTGTGCGCGCTCGCGCTGGGGCGCGACTTGGCCGCCCATGAGCGGAACATGCTCTCTGCGGCGCTGGCCGCGTGGGATGAGGAGAACCCGGGCCGGGTGCCGGTGTTCGGTGACGTGCAGGCGCTGGTCAAGAGCCGGCACCCGCGGGTGCGGATCCAGGCCCAGGACCGTGGCCAGGACGAGCGGTACGACGACCGGGCCGAGGGGCTGCTCGACGCGCTCAACTCGCTGACGGGCGGGTCGGAGATCTTTGGTGAGGTCTTCGCTCACCACACCACGACGCCACTGGAGATCGACAAGCCGGTGGTCTTCGACCTTTCGGCGTTCGAGGAGATGGATCCCGCGCTCCAGGCCGGCGTGCAGCTGGTGTGCTGGACCTACGGGTCCACGGCGCTGGCCGCGGCCAAGTCGCTGGCCGACGCGGGGCTGGCTCCGCGCCGGATCTACCTGCTGATCATGGACGAGCTGTGGCGCGCGCTGCGGGCCGCGGAGTTCATGGTCGACCGCGTCGACGAGATCACGCGACTCAACCGCACGATGGGTCTGGGCCAGCTGCTGTGCACGCACGGCATGGACGACTTGAAGCTCCACAACGAGGAAGCCACCGCGAAGGCGTGGGGCTTCGTCGCCGCCTCGGAGATGGTCTACATGGGCGGGCTGAACCCGGGCGAGCTGGGCAACCTCGAGGAGGTGTTCGCTATCTCGGACACCGAGAAGGAGATGCTCACCGGCTGGGCGCAGATCGGCGAGGTCGACCCGGAGACCGGCGAGGGTGGTGAGCCGGTCGGTAAGGGCAAGTTCTTGATCAAGTCCGGCAAGCGGCCAGGTATCCCGTTCCGGGTCAACCTGACCCCGGTCGAGATCGAGACGGGGATCCACGACACCAACAAGACCTTCGAGGACGCCATCGCGGCCGCGCGGCGGCTCGGCTCAGAGCTTCTCGACGCCTACGCGGCCGGATAGCGGGAGACGGTCATGGGCTTCCATCCAGCACAGCTCGCGCTCTCCAGGCGCTCTCGGGGCGTGTGCTGGCTGGTGATGCTCGCCGCTCTCGCGGTCTCCGCGCTGGCGCTGTTCGTCGACCTGCCTGCCTGGCTGACCAGCCCGGTGTACTTCGTCGGGATGGTGGCGGCGCTGCTGCTGGTCTCCTACAGCCGGCGTCATCCCCAAAGCGTCGAGGAGCTGGTGATCCAGTGGCGCACCTCGAGCACCCCGGTTCCGCGCGACGTCGTCGACCCGACACCGGGGGAGGACCGATGACCGCCACCCTGCGCGGCGCGCCGCGGCCCCTCCCTCTCCTCGCTGCTGCTTTTCCCTGCCCCTCAAGGAGGCGCACCCATGTCTGATACCCGCCCCAACAAGCGCTCCTCGCCGGGCAACGAAGGCCTGTGGCTGTGGCTGGGCGTCCTCGGGCTGCTGGTGGTCCTGGTCGGCGGCTGGATGCTCGCCTGGCTCGCCGCGTCAGTGGCCGGCCACGGCGCCGGCGGCCCGGGCCGATGGCTGCTCCAGCCCGGCCCGAAGGGCCGGTGGTCACTGGCCGCCTCGGGCTGGCTGGTGGTCTTCGCGGTGCCGCTGGTCGGGATCGTGTGGTGGATCGGCCGCTCGATCTACAAGGCGATGACCGGCCGCGAGTGGACCGACCGGCTGGCCTCGTCGATGTCGTCGAGGCGCGACCTCGAGGAGCTGCGAGCAGCCTCGGTCGCAGCCGATACCGAGAGGCTCGGATCCGAGAAGGCCGGGATCGGTGTCGCGCTGTGCAAGTCGGTGCTGACCGGTGAGTGGCTGTACTCCACCTACGAGTGGTGTCAGGTGTGGATCATGGGCCCACGAGCAGGGAAAGCGCTCCGGTCCGACGCTCCGGTGCTCACGCCCCACGGCTGGGTCCCGATCAAGGACCTGCGCCCGGGCCAGCGCGTGATCGGCGTCGATGGTCAGCCGACCCCTGTGACCGGAGTGTTCCCCCAGGGGATGTGCAAGGCGTATCGGGTAACGCTGAACGACCGCACCGAGGTCATCTGCAACCCCGAACACCTGTGGACGGTGCGAGGCAAGCACCGCGCCGATCGCGCTGTCTACGACCGCTGGGAGACGTTGACAACCGCGGAAATCCTGGAGCGGGGCCTGAAGACCTCAGACGGCCGCGCTCGGTTCTACCTGCCGCTTGTGGCGCCGGTCGAGTTCGAGGGGGTGCTCCCGCTCGGGACGCCCTACCCGACAGAGCGGCCGGCGCCGACGGAGCGGACGATGCGCCCTGACGCGACCGAGCTGGCATGGCAGCGCCGTGCCCGACTCGAGCAGCGGCGACCGCTGCTCCCTATCGAGCCGTACTTCCTTGGCGTCCTGCTGGGCGACGGATGCTTCCAGAAGCATTCGGTGGGACTCAGCACGGCGGAGCCCGACGACCTGCTTCCGATGCTGCCGCTCCCACCGCCGCTGCGGTGGGTGCCGAACACCACCAAGGAAGACGGCACCCGCGGCTACGACTTCCGGGCCTCCTCGGTCCAGGGCCTTGGCGGGCGCCGCCGTCACGCGCTGCTGGAGGCGGTCAAGCAGCTGGGGCTGCACATGCACCGCTCGGAGGAGAAGTTCGTGCCGCAGGACTACCTGCTGGCCCCGCCGGCCGTGCGGGCCGCGGTCCTCGCCGGTCTGCTCGACACCGACGGATGGATCGACCACGGCGGCGTGCAGTTCTCCACGTCCTCACCCCATCTCAGCGAAGACGTGCGGTTCCTGGTGCAGTCGCTGGGCGGCACCGTCACGACCAGCCGCAGGGAGACCACCCACCTCCCGGCGTACCGCTCCCACATCCGGCTTCCTGGCCAGCTCGGATGCCCGTTCCGGCTGCCGCGCAAGGTGGGCCGGTGGGCGGAGTGGCGCGCGGCGCGGCGCTCGGAGACGCCGGTTCGCTCCATCGTGGCGATCGAGCCGGCCGAGCCCACGGACATGACGTGCATCTCGGTGGCCAACCTCGACGGGTTGTTCGTCACCGAGGACTTCGTGGTCACCCACAACACCCGCTCGGTGGCGGTCCCGCAGATCGTCGAGCACAAGGGAGCGGTCGCGGCGACGAGCAACAAGCGCGACATCGTGTACATGACGATGGGTCCCCGCTCCGAGCTCGGCGGCTGCTGGGTCTTCGACCCGCAGAACATCTTCCGCCACGGCGCCCGGTTCTGGTGGAACCCGCTGAGCTACGTCACCGACCTGGAGCGCGCGGAGAAGCTGGCAACGATCTGGCGCGACTCGCGCACCGGCGGCGACCTCGGCGCCGAGGACCCGTTCTTCGGCCCCGAGTCACTGGCCCTGCTGACCGCGCTCGTGATGGCGGCCGCGGTCGGTGAGCAGCCGGTGACGGCGATCGCGAAGTGGCTCAAGTTCCCCGAGGGCGGGCCAGGTGTCGACACCGACCCCGCCGAGATCCTCCGGGCGCACGGCTACGACGCCACCGCGGACGACATCGACTCGACCAGGTCGATGGTCCCCGAGACCCGCGACGGCATCTACGGCGGCGCACGCTCGGCCGTGCGGTGGATGCGGAACCCGAAGTTCACCAAGTGGATCACCCCGCCCGAGGAGGGCGAGGACCTTCCGGAGTTCTCGACCTACGACTTCGTCCGCTCCACGCAGACGATCTACATGCTGTCCAAGGACGGGCCCGGTTCCTCCCGTGCACTGGTCGGCGCGCTGACGATCGCGCTGCACGCGGCCGGAATGGACCTGGCCGAGGAGGTCGGGGACCGGGTCCCGACACCGATCCTGTTCATGCTCGACGAGTGCGCGAACATCGTGCGCTGGGGCGAGCTGCCCTCGCTGTTCAGCTACTCAGGCTCGCTGGGCCTGATCCTGGTGGTGATCCTCCAGTCGCGTGCTCAGGGCTTCAAGTGCTGGGGCAAGGACGGATTCACCGAGATGTGGTCCGCAGCGAACATCGCGTGCGCCGGCCGAGGCCTGCGCGACGAGGAGCACCTAGCGGGTCTGGCGCAGCTCATCGGTGACCGGCAGCGCCTGGACCACTCACGCTCGGTCGGACCGGGCCACTCCTCAACCTCGTCCCAGCTCAAGGACGAGCGGATCTTCGCCGAGTCCGACCTGGCCGCGTTCCCGCGCGGCCGCGTCATCGTCATGCCGGCCGGTGGCCGCTCGATCCTCGGCGAGCTCGTCGACTGCTCCAAACGTGTCGACGCGCCCCGCATCGAGGCCTCCACCGCTGCGTTCAAGCAGGCGTGGATGGAGGCCGAGGACGAGATGGTCAACGCCGAACGCGAAGACGTCGCGGAGGTGATCTGAAATGCCGGCGAGCGACGACGACTACGAGACGCCCGAGCTCTATAGCGAGCTCCCCGAGCCAGAGGCCCGACGCAGGCCCGCGGAGGTGCCGGTGGTCGTCACCGGTGACCTCCCGGCCGCCGAGACGGCCCTGGAGCGCGCTCAGGATGCCGTCGACACCGCCCAGGACACGCTGGCCGACCTCGAGGGCCGCATCGCGGTACTCGAGGTCAAGGCCGCCGCGATCGAGGCCGACGAGGGGAAGGAGGAGTGGCAGAGAGCAGCGGCCCGCGAAGAGCTGGCCAAGGCGCGGCGCGCGTTCACGCGCGCGGGCCGGAAGCTGGAGCGGGCCGAGCACAAGCTCGAAACTGCCGCTCGCCGCGTCGACGCCGAGACCGAGGCGCTGATGAGGGCGCTGTCGACCCCCGCCCAGCCTGACCCGGAACCGGAGCCGGCGCGGTTCGCGACCGTCGACCTGTTTGTGGAGAAGTTCGTGCTGCCCAACTGGGTCCACAAGTACGTCGCCGAGCGGGTCCGCTGGTGTGACCACTGGTGGGAGCACGCCGAGGCGATCACCCGCCTGGAGGCGATCTGGGAGGCCTTCGAGCTGATGCGCCTGCAGCCCGCCCCGTCGTTCTCGACGTGGCTGCGCGACCACTTCGACGTCCACATGCGCACCCTCACCGACCCTGACGGCGTCTTCCACAAGTGCGACATGAAGAAGGTCGACCCGAAGACGGGATCGGGCTACCACAACGCAGAGCCGACCTGGCCCAGCGCCCCGGTGCCGGTCGGGATGTTCGCCGAAATCGAGACCGCGCAGATCCAGCGAGGTCTCGCAGCCGCCGGCGCCCTGAGCGGCGCCGTCGCCGGCGCGGATGCGTCGGCGCTCACTGATACGACGTTGAACAGCACCATCACAAAGCACAGCAACGCCACTACCTCGGGAGCACGACGATGACCCACGCACACGAAGAGCTCGAGATCGGTCACGAGATGGACCGCGCGCTGCGCGCCGCGGCCACTGGCCTGGCCCAGATGATGGAGCGCTACGCGCGACGTCATCAGGAGAAGACCCGCGACGCCGCCGCCCGCACCCGGGAGGAATGGCTCGCCCAGCGCGACGCTGCCCGCCAGCAGTACCTCCCCTGGACCGCCGAGGGGCGCCTGGAGAAGCTGCACCCCGTGGCCGCATCGCACCGGTGGGCCGCGGCCGCCGCCTGGTCAGCGATGGACCCGACTGCCCGCATGGCGGAGCAGGACATGGCCCGCCGCATCCAGAACGCCCACGGCCAGCACCCGGCCCTGCTGGTCAACTTCACCGACCCCGCGACCCTGCAGCCCGACCCCAAGCCGGCCGCGAAGCTGCTGAGCATGAACGAGGCCTACGGACTGGCCGCGACCCACGCCCCGGACTGGTGGACCATCCCGGCCGAGATCAAGCCCCTGGAGCAGGACCGTCCACCGATGAACGCGCTCGAGACGGCGTTCCACGACGACTGGCAGTACTACTCCGAAACCCAGGTACTCCCTGAGCGCTCCCAGTGGGAGCAGTGGGCCAACCACGTCGGCCGCGGCGAGGAGTTCACCCCCGACAAGTGGACGACGTCGGCCGGGACCGTCGACCACGAGGCCCGCGACGAGGCCCTGGCCCAGGTCTGGGACGAGGGCCGCGACCAGCGGACCACAACCGACCTCGCCTCGCATGAGGCCGCGATGCAGGAGGCCGGCATGGGTGACCTGTCCGAGCACCTCGGGCAGCCGGAGGAGATCGCACAGAACCACTCCTGGCACGCCTACCTCACCCCGGCCCGCTTCGATGCCGCACAGCCCGAGGAGCTGGCGAACGCATGGCGCGACGCGTCGGCGGCCGCCCTCACCGGCGACGTCGGCGCGAAGAGGTCCGCGGAGAAGATCGCCACGATGATGCGCGAGCGCCGCGGACTCAACCCCGAGTCGATGCTCATCGGTGCGCTGACCGAGCAGGCCGCACAGAACACCGAGGCCCGCCGTACAGCAGAGGACCGTGCACGGCGCAGTGCCGAGGCGGCCCGCGAGCGACGGCCCCAGGCCGCCGCAGCCTCAGCGGCCCCGTCGACGACGCCGTCTGCCGGTGCGGCCGCGCCGATCCGTCGCGAACGCGTCATCGAGCTCAACAACATGGCGGCCGACTTCTACGCCGCGCAGCTGCGGCCCGGATCGGCGGGACACAAGTACTTCACCGAACGTCTCGGCTCGGAGTTCGAGTCGGGACCGTGGCAGCTCGGCTACGCGCCGTCAGGCTGGCAGAACCTCACCAACCATCTCCGCGCCCACGGCGCCACCGACGAGGAGATGGTGGCCGCCGGCCTGGCCGAGCGCGGCAAGTTCGGGGTGCGCGACGTGTTCCGCGACCGCGCGATGATGGGCATCCGCGATCACGAGACCGGCGAGACCGTCGGATTCCTCGGCCGCGACCTGTCCGGTGACGCACGAGCACCCAAGGTCCGCAACACCGGCGAGACGCCGGCGTTCCGCAAGGGCGATCACGTCTTCGGCCTCCACGAGGCCGCACCCGGCGCCCGGCTGGTGCGCGTCGAGGGCCCGTTCGACGCGATGGCGATCAGCCTCGCCTCCGACGGCAAGGCGGCCGGCGTGGCGCCGATGGGCACCGCGATGACCGAGACGCAGGCCAACGCGATCGTGGCCAAGGCCAACGGCCGCGTCTGGGTCGCCAACGACTCCGACACCGGCGGCCAGAAGGCCACCGAGGAGGACTTCTTCAAGCTGTCCAGCAAGGGCGCCGAAGTCCGCCAGGTCGAGGTCCCGGGCAGCGACCCGGCCGCCGCGTGGCAGGACCGGCCGGTGCTGCTGCGCAGCGCCCTGGCCGACCTCCCCGAGGCCCGCACAGCCGCCGACGCGGTCGTGGACCGCTACCTGGCGGGACCGGACGCGACCCGGGAGGGCTTCGCCGAACTGATCGACAGGATCGAGCCCTACGTCGACCCGATCGACCGACAGATCCTCGCCACCCGCGTCGACGAGCTCGACGCGGCCCGCGACCGCCGGCAGGCCGCCGAGACCACCGAAGCGTCAGCGACCGCGGCCACCGGCACGAGCACCGGACCGGCCCTGAGCGGTCCCGATGCCGAACCCGAGCAGGGGTGGAGCCAGGCAACCCAGGCAGGCGAGGAGAGGGAGATCGCCGAGGACGTCACCGCGCAGGCCCAGCACGCCGAGGCCGCCGCCTACGACCGGCGCAACGAGGCGCAGGGGGAGATGAGCGACCGGCAGGCCGCAGCTCGCGATGCCTCCTCGCACGGCTTCTCCCAGTCCACCCAGGACCAAGTGCAGAACGCACCCACACGGACCAGTGGCGTGCAGGCGAAGGTGACCCGGGGAACCGGAGTCCAGCAGACCCACGGACGCACCCTGCGCCGCTGAGGGAAGGAGGCAACGGCATGCGAGGATCGAGTAGACCGAGGAGATGGGCGTGGCGCGATCGGGCGGCGACGAGCAGCTGGAGTTCGACCTCTGGGGGACCCCGGAGCCCGTGGCCGACGCGCGCCTGGACCAGGCCCGCACGACGCCGCCTCGACCCCGCGGCGGCGACTATCAGCCAGCTCTCGACCTATTTGCGAGCGATGGCGCAGAAGGGGACAGCGATGAACAGGTACGGGGTGCTGGCTCAGGAGCACTGGCGCCGCCACGCACCGCGCAAGTACGCGGAGCTGAAGAACCCGACGGAGTTCTTCGAGACGCTGGGGGAGACCGCGGCCGCGCAGATCGTGACGGTCAGCGACGGGCTGAAGCGTCAGCTCCCGCCGGACCTGCCGTACCTGGAGACGGTCCGGGAGCTGCGGGCGATCCAGAAGCAGGCCGAGGACCTGGTGCTGAGCGACCTGGTGTACTCGGTGGAACCGGAGCCGCGCAGCCTAATCGAGGAGCTGGAGGACCTGCTGGGAGCCCTGCCGGGCCCCTCGACGATCGAGGACCAGCTGACACGGCTCAGGGACGAGGCCGCGGAGGAAGCCGACCGGGAAGGCTGGGCGCAGCCCCTGCTCAGCGAGGAGCAGGCCGAGCAGGAACGCAGGTGGACGGCGCTGCTGCCGCTGGTGCAGCTGCCCCGGGAGGCCTCGGAGATGACCGAGGCCGAGCTGAGCGAGCGGATCCAGGCTCTGCGAGCGCTCCTGCCGCCGCAGGGGAGCAGCGCCGAGCTGTAGCGTTCCGGCCCCGCTCCCAAGGCGACCTGGCCCCCTCCGGGGGAAAGGCCCGGTTCGCCGCCAACGTGGCCGCGATCCAGACCTCGCGCCTGCTCGAGGCCGAAGGCCGGCCCGCCACAGCCGAGGAGCAGCAGACCCTGGCGCGCTGGTCCTCGTGGGGCGCGATCCCGCAGGTCTTCGACGACACCAAGCCCGAGTGGGCCCGGGAGCGTGAGCAGCTGCGCGAGCTGCTCGACGACCGGGCCTACGACGCGGCGCGACGGACCACGATCAACGCGCACTACACCGACGCCTCCTACGTCGACCAAATCTGGATCACACTCACCGAGCTCGGGTTCACCGGCGGCGACGTGCTGGAGCCGGGCTGCGGCGCCGGCACCTTCATCGGCATGGCACCGGCGGGTGCACGGATGGTCGGCATCGAGCTGGACCCGACCACCGCGGCGATCGCGCACGGCCTGTACCCCGATGCTGACATCAGGGCGGAGTCGTTCGCGTCCACGCGGTTCCCGCGCGACCACTTCGACGCGGTGGTCGGGAACGTGCCTTTCGCCGACGTGACACTGCACGACCCGGTGCACAACCCTGGCCAGCACACGATGCACAACCACTTCATCATCAAGTCGCTAGCCATGACGCGACCCGGCGGCATGGTGGCGGTGCTGACGTCCTCGTTCACGATGGACGCCACCAACCCAGCCGCACGCCGGGAGATGAACGCGCAGGCCGACCTGGTCGGCGCCGTACGGCTCCCCAGCGGCGCCCACCGCCGCGCCGCGGGCACCGAGGCCCTCACCGACCTGCTGCTCTTCCGCAAGCGCGCCGACGGCGTCCCGCCGGCGGATCTGACGTGGGAGACCGTCACCCCACGCGAGGTCGACGGCAAGGTGATCCGGGTCAACAACTACTTCGACGAGCACCCCGATCACGTGCTGGGCCAGTTCCATGTCGGGACCGGCATGTACGGCGGCGAGACCGTGTCGGTCCTCGTCGAGGACCTCTCGACCGTCGACGGCCGGCTGGCCGTCGCGCTCTCCGACGTCGTACGCCAGGCCCGCGACCGCGGCCAAGTGTTCACCGAGGTCACCCCCGAGGCGGTGCAGGCCCGCACCCAGGCCGTCAGCGACCTGACCGAGCTGTGGGACGGCTCGATCGTCGCCGACCCCCAGGCCGAATCCGGGTTCCGGATCGCGGCCGGTGGGCGCCTGGAGCCCCTGGCGGTGCCCAAGACTCAAGCGGTCGAGCTCAGGGCGCTGCTCGGGCTACGTGACGGCGCACGCAGCCTGCTCGAGGCCGAGGCCGCCGACGTCGAGGACACCCCGGAGCTGGAGGCCCAGCGAACGCAGCTGCGCGGCGACTACGAGGCCTACGTCGCCAAGTACGGGCCACTCAACCGGTACACGCTGCGCGGCACCGGCCGCTACGAGCCGCTCACCAACCCCGAGACCGGGGAGGTAGTGCTCGACCCGGCCACCGGCCAACCCGAGCGCGGCGTAGAGCAGACCGCCCGCATCACGCCACGGGCCCTGGTGACGTTCCGCCAGGACCCGCACAGTGCCCTCGTGCGCGCCCTGGAGCGTTTCGACGAGGAAGCCCAGACCAGCAGCCCAGCCTCACTGCTGGTCCAGCGCGTCGTCGTACCGCGGCCGCTCAAGCAGGGCGCCGAGACGCCGGCCGAGGCGATCGCGCTGTCGCTGGACGAGACAGGCGACGTCGACCTGCAGCTGATCGCCCGACTGCTCGGCGTCGCCGAGGACGAGGCCCGCATCGCGCTCGGTGACATGGTCTACGACGACCCGGTCACCGGCGACCTGGTCCACGCACCCGACTACCTCTCCGGCGACGTACGGACCAAGCTCGACGCCGCCGTCGACGCCGCGGCGACCGATGACCGGTTCCGAGTCAACGTCGAGGCGCTCACCACTGTCCTGCCGGACCCGATCGGCGTGGAGGAGATCGAGGCCCGGCTCGGCGCAGTGTGGATCAGCGCGGAACTGCACCAGCAGTTCCTCACCGAGCTCCTCGAGGACCGCACGGTGCGAGTCGAGAACCCGATGCCGGGCGAATGGGAGGTCCGCGGCGCACGATGGGGCATCCGCGCCACCAACGACTGGGGCACCGAACGCCGCCCGGCCACCGACATCGCACAGTCCCTGATGGAGCAAAAGCGCATCGAGGTCTCCGACGAGGTCGAGGGGCCCGACGGCCGCAAGCGCCGGGTCTTGAACCCGGTCGAGACCACCGCGGCACAGGAGAAGGCCGACGCGCTGCAGGAACGGTTCTCCGAGTGGGTCTGGGAGGACCCGCAGCGAGCCAGCGAGCTGGCCGCGATCTACAACCGACGCTTCAACTCCATCCGTCTACGCGACTACACCACCGCCGGCGACTACCTGTCCCTGCCAGGCCTCGCGGAGTCCCTGACCCTGCGGCCGCACCAGCGGGCCGCGGTCGCGCGGATGATCGCCGAACCAGCAGTCGGGCTGTTCCACCAGGTCGGCGCCGGCAAGGCGCAGCCGATGGACGCGCCCGTCTTGACGCCCAGCGGGTTCCGCCGCATGGGCGACCTGATGGTCGGCGAGTCAGTGATCACCGTCGACGGCTCCGCTACGCCGATCGTGGGCGTCTACCCGCAGGGGCCGAAGGACGTCTACAAGGTGACGTTCAGCGACGGCGCCACGGTCGAGTGCAACGACGAGCACCTGTGGACGGTCTCGACCCCGGACTGGCGGGCTGCTGGCATCGCCCCGAAGACTCTGACGCTTCGCGAACTGATGTCACGGGGCCTCCGAAACACCAAGGGTCAGCCGAAGTGGGACGTTCCGATCGCCGCGGCCGCCGAATTCGACGGCGGCCGTGACAGGCCGTTGGATCCCTACCTGCTCGGGATCCTGATCGGCGACGGGAATTTCGCCGCAGCCAGCCAGGTCGGGTTCTCGACCGCTGACCCGGAGGTCGTCGCGGCCGTCGAATCGACACTTCCGTTCGGCTACGTCGTCAAGAAGTCCGCCACGCGGCGATACGACTACAAGATCGTGGGTGCTGTCCGTCTCCAGCGGAACGCAAACGAGATGGTCCGGTCGCTGCACGATCTGGATCTGATGGGCAAGACATCTCACTACAAGCACATCCCGCTGGCGTACCGCGAGGCGCCGACCGCGGTGCGTCTGGCGGTCCTGCAGGGCGTCATGGACGCGGACGGCACGGTGGATCACCGGAGCGGCTCTATGTCGCTGTCCACCGTGTCGGCACGTCTCGCGGAGGACGTCGCGTGGCTCGTCCGTTCTCTTGGCGGCGTCGCGCGCGTCCGGCCTCGGTCCCGCGCGAACGGCACATCGCTTGATGTCTCGGTCTCGTTCGACAACGGCACTGTGCCGTTCCGCCTGTCGCGGAAGGCAGAGAAGGTGCGTGACCGCTCACGCCCCGTTCGCCGCGCGATCGTCACCGTGGAACAACTCGGAGTCAAGCCGATGCAGTGCATCGCGGTCGCGCATGAGTCGCACCTGTACGTCACCGAGGGATTCGTAGTCACGCACAACACGCTCGAGATGGTGTGCGGTGCCACCGAGATGAAGCGGATGGGCTTGGTCTCCAAGCCCGCCGTGGTGGTCCCGAACCACATGCTCGAGCAGTTCTCGCGCGAGTGGCTCCAGGCCTACCCCCGCGCCCGGGTGCTCGCCGCATCGACCCAGGACCTGACCGGCGACAAGCGCCGGCTGTTCGTCGCGCGGGCGGCGGCCAACGACTGGGACGCGATCATCCTGACCCAGGGCGCGTTCAAGAAGATCGGCCTCTCGGCCGACTTCGAGGCCCGCTACATCGACCAACAGCTCGTCGAGCTCCGCGCAGGCCTGGAGGCAGCCCGCGAGGCGGACTCGATGAGCGTCAAGCGCATCGAGAAGCGGATCCTGGCCGTGGAGGAGCGGCACAAGAAGGCCCTTGCGATGCCCCGCGATCCCGGACTGTCCTTCGAGGACACCGGGATCGACTACCTGGTCGTCGACGAGGCGCACATGTACAAGAACCTCGCGACCGTCTCCAACATCCGCGACGCCGCGATCGAGGGCTCCCAGCAGGCCACCGACCTGCACATGAAGCTGGAGTACCTGCGCCAGCGGCACGGGGACCGGGTGGCCACGATGGCCACCGCGACGCCGCTGGCCAACTCGGTGACCGAGGCCTACGTGATGCAGCGCTACCTGCGCCCCGACCTGCTCGCCGCGGCCGGCGTCACCTCCTTCGATGGCTGGGCGGCCACGTTCGGCTCCCAGGTCACCGAGATGGAGATGGGCCCGGCGGGCGGGTTCCGGCTCAAGACTCGGTTCTCCAAGTTCCAGAACGTGCCCGAGATGCTGCGCATGTGGCACGTCTTCGCCGACGTGAAGACCGCCGAGGACCTGAACCTCCCGGTCCCCGAGCTGGCCCCGAGGGCCAGCGACGGCAAGCGCGACGTGGAAACCGTCGTGCTCGACCCGACCCCCGAGCTGGAGGACTACATCGCGCAGATCGCCGATCGCGCGGAGAAGGTCGCCAGCCGCCAGGTCGACGCCAGCGAGGACAACATGCTCCTCATCTCCACCGACGGCCGGAAGGCGGCACTCGACCTGCGTCTGGTCGACCAGGCCGCCCGACAGTCCGGAACGGTCAAGCTCGACGCCGTCGCCTCCAGGATCCTCGATCACTGGAAACAGACCCGCGACAACGTCTACCTCGACGAAGTGACCGGCGAGTCGTCCCCGATCCGGGGCGGGCTGCAGCTGGTGTTCAGCGACCTCGGCACCCCGCACGAGACCCGCTGGGACGCCTACACCGAGCTGCGGAGCAAGCTCATCGAGGGCGGCATGGCACCGGACGCGGTCCGGTTCATCCACGAGGCCAAGAACGACGCCGCGAAGGCACGCCTGTTCGCATCCGCGCGCAGCGGCCACGTCGCGGTCCTGATCGGCTCGACGGCGAAGATGGGCGTGGGCACGAACGTGCAGAACCGGCTCACCGCGATGCACCACGTCGACTGCCCCTGGCGGCCGGCCGACCTCGAGCAACGCGACGGCCGCGGCATCCGCCAGGGCAACCAGAACGCCGAGGTGGCGATCTACCGCTACGTCGTCGAGCGCTCCTTCGACGCCTACTCCTGGCAGACCGTGGGCCGCAAGGCCACCTTCATCGCCCAGGTGATGCGCGGGCGCCTGGACACGCGCGAGATCGACGACATCGGCGACACCGCCCTGTCCGCGGCCGAAGCGAAGGCACTGGCCTCGGGCAACCCGCTGGTGCTGGAGAAGGCCAACGCCGAGGCGGCCTACCAGAAGCTCCGCCGGCAAGAGGTCGCCCACCACCGTGCCCAGGCGGCCCTGCGCCAGACCCGCCACGTCGCGGAGGGCAACCTCGAGGCGCGCAGCCGCGACGTGGACGAGCTGCGCGCCGCGGCCGCACGCACCGTCGACACCAGCGGTGACGCGTTCCGGATGAAGATCGGGTCGACCACGCTGGACAACCGCGTCGACGCGGCCGCGGCCGCCGCAGCGTGGGCGATGCGCAACCAGCAGCTCATCTTGTCGACGACCCGCCACGACGAACCAGTCGTCATGGGCGCCGTCGGCGGGCACGAGGTGACCATCGTTGGCGATCGCGCACCGGCGATCGACCGCAACGCCGAGCACATGGTGATGATCGGGCTGGCCGAGGTGCCCGGATCCGCGCACCGCACCACACTGCGCGAGCTCCAGGGAGCCAGCGTCGGCCTGATCCGCAGCATCGAGAACAAGACCGGCGCGATCGAGAAACGCATCGGCCTGTACGAAGCCGAGATCGCCGAAGACACCCGGGTACTGGCCGACGTCGAGGCCAAGCTCGACAAGCCGTTCCCGCACGCCGAGGACCTGGTCAGGGCCAAGGACCGACTGGACCAGGTCAACGCCGAGCTCGCCGCACAGGCCGAGCCCGAGGGCACACCGGGCGCCGAGGCGGTGGCGGCTCCCGAGCCCGAGCTGAGCCCAGCAGCTCGGGCCGCCCTCGAGGCGGCCGGCCACGGCCGCGTCACCACCGCGGCCAGCCTTGCCCAGCCTGCAGCGAGCAGCCCCGGTGGCGACCTCGCCGCCGCTCGGGTGGATCGCACCGCGGCGGAGCGACAGCGCGCCGCAGGCCCGACGCGGCGCCAGTAGGGAGCACAGCGTTGAGGCCGATCCGCACCTTCCGAACCATCGAGGAGCCCGACCCCCGCGCCCTCGACACGAGCCTGCCTGCCGGCCCCGCGGCGCGCGAGCACGCCGATCCGGAGCCCCGCGGCGGCGGTGCTGGCGAGGACAGTGAAGCACGCGATGGGTGAGCGGCCGCCGAGCGTGCCGGGCACCGTTGAACCTCGACGGCTCCGCGACACCTGGCGCTGCACCTGGTGGCAGCTGCGGGCATTCATCCACTTCGCACGCCACGGAACCACACGCTGGCAGCGCACCTACAACGCCTGGACAGCCGTCGTGTGGCTGCTGCTGATCCCGATGGGATGGGCGCTGATGATCGGCAAGACACTCCACCCCGCCCGGCGGTACTACATGAGCGAGGAACGCGACGCGATCTTCGCGATCCTCGCTCGCCGTCACGGAGTGTGGCACCGCGAAGACCACATGTGCGCGGTGATCGGCTCCGGGGCCGGCGGCCGGCTTCGACGCCGGATCTTCGAGCACCTGGTCCCGATCATCGACGCCGCCGGCATCACGGTGGCCACCACCGCCGCGCACGCGGATCTAGCCCGGATCTACTGCAAGGAGCTGCCCGGCCTGGTCGACGAGGGCCGGGGCGTGCCACGCGGCCGCCGGCTGCGTCGCCCCGGCCGGCCCGCCACGGCGACCGAGACGGCCCTCATCGAGCAGCTCGTCGAGGCCAACGCGGCCGAGGTCGGCCTCGAGCAGCCGCGGGTGATCATCACCAACGAGCCGGGGCCGGTGATGCGGGTCCGGCGCGGGATCTTCCGCGGCCGCCGGGTGAGCCTCATCGTGCCGCTGCTCGCGATCCGACGGTCGAGCGAGCCCGCACTGAACTGGAGCATCTCCCACGAGCTGGCCCACGTCACCTGCGGCGACCTACGGGTCCGCGCGAACCTGAGCGCCGCAGGGGCACTGCTCGGCCGTGTTCTCGCGGTCTGTGCTGGACTGCTGGCCGCGTGGGCGGCCGGCGTAGCGGCCGCGGCGGCTCTGTTCGGCACGGGCCCGGTGGTCGTGCTCTGCTGCCTGGCCAGCATGCTGATCCCGTTCGCCCTGGCCATGACCATCCTCGTCCGCTCCAGGGGCGCTCTGGAGCGGACCCGTAGCGGTGCCGCCCGGTCCCAGGCCCGCGAGGTCCGCTGTGATCTGGTGGCCACGCGCCGCTACGGCACCGCCGCGGGCACCGCGGCGCTGACGCTGCTGCGGGCCGAGTGGGACGACCGCCCCGAGGTCCGGCGCCTGCACGGCGACTACTCCTCACACCCGGCAGCCGAACAGCGCCTGGCCGCGATCACGACCGCGGATTCCACCGGCGATCCTGACGCCGAGGCCACTCGGCTCGTCCGTCTCCTCGCTGCCCGTCCGGACCGCCAGGTCCGGAGGGCCGTGACGAGCTGACCAGGGCTGGCCGCGCCGGTCCGGGACCAGACGAAGAAGCCCCGCAGGAGTCTCGGGTCTCCTACGGGGCTGGCGAGACGCTACCCCGGCTCTGAGGTCGCCGTGGCCCTTTCGACGAAATCGGCCGCGCGGGCGCAGGAGGGATGTCACAGAGCGGGTGCCGGCGACACCTTCTACGCGCGAAGGGGGCCGCAGGGGCGCTCTCAGACGAAAGGTGACACCCATGTCGGCACTCGTTCTCGCAGTCCTGGTCGTGAGCGTCAGCCCGGCCGTCGGCCGCCTGTGGCGGTCCGGGCGGCCAGGTCCGGCGCTCGTGGTGGCGGCGCTGGTGGCCGTGGCCGGGTGCTGGGTCGTCGGCCAGGTCCTCGGTGGTCTCAGCGCGGCGATCGCCGCGCTGACCGGCCCGGCGTGAGCAGGTCTGTCACCTGGGGTGAAAGCCCAGCTCGCTGACGTCGCGGGCGCGGCGCAGTACCTCCTCGAGGTGCTGGGCCTCGCCAGCGAGCGAGGCTGCGAAGGCGGGGTGGTAGGTGGCGTGGTCGACGAGCCGAGCGTGCTCGGGCGGGCGAAGGCCGTAGCGGTCGAGCACCGGTCCGCGGTCCGCGGTGCAGCGGGCGCAGAGACAGTCAGACCTGCAGGTCCAGTCGCAGCACGGCTGGGTGCAGTCCGGGTCGTAGGTGTCGGTGTGGGGGCCCCAAGGGCCGATAGATGTAGTCACCCTGGCCAGGTGTGCGGCAGCCGCGCCGTGCGCTCACCGATGCACCCCGACGACGGCGTGAGCTAGGTCACATCAGGAGTCGCGCCAGTTCGGGTCGACCCGGACCGGGATCAGCCGGTCCTTCGGGAACCACTGATACTTCCCGGTCGGCCGCAGGCCGGTGTCGTCCCAGTAGACGACGAAGGCCCGGCGTGGTCGGCGTTCGTCGTCCCAGCTGAGGATCAGGCCGCGCGAGGGCTTGAGTCGCCCAACGTTGCGCACGAGCACGAACCGCACGTCGGGATAGGGCCGCCAAGCGTCGTTCTTCGGCGGGTTGTGCGACACCCTCGCAAGTGTAGAACGCATGTTCGATCGCGCGCATCGAGCAGGCCTCGGCCAGAGCGCATAGGTGGTTGCCATGACAAGTGGATCGAACAACCCCTCAGCGATGCTGGCCGAGCTACTCACTCAGCGTGATCCAGACGGCTACCGGGCTGTGTGCGAGCGCGTCGGGATCGACGTCGACGGCGAGGTCGACGCCCTGAGTGCGTGGCTGGCCGCGCGCCTACTCAGAGGCCGCCCGGCCGACTGCGACCTGCTGGACGTGCTCCTGGAAGAAACAGGGTCCTCCCGGCCGGCGCCGCCCGACCTGCGCGTCGCCGGGCGCTGGGTCGATGCGTGGAGTCGAGCGCTCGTGCGGTTCGATCCGTGGGCGCTCGTGCGGTTCGATCCGTGGGCCGAGAGCCAGCTGGAGGACCTTGCCAGCAGGCCCGGCGGGCCCGCGATCATCCTGTGCGCCCTGCAGAGCGCGATCGTGCGCGTCGGGCCGTAGCGCCCCGGGCCCGGCCTACGGGGTCGCGGGCGGCGCGGCGCCGGTGGCGGCGTGGCGCTGCAGCACGCGGTAGACGGTCGCCCTGGAGACGTTGAACAGCTCCGCCAGGTCGCTGATCGTGTGCTCGCCTTCGCGGTCCAGGTGCACCAGGTGCTTCTGCTGCTTGGCTGAGAGCTTGGGTGGCTTGCCTTTGAGCTTGCCCTGCGCGCGTGCGATCGCCATGCCCTCGCGGGTGCGAAGCCGGATCAGGTCGAGCTCGAACTCGGCGAAGGTGGCCAGGATGTTGAAGAACATCTTTCCCATCGGGTCGGACGGGTCGTAGACCGTGCGCCCGAGGGCCAGCGCCACCCCGCGCTC
>NZ_BAAHAZ010000026.1:0-51398 GCF_054777115.1 Nocardioides maradonensis | reverse complement strand
TCTTGACCTTCGACAAGCCAAGAATCCCGCGCCAGACAGGCACTTCCGTGCGTTACGCGCCGTACTCAACCCCGGCGACATGAAATCTCGAGGCTAGGGCCCGGCCGGGCTGGTGGTGTCGGTCGCGCTCGACGGGGACGGCGTCCACGAGCCCCCGCCCGTCACGTTCACCATGCTGTACGGCGTGGTCCGGGCCGCCTGCAGCGCCCGCGCACGGTTGTACGGCGAGGCCTGGCGGGTCAGCCACGGGCGTCCGAACCAGAGGTAGCCGTCGACGTACTGGGCGCGGTAGGTGCCGACGTTCCACGTGGGGGCGTGCCCGAGGGTGACGCACTGCGTGGCCGTCGGCGAGGTGCACACGGCCGCGTTGTTGAAGTCGGAGCCGAGCTTGCCCTCGTGCGTGTGCCAGTAGCCCCAGGTGAACCCGCGCCCGTCGTCGGCGGTGTCGAGGACGGCGTGCTTGCCGGCGTACCCCTGCGACGCGAGCGAGGTCTGCAGCGCCCTGGCGTAGGCCACGTTGCTCGCGATCGGCGAGTAGTGCGTGGCGCCGAGCGCGAAGCCGCGCGCGTACTGCACGCCCGACCTGACGAGGAGCGTCGTCGCCTTGTCGACCGGCAGCCAGTCGGCATCGCCGGAGTCGAGGTAGACGGTCGTGTTCGGCAGCGCCGAGAGCTGCTGAGCGGCGGCCCGCACGAGCCCCTCCCGCTTCGCTGCGTCCGGTACGACGGGAGCACTCGTCCGGTTCGGCGGCGCCAGCTCGGCCAGGTCCGGCTCGAGCACCACCACGGCGCGCGTCGAGCCGATCGCGCTGACCGCCGCCTGCATCCACGCCTGGTACGCCGCCACCTCGGCGTCGGTCATCCGCTGGTCGCGGTTGGCCTCGCCGCGCGGGAAGATCCGGAACAGCGCCATCGGCACCAGGGCGTTCGGCCCGTCGAGCGCCTGCACCTTGGCGATGTAGCGCTGGATGACCGTCACGACGTTCGAGGTCGGGATGCCCATGGTGAACCAGCGCACCCGCGACTGCCCCTCGATCCTCCCGAGCAGCGCCTTCGTAGCGCCGGTCTGGACGGCCCATTCCTGCGCGAGGTCGTCGCCCGCGTCCCGACCCCACGGCCCTCCGGCGAGGGGGTTCACGGTGCTGCCCGCGACGGCGGCGCTGGCCGGACGCACGACCAGCGATCCGGCGTACGCCATCATCAAAGCGGCCACGAGGGCGCAGAGAGCGGCGGATCCTGCACGTCGGGTGCGAGGGGAGCGCAGGTCGTTCACGGGGACTCTCCAAGGTCGTCGGCGGACGGCGTCAGTCCGTCCCGAGTACCCATCGGCCCGATGCGCAACAGCCTGAGCGCCCACCATGGCATCTCCGCTGGGGCAGGTGGGGCGGATCGGCTGACAAATGTCAGGGGTGGGTCGTGACGCCTGGTCGAGGTCCTGCGGCCCCGGACGGGGCAGGCTGCTGCCATGACCACGAACCCCCTGTCCGTCCCCGCGATCCGGCTGGACGGTGTCACCAAGGACTTCGGGTCGGTGCACGCGGTGCGCGGCATCGACCTGGAGATCAACGCCGGCGAGGTGGTGGCCTTCCTGGGCCCGAACGGCGCCGGCAAGACCACGACCATCGACATGATCCTGGGCCTCTCCACCCCCACGTCCGGTACGGCGGAGGTCCTCGGGCTCAAGCCCCGCCAGGCGATCGCCCGCGGCCTGGTGTCCGCGGTCATGCAGACCGGCGGCCTGCTCAAGGACCTCACGGTCCGGGAGACCGTCGAGTACACCGCGAGCCTGTTCGCCGACAGCCGTCCCGTCGACGAGGTGCTCGCCGGCGCGGGCATCACCGGCATCGCCGAGCGCAAGGTCGGCAAGTGCTCGGGCGGCGAGCAGCAGCGGCTGCGGTTCGCCATGGCGCTGCTCTCCGATCCCGCCCTGCTGCTGCTCGACGAGCCCACCACGGGCATGGACGTCGAGGGCCGCCGGGCCTTCTGGTCCGCGATCCGCGAGGACGCGCAGAAGGGCCGCACCGTGCTCTTCGCGACGCACTACCTCGAGGAGGCCGACCAGTACGCCGACCGCATCGTGCTGGTCAGCCACGGCCGCATCGTCGCCGACGGCAGCGGAAGCGAGATCAAGGCCCTCGCCTCGGGTCGCACCCTGCGGGCCACCCTGCCGACCGACGCCGAGCGGATCGCCGGCGACCTGCGCGGCATGGCCGGCGTCGACAGCGTCGAGCTGCGCGGCGACAGCGTGATCGTGCACGCCAAGGACAGCGACGCGATCGCCCGGCACCTGCTGACCACCACCGACGCCCGCGACCTCGAGGTCGCGGCGAAGGGCATCGAGGAGGCGTTCCTGAGCCTCACCGGGGACCAGTCCGACACCGAGGAGAACCAGCGATGAGCACCACCACCTACGACCCGAGCGTCCGCCGGGTCCCCCCGATGGGCGGCTTCAGCCTCGCCGTCCTCCGGATCGAGCTCAAGCGGATGCTGCGCAACCGCCGCACGATGATCTTCACCCTGGTCATGCCGGTGCTGCTCTACCTGCTGATCGGCACGAACTCGTCGTACGGCTCCGAGCGCGAGGGATCGGGCAACGTCTCGGCGTACATCATGATCAGCATGGCGGTGTACGGCGCCGTTCTCGCCTCCACCAGCGGCGGCGCCATGGTGGCGACCGAGCGGGCCCTCGGCTGGTCCCGCCAGCTGCGGCTCACCCCGCTGTCGCCGACGGCCTACATCCTGATCAAGTCGATCGTCGCCATGGGCCTGGGCCTGCTCTCGGTGCTGGCCGTCAACGTGATCGGTCTCGTCAACGGCAAGGCCGAGATGCCCACGCACGCCTGGATCCTCGCCGCGCTGCTGGCCTGGCTCGGCTCGATCGTGTTCGCCGCGTTCGGCCTGTTCATGGGCTACCTGCTGCCGTCGGAGAACGTCATGCAGATCCTCGGCCCGGTCATGGCCGGTCTCGCCGCCCTCGGCGGCCTGTGGTTCCCGATCGCGCCCCACTCGGTGCTCGGCCACATCTCGGCGCTCACCCCGATCTACGGTCTGGCCGAGCTCGCCCGCTGGCCCCTGTACGGCGGCGCCCCGCACGTCGGCTGGGTCGCGAACCTGGTCTTCTGGCTGGCTCTCTTCGTCGCCGGTGCGGCGTGGCGGATGAGCAAGGACACGGCGCGGGTCTGAGACCCGGCTAGCGTGCCGACCATCATGCAGCAGAACGGCGTCAGCCCCGCCGAGGCGGACCTCATGGAGTCGGGTCCGCGTCGGTGGGGCGCGCTGTTCGCCGCCGTCTGGATGTTCTACCTGCTCCAGCCGATCGAGGCGGGCTGGGACCGCGGCGACCTGCGCGGCTGGGTCGCGATCGTGGCGGTCGTGGTCTTCGCGGTCGTCTACCTGGGCTGCTTCGTCGTGCTGCGCTCGCGACGCCCCCTGGGCGGCCCCTTCCGGATGGTCGTCCGCCCGGCCGCCGCGGCCGCGCTGGTCGGTGCCGAGATCGTCCTCGCCGTCGTCACCGCGGTCTGCGTGGGCCAGACCGCCACCTCGATGGCCGTGTACGTCGCCGTGACCTCGATGCTCTGCCTCGGCAGCCTGTGGGGCTGGGTGACCGTCGTGGTCGTGGCCGCGGGCGCCTACGGGGCGGGCGTCCTCGTGCCGGGATGGCACGAGGAGTCGGGTCTGCTCGCCGGCATCTTCGTGGCGGCGCTCGCGATCTGGGGCATCGGCCAGGCCATCAACCGCAACGTCGCGCTGCTGTCGGTCCGCGAGGAGAACATCCGCCTGGAGCTGGCCGACGCCCGCAACCGGTTCGCCCGCGACCTGCACGACATCCTCGGCCACTCGCTCACCGTGATCACGGTCAAGGCCGAGCTCGCCCAGCGGCTGCTCGACCACGACCTCGAGCGCACCCGTGCCGAGCTGGCGGACCTGGAGCGGCTCTCGCGCGACGCCCTCGCCGACGTACGCCGCGCGGTGGAGGGCTACCGCGAGATCACGCTGCCCGGCGAGATCGCCCGGGCCCGCAACGCCCTGCGGACCGCGGAGATCCGCGCCGTGCTGCCCAACTCGACCGACGACATACCGACCGACGTGCGCGAGCTGTTCGCGTGGACGGTCCGCGAAGGAGTGACCAACGTGATCCGCCACAGCGCCGCCTCGACCTGCACGGTCCGGCTGACCCCGACGAGTGCCGAGGTCCGCGACGACGGTCGCGGTGCCGACGCGCCCGGGGGCATCGGTCACGGGCTCGTCGGCCTGCGCGAGCGCGCCGAGGCGGTCGGGGCGACGGTCACCGCCGGTCCGGTCGACGGTGGCTTCAGCCTGAAGGTCACGCGCGCATGAGCACGCCGATCCGCCTGCTCCTCGCCGACGACCAGGCGCTCGTGCGGGGCGCGCTCTCCGCGCTGCTGCAGCTGGAGTCCGACCTCGAGGTCGTGGCCGAGGTCGGCACGGGCGACGAGGCCGTGGCGAAGGCGCGCGCGCTGCAGCCCGACGTGGCGCTGCTCGACGTCGAGATGCCCGGCCTGGACGGCATCTCGGCGACCGCCGAGGTGATCAGCGCGTCCCCGGGCACCCGCGTGCTCATCGTGACCACCTTCGGCCGGCCCGGCTACCTGCAGCGCGCGCTGCAGGCCGGCGCCTCCGGGTTCGTCGTCAAGGACACCCCCGCCGCGCAGCTGGCCGACGCCGTACGCCGGGTGCACCAAGGCCTGCGCGTCGTCGACCCCGCGTTGGCCACCGACTCCCTCGTCAGCGGCCAGTCGCCCCTCACCGCGCGGGAGACCGACGTGCTCCGGGCCGCCCGCAACGGCGCGTCGGTGGCGTCGATCGCGAAGACGCTGTTCCTGTCCGACGGCACCGTCCGCAACCACCTGTCGGCGGCGATCGGCAAGACCGGCGCGGCCAACCGCACCGAGGCGGTGCTCATCGCCGAGCGGAACGGCTGGTTGTGATCCGCAACAACCCGCCGAGACGGCTGTCCTTTCCTGGTAGTAGCGTTTCTGCCATGCCGGAAGCACGGGAAGTCGGCTGGGACAGCCACCGCGATGCGGTGGCCCGGCTCGCCGCGTCGTACCAGCGGATCGCGCCGGGCCAGCCGGTGCGGCTCGCGAAGCGCACCACGAACCTGTTCCGCCAGCGCTCGGCCTCCGACGCGCCCGGGCTGGACGTCGGCGGCCTCGACGGTGTCATCGAGGTGCTCCCCGACAGCCCCGACGGGCCGGTCGCCGAGGTGCAGGGCATGTGCACCTACGAGCGGCTCGTCGACGCCACCCTCGCCCACGGCTACATGCCGTACGTCGTCCCGCAGCTGCGCACCATCACGCTCGGTGGTGCGGTCACCGGTCTGGGCATCGAGTCGACCAGCTTCCGCAACGGCCTGCCGCACGAGTCGGTGCTGGAGATGGACGTGTTCACCGGCGCGGGGGAGGTCGTCACGACGCGACCGGGCGAGGAGCTGTTCGACGCGTTCCCGAACTCCTACGGCAGCCTCGGCTACGCCACCCGGCTGCGGATCAGGCTCGAGAAGGTGCTCGGGGACGTGGCGCTGCGCCACGTGCGCTTCGACGACGCCGCGCTGCTGGCCAAGACGATCGCCGAGATCACCGCGACCAGGGAGTACGCCGGCCAGCGGGTCGACGGCCTCGACGGCGTGGCGTTCGCGCCCGACGAGCTCTACCTCACGCTCGCGCGGTGGACCGAGGAGGGAGGCGTCACCTCCGACTACGCCGGCCAGGACATCTACTTCCGCTCGATCCAGGAGCGCGAGACCGACCTGCTCACCGCCTACGACTACCTGTGGCGTTGGGACACCGACTGGTTCTGGTGCTCGGGCGCGTTCGGCGCGCAGGATCCCCGGATCCGCCGGTTCTGGCCGCGACGCTGGCGCCGCTCGGACGTCTACATGAAGCTGCTCCACCTCGACCGCCGCTTCGGCATCGCCGACCGGCTCGACCGTCGCGCCGGCCGACCCGAGCGCGAACGCGTGGTGCAGGACATCGAGGTCCCGCTGGACCGGCTGCCCGAGTTCCTCACCTGGTTCGACCAGGAGATCGGGATGCGCCCGGTCTGGCTGTGCCCGCTCGTGGCGACCCGAGCCTGGCCGCTCTACCCGCTGACGGCGGGGGAGCCCTACGTCAACGTCGGCTTCTGGGGCACCGTCCACGTCGGCCCCGAGGCCGCGAGCAGCCCGAAGAACCGGGCGATCGAGGCGAAGGTGCACGAGCTGGACGGACACAAGTCGCTCTACTCCGATGCTTTCTACGACGAGCCGACCTTCGCGGCGCTCTACAACACCGGCCACCTGGAGCGGGTCCGTGAGCGCTTCGACCCTCAGGGCCGGTTGACCAACCTCTACGACAAGGCGGTGAAGCGGCGATGAGCGTCAAGATCGCTCCGGCTATCGACTCCCTCTTCGACGGTGGACTCCCGTTGCGGCTGACGGCGTACGACGGAAGCAGCGCGGGCCCCAGCGACTCCGAGTACGCCATCGAGCTGGTGCGTCCGCGCGGGCTGGCCTACATCCTCACCGCCCCCGGCGACCTCGGCCTGGCGCGTGCGTACGTCGCTGGCGACCTCGTCCTGCACGGCGCGCACCCGGGCAACCCGTACGGTCCGTTCAGCCTGCTCAAGAGCCACACCGACTTCGGGACCCCGCGACCGAGCCAGATCGCCGATCTGGTGCGGGCTCTCGGCATCCGCAACCTGCTGCCTCCGGCTCCGCCGCCGCAGGAGCACCTGCCCGGTTGGCGGCTGCGGGTCGAGGCGCTGCGCAGCAACGTGGTCGGTGCGCTGATCGGCTGGGGCCGGCACTCCCAGGAGCGCGACGCTGACGCCATCCGTCACCACTACGACGTCTCCAACACCTTCTACGAGCACGTCCTCGGTCCGTCGATGACCTACACCTGCGCGGTGTACCCGACGGCCGACGCGACCCTCGAGGAGGCGCAGTTCCACAAGTACGACCTGATCTGCCGCAAGCTCGACCTGCAGCCCGGCCAGCGGCTGCTCGACCTCGGCTGTGGCTGGGGTGGCATGGTCCGGCACGCCGCGAAGCACTACGGCGTGCAGGCGCTCGGCGTCACCCTGTCGCGCGAGCAGGCGTTCTGGGCCGAGCAGCGGATCAAGGCCGAAGGACTCGACGAGGTCGCGGAGGTGCGCTTCTCCGACTACCGCGACGTGGCCGAGGGCGACTTCGACGCGGTGAGCTCGATCGGGCTCACCGAGCACATCGGCGTGGCCAACTACCCGGCGTACTTCGCCTTCATCGAGGGCAAGCTCAAGCCCGAGGGCCGGCTGCTCAACCACTGCATCACCCGCCACGACAACGCCACGTCCGAGCGCGCGGGCGCGTTCATCGACCGCTACGTCTTCCCCGACGGCGAGCTCGCCGGTTCGGGCACGATCGTCAGCGCGGTCGAGGACGCCGGGCTCGAGGTCCAGCACCACGAGAACATCCGGATGCACTACGCGAAGACCCTCCAGGGCTGGAGCGAGAACCTGGTCGAGCACTGGGACGAGTGCGTCGCCGAGACCGACGAGGGCACCGCCCGCGTGTGGGGCCTGTACATGGTGGGATCGCGGATCGCCTTCGAGCGCAACGAGATCCAGCTGCACCACGTGCTCGCCACGAAGAACGCCGAGGGCAGCAGCGGCTACCCGCTGCGTCCGGACTTCGGCGTGTAGTCGTTGGTCGAGTAGCCCGAGCCGCTAGGCGAGGGCGTATCGAAACCAACGGGACCGATAGCCTTGCCCTGATGAGCAGACGGGCCGAGGAGTACGCCGCGCAGGTGCTGCGCCGCGAAGAGCTGAGTGACCACTTCGTGCGGCTGACCCTCGGCGGGGACGGTCTCGCCGGCTTCGCCTCGACGAGGATCCCGGACGAGTGGGTCGGTCTGGTCGTGCCTGGCCAGTTCCAGAGCCGCTACTACACGGTGCGCTCGTGGAGTGGCGCCGAGCTCGTCGTCGACGTCGTCGTCCACGAGGTCGGCCTGGTCACCGAGTGGGCACTCGGCCGCGCGGGCGACCCCGTCGGCCAGACCGTCACGATCACCGAGCCGAAGGGCTCCTTCGCGCTGCCCGAGGACGCGGGCTGGCTGCAGCTGGTGGGTGACCTGACCGCGATGCCGGCGATGGCCCGGATCGCCGAGACGTACGCCGACCGGCTGCCCGTGCGCATCCACGCCGAGGTGCCGGACGACCCGGAGACGCTCGCCGGGTACCTCCCGGGCAGTGCCGAGGTCACCTGGGCCCAGGGCCACGGCGACGGCCTCGCCGCCTCCGTCGAGGGCTCCGAGCTCCCGGCCGGCACCGGCTACTTCTGGATGGCCGGTGAGTCCGCGCAGATGCGCGCGATCCGCAAGCACCTCATGCGCGAGGTGAGGATGCCGAGTTCGCACTACGACGTGATGGGCTACTGGCGCGCGGTCAAGGAGCGCCAGCTCCGCGCGGTCGACCCCGGGCCGATCTGGCGGGCGGGCAAGGCGGCCGGCAAGTCCGACGACGAGATCTGGGCGGACTACGACGCCGCCCGGGCAGGGGGAGACCAGTGAGCCGGGAATTCGACCACGAGGACGACGCCTTCGATGACGAGCTGGACGACGACCTCGACGAGGACTTCGCCGGTCTGCCCGCGCCGGCTCCGGCGCCCGCGTTCGGGTCCGGCGACGTGCCGGAGGGCTACCGCAGCGGCTTCGCCTGCTTCGTCGGCCGACCCAACGTCGGCAAGTCCACGCTGACCAATGCACTCGTCGGCCAGAAGATCGTCATCACCTCCGACAAGCCGCAGACGACGCGCACCGTGGTCCGCGGCATCGTCCACCGCGAGGACGGCCAGCTGATCCTCGTCGACACCCCCGGCCTGCACCGGCCCCGCAACCTGCTCGGCGAGCGGCTCAACGACCTGGTCAAGGCCACCTGGGCCGAGGTCGACGTGGTCGCGGTCTGCTTCCCCGCGGACCAGAAGATCGGCCCGGGCGACCGGTTCCTCGTCGAGGAGCTCGGCAAGGTCCGGCGTACGACGAAGATCGCGGTGGCCACCAAGACCGACCTGGTCGACCACGAGCGCCTCGGCGAGCACCTCCTCGACATCGCCCGGCTGGGCCAGGAGACCGGCACCGACTGGGCCGAGGTCGTTCCGGTGTCGTCGGTGTCCGGCCACCAGATCGACCTGCTGGCCGAGCTGCTGATCGGCCTGATGCCCGAGGGCCCGCCGCTCTACCCGGACGGCGACCTCACCGACGCGCCCGAGGAGATCCTCGCCGCCGAGCTGATCCGCGAGGCCGCGCTCGACGGCGTCCGCGACGAGCTGCCACACTCCATCGCCGTCGTCGTCGAGGAGATGGGCCTGCGCGAGGACCGCCCCGAGGACCGGCCGCTGCTCGACATCCACGCCAACCTGTACGTCGAGCGCGACTCCCAGAAGGGCATCGTGATCGGCAAGAAGGGCGCCCGGCTGCGCGAGGTCGGCACCAACGCCCGCCAGCAGATCGAGGCGCTCCTCGGCACCCCGGTCTACCTGGACCTGCACGTCAAGATCGCCAAGGACTGGCAGAAGGACCCCCGCCAGCTCCGCAAGCTCGGCTTCTGATGCGTCGTACCTGGCGTTCTGGCTGACTTTCGCGTGTCTGGGCAGCCGAATCGCCGGGTACGACGGAGCCGAGTCAGCCCTTGAACCAGCAGATCCCGTAGTGCTGGTCGAGCGACCAGTCGCCCGCGGTGGGCCACTCGTAGCTCCACTGGAAGCTGAGCGGGTCGGACGTCACAGCCCCCGCGGCGTCCTCGCAGCGCACCTTGCCGGCGGCCTTGGCCGCCGCGCGACCGGGGTAGCGCACGCCGGCGATCGGGACGACCGCGATGGCGCGCCAGGAGTGGCGGGTGCCGCACTGGACGCGGTGGAACCCGGGCGCTCCCGGGGCCGCGGTACCGCACATCGCGAGCGCGGTCCGGCGCTTCGGGGCCCTCAGCGCGCCGTGCAGGCTGGCCTTCAGCGTCGACAGCGAGTCGGAGTCGGCGACCGCGACGGCGTCGCAGCGGAACCAGTTCGCGCCCTGGCCGGACTGGGCGACGGTGGGCGTGAACCAGACGGCGCGCACCATGCTCAGCCGGGTCTGGGCCGTCGTACCGCCGAGGAAGCCGCCCAGCCGGCGGCGGCAGGTGTCGGCGACCTGGGCCGAGACGTGGTCGGAGTCGACGGCGAGCAGGTGGCCGTCGACGTAGGTGTCGAGCTGGCCGACGTAGTAGGTCTCGGTCGTGTGCGCGGCCGTGCAGGAGGTCGGGGTGACCTGGCTGGTGGGCGCCACGGCCTGCGTCATCGTCATCGCGTAGCAGGCGTGCGGGGCCGGCGCCGCCGGGGGCGCAGGTGCGGGCGCCGGCGTCGTCGGCGCGGCGACCGGCGCGGTGGGGGAGCTGCACCCGGCGAGCAGCAGCGCGCCGGTCAGCAGGAGTCCGAGGAGGCGCGCCATCAGCTCGTCGTCATCGCCCAGCAGACCGAGCGCCGGTTGCCCAGCTCCCACTCGGCCTGGTGGAAGAACGTGTAGCCGTACTGGAAGGTCGCCGGGTAGTTGAGCCACGCCTTCACCGAGCTCGCGCAGAACGCGTCGCTGCGGGAGTCGGCGACCCGGTCGCCCGGGTAGGCGTCGCCGGGCTCGCCCAGCTTGATGGTGGTCACGGCCCGCCAGTTGTGCTTCTCCGAGCACGCGACCTTCGTGGCCTGGGGGAGCGTCGGGCCGACCGCGCAGGCGAGCCAGTGGTCGTCCGGCCGACCCGCGAGCATCCCCCTCGCGTCCGCGGGCAGCGGGCGGTACGTGGTGCTGGTGGAGTTGCCGCCGACGACGTCGCAGCGGTACCACCGCGCGCCCTTGCCCCACGCCTTCTGCGAGGGCCGGAACCAGGCCCAGCTGATCGTGGTGCGCAGGACCAGGCTCTCGTCGGCGCCCACGAACTTCTCGAACGCGCTGGAGCAGGTCGCATAGGCCCACCGGCTCAGCGACTGCGCGTCGTAGTCGACCTGCGCGAACTGGCTTGGCAGGTCACCCACGGCGTACGTCTGCGCGGTGTGCCGGCTCGTGCACGGCACCGTGGCCGTCGCGTTGGCCGGTTGGGCCACGTCGGCGGGCGTGAGCAGCCGGCAGGCGCCGTTCGGCGGAGGAGTCACGGCGTCGACCTGGGCCGGGTCGGTGTTCGAGCCCTGCTGCTGCGCGCTGCACGCGGTCACCGCGAGCGCGAGAGCGAGGATCCCGAGAGCGCTGCGGAGCGTCACACGGCCCCCTTCAGCCCATCGACAGCAGTGCCGAAATCGTAGCGCCCAGCTCGTAGGCGCCCTCCCGCGCCTGCTCGTCCACGTCGCCGATCACCCCGAGCACGTCGTACCCCTGCTTCCAGCCGAGCGCGCCCACGATCGACTGCACCGACCGGATCGCCCCCGTCAGGTCGTAGCGGCCGTGCAGCCACAGCCCGTACGGCCGGCCCGCCGTCTCGCCGCTCTGCTGGTCGGTGGTTGAGCCTGTCGAAACCCCGCCGCTGTCGTCCAGCGCGCCGCCGACCGCGAGGAAGGTCGAGTCGAAGAAGTGCTTGAGCGCGCCGCTCATGTAGCCGAAGTTCGCGGTCGTCCCGAGGACGTACCCGTCCGCCGCCAGCACGTCCTCCGCGGTCGCCTCCAGCGCCGGACGTACGACGACCTCCACGCCCTCGATCGCCTCGTCGCCCGCGCCCGCCACGACCTGCTCGAGCAGCGCCTGCATGGAGTGGCTGGGGGAGTGGTGGACGACGAGAAGCCGGGTCACGCTTCAAGCCTAGGGGCTGTTATGGTGGAGACATCATGATGCGCGCACTGCTTCTTAGCGGCCGCAGCGAGGTCTGACGAAGCCGGACCCCCTCGCTGCGGAGTGAGTCGCGCGCCCGGCAATCCGTCTTGAACGAAGCCGAGGAAATCATGACCACCATCCCTGCTCAGCAGCCCAGCGGTATGCCCTTCGAGCGCTACCGCGCCTTCGAGCCCGTCACGGTCCCCGACCGCACCTGGCCCGACCAGAAGATCACCCACGCCCCGCGCTGGCTGTCCACCGACCTGCGCGACGGCAACCAGGCCCTCATCGACCCGATGAGCCCGGCCCGCAAGATGAAGATGTTCGAGCTGCTGGTCCAGATGGGCTACAAGGAGATCGAGATCGGGTTCCCGGCCGCGAGCCAGACCGACTTCGACTTCGTCCGCCAGTTGATCGAGGGCGACAAGATCCCGGACGACGTACGCGTCTCGGTGCTGACCCAGGCCCGCGAGGACCTGATCGCGCGCACCGTCGAGTCGCTGCAGGGCGCCGACAAGGCGACCGTCCACCTCTACAACGCGACGGCTCCGCTGTTCCAGCGCGTCGTCTTCAACGTCACCGAGGCCGAGTGCATCGCGATCGCGACGCGCGGCACCGAGTGGGTGATGAAGTACGCCGAGCAGATGCTGGCCGGCACCGACTTCGGCTACCAGTACAGCCCGGAGATCTTCACCCAGACCCCGACCGACTTCGCGCTCGAGGTCTGCGAGCGGGTCTCCGACGTGTGGCAGCCCGAGCCGGGCCGCGAGATCATCCTGAACCTGCCGGCGACCGTCGAGATGTCGACGCCGAACACCTACGCCGACCAGATCGAGTACTTCGGCCGGCACCTGACCCGCCGCGACGTCTCCGCGATCAGTCTGCACCCGCACAACGACCGCGGCACCGCCGTCGCCGCCACCGAGCTGGCGCTGATGGCCGGCGCCGACCGGGTCGAGGGCTGCCTGTTCGGCCACGGCGAGCGCACCGGCAACGTCGACCTGGTGACGCTGGCGATGAACCTGTTCAGCCAGGGCATCGACCCGCAGGTCAACCTGTCCGACATCGACGAGATCCGCCGGACCGTCGAGTACTGCACCCAGCTGCCGGTCCACCCGCGCCACCCGTACGCCGGCGACCTGGTCTACACGGCCTTCTCCGGCTCTCACCAGGACGCCATCAAGAAGGGCCTGGAGGACCTGGACCGGATCGCCGCGGAGCAGGGCCGCAGCGTGCGGGACATCCCGTGGGAGGCGCCGTACCTGCCGATCGACCCGAAGGACGTCGGTCGCACCTACGAGGCGGTCATCCGCGTCAACAGCCAGTCCGGCAAGGGTGGCGTCGCCTACGTGCTGAAGGCCGAGCACAGCCTGGACCTGCCGCGTCGCGCGCAGATCGAGTTCAGCCGGGTCATCCAGCAGCGCACCGACACCTCCGGTGGCGAGGTCACGCCGGACGAGATCTGGTCGATCTTCCAGCACGAGTACCTGGACCGCGAGGAGCCGTACGAGCTCGTCAGCTTCTCCTCGACCACGAGCGAGGACGGCGAGGACCAGCAGGAGGTCAAGCTGGTCGTCCGTGGCGAGGAGCGCAGCTTCACCGGCCTCGGCAACGGACCGGTCGCGGCGTTCGTCGACGGCATGC
The DNA here is from genome assembly GCF_054777115.1 of Nocardioides maradonensis. Classification (NCBI taxonomy): domain Bacteria; kingdom Bacillati; phylum Actinomycetota; class Actinomycetes; order Propionibacteriales; family Nocardioidaceae; genus Nocardioides; species Nocardioides maradonensis. The sequence goes on along the minus strand of NZ_BAAHAZ010000026.1, from coordinate 37,957 downwards.
GTCAGGCGGGTGCGGACATCCGCGTCCTCGACTACGCCGAGCACGCCCTGTCGGCCGGCGGCGACGCCGTCGCGGCGGCGTACGTCGAGTGCGAGATCGCGGGCGAGATCGTGTGGGGCATCGGCATCCACCACAACATCGTCACGGCCTCGCTGCGCGCGGTCGTGTGCGCGGCCAACCGCGCCCAGGCAGTGACGATCCCCGCGGAGCCGATCCCGCCGATCGGCTGACGCGTGCCGATCCTCCACAAGGACCAGCAGCTCTGCGTGTCCCTGGCCGCCCGGCCGAGCAACATCGGGACCAGGTTCCACAACTTCCTGTACGACGAGCTCGACCTGCCCTTCGTCTACAAGGCGTTCGCGCCGACCGACATCGAGCAGGCCGTCGCCGGCGTACGCGGGCTGCCGATCCGTGGAGCATCGGTGTCGATGCCGTACAAGGAGGCGGTGATCCCGCTCCTGGACGGCCTCGATGCCAGCGCGCGGGCGATCGACTCCGTCAACACGATCGTCAACGACGACGGTGTGCTCACCGGCTACAACACCGACTACCTCGCCGTGGAGACCCTGCTGCGAGGCTGGTCGGTCGACCCGTCGTCGAGCGTGCTGCTGCGCGGGAGCGGCGGCATGGCCAAGGCCGTGCTCGCCGCTCTCGCCGGCGTGGGCTTCACCGACCTCACCGTCGTGGCCCGCAACGAGGAGGCGGGGCGAGTACTGGCGGAGGCGTACGACGCGCGCTGGGTCCCGGAGGTCGGCGACCGCACCGCGCAGGTCCTCGTCAACGTCACCCCGCTCGGCATGCAGGGCCCGGAGGCCCACGTGCAGTCCTTCGACGACGCCGCTGTGGCGGCGGCCGAGGTCGTCTTCGACGTCGTCGCCCTGCCCGCGGACACCCTGCTGGTGCGGGCCGCGCAGGCCCGGGGCAAGCGGGTGATCTCGGGTGCCGAGGTGATCGCGCTGCAGGCGGCCGAGCAGTTCCGCCTCTACACGGGTGTCACCCCGACGCCCGACCAGGTGCGGCGGGCGTCGGCGTTCTCGCGCGAGGCCTGAGCCTCAGCAGCCTGTCGCGAAGACGTAGACGACTGAGTGAGCGGGAGCGCCGAGCGAGGGACGAGCTCGCAGCGCTCAGCGCGAGCGATGGAGACACACGCGAAGCGTGTAGCAGCGCAGCGGCGGCTCGGCCTTGAGCATCGGGGCACCGGAGAAGGTGACCATCGGCAGCGAGGTGCTGAGCAGGCTCGGCAGGGCGCTCAGCGGCTGCAAGTAGGTGTCGAGGTTCGCCGGGTCGACGTACGGCATGGAGAGCTTCGAGCAGCTTGTGGTGCCGATCCGGGCGGGGGAGGCCGGGCCGCGGTGGGTGAGCGCATCCATGACCAGGTCGTACGTCGTCGGGTCGACCGTGCCGACCAGCAGGTGCTCGTCCAGGTCGGTGGGGCACACGTCCTGGGTGGCCACGTTCGTGATCCGGCCGTTGCCGGTGTGCAGCGAGGAGGACGAGCTCGCGGCCGTGCTGTTGGGCACGACGACCTCGTCGGTGTGCGTGTAGATCTCGGTGTAGGAGATGCCGGCGAAGGTCTCGGCGCGGCTGTTGAGCGCCTTGATGAACCGCGCGTCCGCCTGCTGCTGCCACACCGCGGGCGTGCAGGTCGTGACGCCGAGCTTGCCGCACACGGGCAGCGCGGTCGTGCCGTGGTTGGAGGCGGCCATGCCGATCACGTCGTCGACCATCGGACGGGTGTCCGGCCAGAAGCGCAGCGCCCAGCGCATGCTCATCCCGCCCTGGCTGTGACCGAGGATGCCGATCCGGCGGCCGGTCCGTGCGTGCATCGAGCGGATCGCGTGCACCAGGTACTGCCCGGCGGTCTGGATGTCGCCGAAGGTGTGGAACGGCATCGTCACCGCGCACCAGTACCGCTGCTGCGCGGTGAACGCCTTCTCGTAGGTCCAGGAGTAGTCCTGGTCGGGTGTCACGCTGGTCGCCGGGTTGAGCAGCACGGGCTCGCCGCCGCTCCGGGGGTTGCCGTGGCAGGCCAGCGACGCCCTCAGCTTCGCGGGGTCGACGGACAGCCGCGGGCCCGGCCGGTCGATCGGTGCGTACGCCGACCCGCCGGCCGCCTGCGCGGGCGCGCTCGCCGCCACGGGGACGGCCACCGCGAGGGCGAGCAGGAGCGAGGAGAGGACGGTAACGCGGCGTACCAACATGCCGGTCAAACTACCGACAGGCGCCGAGGTCACGCCAGGACGCGCAGCGCGCCGGCCAGCAGGTCGACCGTCAGCGCGTCCGGGCCGGCGGGGAGCGGGGTCTGCTGCTCGCCGTCCGCGCCCACCGGCACGGCTCCGCCGCCGACGTACGCGCCGGACAGCCGGACGTGCCGGCCGGTCCGCACGGTGACCTCGGGCAGGGCGACGTGCCCGCCGTCGTACACCTTGGGCAGGGAGCGGATCAGCTCCAGGCGGGAGGCGGCCTCGATGACGACGACGTCGAGGAGGCCGTCGTCGACGGAGGCGGAGGGAGCGATCGCCATGCCCTTGCCGTAGTAGCGCGAGTTGGCGACGACCACGGTCGCCGCGCGGTGCGTGGTGCGCTCCCCGTCGACCTCGAGCACCGCGTCGAAGGGGCGGTACGCCGCCAGCGCGCGGACCGCTGCCAGCGGGTACTGCAGCGTCGACGGCATCCACCGCGACCGGTCCACGATCTCCGAGGCGCGCGCGTCGACCCCGGCGTACACGGAACCGGCGACGACGGAGGTCGTGCCGGTCGCTGTGGTGGTGCGGAGCAGGTCGATGCGTCGTTCGTTGCCGTGCAGCAAGAGGCGGACCTGGACGTCGAGGTCGGTCGGGACCTCCAACATCCGGGCGAAGTCGTTGCCCCGTCCGGCCGGTACGACGGCGAGCACGCCGTCCGCGTCCGCGACCGCACCCGCGACCGACGACAGCATGCCGTCGCCGCCGACAGACGCGACGACCGAGCCGTGCGCGACGGCCTCGGCGACGAGCGAGGGGCTCTCGGCCGCGGTGGTCGTGTAGCTGACCTCGACCTCCGCACCGGCCTCGCGCAGCGCCCGGGCGAGGGGGACGACGACCTTGGGGCCGGCGCCGCCGCCCGACAGCGGGTTGACGAGGAAGGAGAAGGAGCGCGTCACGGGATCAACACTCCCGGGTTGAGGATGCCGACCGGGTCGACGGCGTCCTTGACCGCGTGCAGGATCCGCGCGCCGACCTCGCCGATCTCGGCGGTCAGGTAGGGCTTGTGGTCGGTGCCGACGGCGTGGTGGTGGGTGATCGAGGCACCCGCCGCGACGATCGCCTCGCACGCGGCGGCCTTCGCGGGGAGCCAGCGTGCCAGCGGGTCCTCACCGCCCGGCGCGGCGACGGTGAAGTAGAGCGAGCACCCGGTCGCGTAGACGTGCGAGACGTGGCAGAGCACCATCGCGCCCTCGCCCAGGCTCGTCTCGAGCGCGGCCTTCACGCGGGTGTAGAGGTTCTCGCGGTTGCTCCAGAAGGTGACGGTCTCGAGGGTCTCGACGAGCACGCCGGCGTCGAGCAGGCTGTCGCGGAGGTACGGCGCGTTGAACCGGCCGTGCGCCCAGGAGGTGCCCGGCTCGGCGCCGAGCGGCGTACCGCCCAGGTCGGTGAGGAGGGTCGTGACGGCGAGCTTCTTGGCCGCCACCGCGGACGGGGTGCCCTCGTAGCCGACGATCATCAGGCAGCCCGCGGCCGACTCGCCGCCGATGCTCTCCGGGTCGGCGAGGTTGATCGCCGTCTCCGCCTCGTCCGAGAGCCGCAGCACGGTCGGCAGCAGATCGGCCTGCGCCAGCTGCCGCATCGCGTCGGCCCCCTCGGCGAAGCTCGGCCAGCGCCAGCCCTCGTACTCCTTGACCTCGGGCAGCGGGCGCACCCGCACGGTGACCTCGGTGATGACGCCGAAGGCGCCCTCGGAGCCGAGGAAGACCTCGCGCAGGTCCGGTCCCGAGGCGTTCGCCGGCGCCGACCCGAGGCGTACGTCGCCGGTCGGGGTGGCCACGCGCAGCCCGACCACCATCGCGTCGAACCGGCCGTAGCCGGCGCTCGACTGGCCGCTGCTGCGGGTCGCGGCGAAGCCGCCGATCGTCGCGAACTCGAAGGACTGGGGGAGGTGGCCGAGCATCAGGCCGTGTCGCGCCAGCAGCGCTTCGGCCTCGGGACCGCGCAGGCCGGGCTCGAGGGTCGCGGTCGAGGAGACGGGGTCGATCGCGAGGAGCCGACGCATCCGACCCAGGTCGAGGGAGACCACGCCGGTGAGGCCGGCGCCGGCCGGGTCCGCGACCAGGCCACCCGTGACCGCCGTACCGCCACCGAACGGGACGACCGCGACCCGCTGCTCCTGGGCCCAGGCGAGGACCGCGGCGACCTCGTCGTGGTCGGCGGGCCGGACGACCACGTCCGGTGCGTCCCCCAGGTCGCCGGTGCGCTGGCGGAGCAGGTCGGGCGTGGACTTGCCTCGGGTGCGCACGCGGCGGACGGCGTCGTCGGTCACGACGTTGTCGGCGCCGACCAGGGCGGCGAGGGCGGCGACCTGCTCGGCGGCCAGCGAGGACGCCGGCAGCGTGACGTCGGTGCGGGCGGGGGAGTCCTGGATCGGGAAGACCAGCGATACCAGGTCGCGCACCCCGTCGGGGAGCGGCGCCGCCTGCGCGGGGTCGCCCCAGCGGGTGGCGGGCATCTCCGGCTGGAGGTCGGTCGCGGTCTCGGGCGAGCTCAGCTGGTTCGCGGTCATGTGTTACAGTGTGACATATGGCGTCACAACGTCACAACACCCAGGATCCCGCAACGCCTCGCGACGGCTACCTCGACGCCGCCCGGGCGTGCATCCTCGACGTCGGTTGGCGGCGTACGACGCTCACCGAGGTCGCCCGCCGCGCCGACGTCTCGCGGATGACGATCTACCGGGCATGGCCGGACATGCCGGCCCTCCTCGCCGACCTGATGACGCGCGAGTGGACCGGCGTGGTCGAGGGGCACGTCGCGGACCGCTCCGCCACGCCCGAGGCGATCGCGGACGCCGTCCTGGCCACGGTCGCCGCGCTGCGCGACAACGAGCTGTTCAGCCGCATCGTCGAGCTCGACCCCGAGCTCGTGCTGCCCTACCTCTTCTCACGGCGCGGCCGGTCGCAGGAGCTCATCGTCGGCCTGCTCGCCGAGGCGATCCGCTCCGGTCAGGGGACCGGGGCGGTCCGCACCGGTGACCCGGTGCTGCTGGCGCGATCCCTCGTGCTCGCCTGCCACGGCTTCGTCCTCTCCGCCCACACGATGGTCGACGACAGCGTCGACCTCGCCGCCCTCGACGCCGAGCTGCACACGCAGCTGACCAGGAGCCTCCAGCCATGACGATCACCGCAGGACTGTCCGGCGTGCCCAGCGAGGTCGACGTCGTCGTCGTCGGTCTCGGCGTGACCGGCGCGGGTGTCGCCCTCGACGCGGTGTCGCGCGGCCTCACCGTGCTCGCGGTCGACGCGCACGACCTCGCGTTCGGCACCTCGCGCTTCTCCTCCAAGCTCGTGCACGGCGGGCTGCGCTACCTGGCCTCCGGCCAGGTCGGCGTGGCCCACGAGAGCGCGGTCGAGCGCGGCATCCTGATGGAGGTCACCGCTCCGCACCTGGTGCACCCGCTCGCCTCGATCATCCCGCTCGCCGCCTCGGTGAGCCGGCCGATGGGGCTCCTCGCCGGTGCGGGGTTCGTCGGTGGCGACCTGCTCCGCCGGGCCGCGCGCACCAGCAGCGCCACGCTGCCGCGCCCGCGCCGCCTGAGCGCGGCTGAGACCCGTCGGCTCGCGCCGACGCTGCGGTCCGTCGGGCTGCGCGGCTCCTTCCTCGGCTGGGACGGCCAGCTCGAGGACGACGCGCGGCTGGTCACCACGATCGCCCGCACGGCCGCCGACCACGGCGCGTCGGTGCACACCCATGCACGGGTGCTCTCGGCGACGGGCACCACGGTCGAGCTGCGCGACGAGCTGACCGGTGCGACCGCGACGGTGCGGACCCGGACCGTCGTCAACGCGGCCGGCGTGTGGGCGAGCGAGCTCGTGCCCGACGTACACCTCCGGCCGTCACGGGGCACGCACCTGGTCCTGCGGGCCGAGGCGCTCCCGGATCTCGACGTCGCGGTCTTCGCGCCGATCCCAGGCGAGGTCAACCGCTTCGTGCTGGTCCTCCCGCAGCCCGATGGCCAGTTCTACGTCGGTCTCACCGACGAGCCGGCCGAGGGGCCGGTGCCGGACGTGGCCGAGCCGACGGAGGTCGAGATCGGCTTCCTGCTCGACGTGGTGTCCGCGTCGTTCGCGACACCGCTGCGGCGCTCCGACGTCGTGGGGGCGTACGCCGGGCTCCGCCCGCTCCTCGACGGCGGCGACGCGTCGACCGCTGACCTCTCCCGCAAGCACGCGGTGCTGACCAGTTCCGACGGCGTGGTCACGATCGTGGGCGGCAAGCTGACGACGTACCGCCGGATGGCGCAGGACGCGGTCGACGCCGCCGTCGCTGCCGCCGGACTGACCGCGGGGCCTTGCGTCACCGCGACCCTGCCGCTGGCCGGCGCCGCCCCACGGGAGGACCTCGCCGAGGCGGCGGCCCGCGCCGGTCACCCCGGCAGGGCCCGCCTGGTCCGCCGGTACGGCGCCGACGCCGCCCTCGTCCTCACCACCTCCGTGGAGGCCACCGGTTGGGACGAGTCCGAGCTGCTCGCCCCGATCGTGCCGGGCAACCCGGCCGTCCCGACGGTCTGGGCCGAGCTGGTCTTCGGCGTGACCCACGAGGGCGCGGCCACCGTGGGCGACTTGCTGGACCGGCGTACCCGGATCGGCCTGGTCCCCGCCGACCGCGAGCTGGCCCTCCCCGCCGCCGAGAAGGTCCTCGCCCTCCTCCGCCCCTAGCGCGAGTTCGGGCTTGTGGTCGACCCAAACCAGGGATTCGGTCGACCACGGGTCAGAACTCGCGCTCAGGTGAGTCCGGGCTGGCGGACCGCGATGCGCAACTGCTCGGCCGAGTTGGCGATGACGTCGGAGATCAGCTCGGTGGTGCGCGGGTCGTCGAGGGCACCGTTGATCAGCCGCAGCACGGTGTCGGTGACCATCGTGACCAGCTCGTCGTGGAAGGGCAGCCGGCGCAGCTTGCCGGTCGCGACGTCCTCGCGGATCAGCTCCACGACGAGGGCCTCGAGCTCGATCCGGTTCTCGTCGAGCGCTGCCCGGAGGTTGGTGGCGTAGGTGCCCTCGTGGATCACGTTGACGACCTCGTCCAGGACCGCGATCGTGATCGGCCGCTTGATCGCGGTGACGATCGGGTCGGAGAAGTGCCGCACCAGGTCGGCGGTGACGCGGTCGCCCAACACGTTGTCGGTGCGGTCGACGGTGCGGACCAGTCGCGCGACGAGCACCACCAGGAGCACGCTCTTCCACTCGCCGACGGTCGGGACGATGAGCGGAAAGAGGGCGATGACCTCCCACCACTGCTTGCGCAGCAGCCGTCGGCCGGCCCGGAACCGCAGCCAGCGCCAGCAGATCGCCAGCCCGAGCAGCACGCAGATCACCAGGTCGGCCACCTGGATCCCGTGCCGGAGGTCGTACGTGCGCGGAGGGAAGAACAGCAGCCACCCGTTGGCGAGGACAGAGGCCCAGGTCAGCACCACCAACGCCCAGTCCGTGACGGATCCGCGGGGTCGCGTCGGTGCGCCGTACCGGGCTGTGTCGGTCATGCTCGGCACAATAGGAGACGTGCCTCTGTATCGCGACGAGGCGATCGTGCTGCGCACCCACAAGCTGGGGGAGGCCGACCGCATCATCACCCTGCTGACCCGTCAGCACGGACGCGTGCGCGCGGTGGCCCGCGGGGTGCGTCGTACGACCTCGCGGTGGGGGTCCCGGCTCGAGCCGTTCACCCACGTCGACCTGCAGCTCGCCGACGGGCGCAACCTGGACACGATCACCCAGGCCGACACCCGGGGTGCCTACGCCGCCGAGATCGGCTTCGACTACGACCGCTACACCGCCGGCACCGCCATGCTCGAGACCGCGGAGCGGCTCGTCGCCGAGGAGCGCGAGCCGGCGGTCCAGCAGTTCCAGCTGCTGCTCGGCGCGCTGCGCGCGATGTCGTCGGGGGAACGCGCGCCCGGCCACGTCCTCGACTCCTACCTGCTGCGTGCGATGGCGATCGCCGGCTACGCGCCGTCCTTCGTCGACTGCGCCCACTGCGGCCGCCCGCCGGTCCTCGGCACCGGCGAGCTCGTCACCCACCGCTGGTTCAACCCCTCGATGGGTGGCGTGCTCTGCTCGACCTGCCGGATCCCCGGCTCCGCCACCCCCGCCGCCGACACCCTGCTGCTGATGGGCGCCCTGCTCGCCGGCGACTGGCCGGTCGTCGAGGCCGCCGAGCCCCGCCACGTCCGCGAGGCCAACGGGCTCGTCGCCGCCTTCACCCAGTGGCAGCTGGAGCGCGGCCTGAGGTCGCTGGCGTACGTCGAGCGCTGACGCGGTTCAGTCCGTCGCAGACGGGCATCCGCGGCAGCTTGTCCTACGCCGACGACTACATCCAGCTCAGCATCCCCAAGAGCGAGGTCGGCGCGGGCGCGCAGTCCTTCCGGACCTCCGGCCTCACGATGCAGAACTCCAGCTGCGGCTGCGGCTACCTGGACCAGTCCGCCAGGACGTCGTTCACCGTGCGCTGACCGCGGACGTCATACGGACGGAGCGCTGCAGCGCCCCGTCCGTATGACGTCCGGCCACGCAATAGGCTGCACCCCGTGCCGCGTCGTACCCCCGTCCGCCCGCCGACTCCGCACCCGAGCGGCGCCCGGCCGCCAGCCATCCCGGCCGAGCTGGTGCCGCACCACGTGGCGATCGTGATGGACGGCAACGGCCGCTGGGCCAAGGAGCGAGGCCTGCCGCGGACGAAGGGCCACGAGCAGGGCGAGTCGAGCCTGTTCGACGTGGTCGAGGGCGCGATCGAGATCGGCGTGAAGGCGGTGTCGGCGTACGCCTTCTCCACCGAGAACTGGAGCCGCAGCCCCGACGAGGTGAAGTTCCTGATGGGCTTCAACCGCGACGTGATCCGCCGGCGTCGCGACGAGATGAACGACCTCGGCGTCCGGGTCCGCTGGGCCGGCCGTGCCCCCCGCCTCTGGAAGTCGGTCATCAACGAGCTCAAGATCGCCGAGGAGCTCACCAAGGACAACGACGTGCTGACGCTGACGATGTGCGTCAACTACGGCGGCCGCTCCGAGCTCGGCGACGCCGCGCGCCGGCTCGCCGAGGACGTCGCCGCCGGCCGGCTCAAGCCGGGCAAGGTGGACGAGAAGACGCTCGGCCGCTACCTGTACGTCCCCGAGCTCCCGGACGCCGACCTGATCTGGCGCACGTCCGGCGAGGAGCGGCTCTCCAACTTCATGCTCTACCAGGCCGCGTACGCCGAGTTCGTGTTCTCCGACGTGCTCTGGCCCGACGTCGACCGGCGTCACCTGTGGCAGGCGATCGACACCTACGCGCGTCGCGACCGACGCTACGGGGGAGCGGTGCCCAACGAGGTCCGGCCTCGGTCGTGATCAGGGCCGCTGCTGCGTGAGGCGGATGGCCTCCGCGCGCAGGTAGTCGCTTGCCGCCCGAGGCGTGATGCCGCGCTCCCTCAGGGCTGCGTCGTCCCAGTCGGCGGCGCGGAGGTCTTGCAGGAGGCCGGCTCCGAAGGCCGACGCGAGCGCATCATTGCGCTTGTTCAGCATCCGGATCGCCATCCGAGCGACGGGCCTGGGCATGTGCTGGACCTTCATCCGGCGTCCCGTCGCCTCCTCCACCAGAGCCACCGCCTCGTTCTTGGTGAGGGCTTCGGGCCCACCGACGGTGATCAGGCTCGGTGGGTCGTTCTCGACTGACACCGAGGCCACGAGGGCGGCGACATCCGCGGTACTGACCCATCGACGCTTGCTGTCACCCCGACCGATGATGGCGATCTTCCCTGCCGCGACGTCGAATCGCGCGGCGGCCCCGAGGTGGATCTCCTGGAACGCGTCGGGTCGCACCACGACCCCCTGCATCGATGAACCGCGCAACCGCTCCTCGGTCGCGAGCTTGGCGTGCTCCAGGGGCGTGCCGATCGCCTTGTCGACCCCGGGGAACGACAGGTACACGAAGCGCTGCACCCCGGCGGACTCCGCCGCCGCGATCAGGGACGCCATGCCCATCTCGTCAGCCTGGTGGATCGTTGGCAGCGCCTCGCCGCCGAGCCTCCTCGCGATCATCGTGGCTGTGGCCACGACCGTCGTGATGCCTTCGCACGCAGCGGCGAGGGACTCGGGCTCGGTGAGGTCGCCCCGAACCAGCTCCACTCCGAGCTCGCGCAGGGCGGCGTCGTCACTCGTCCGGCGAACCAAGCAGCGGACCTCTTCGCCCCGCTCGCTCAGGATGCGGGTGACGCGTTCGCCGAGATCGCCGGTGCCACCGACAATGAGGATCAATTCGATCACCGCCGTTCGTCGGGTCTTTCATCATGCTCCCGATACCTGCCCCGTGCCTAGGCACGGGGTGGAGCAAGACGTTCCGGAGGTTGCCCACCTCCGCCCTCCGTGCCGGCCCCGGCGACCGGACGCGGGGCTACGGAGCCGGATCAGCGGTCGGTACGCCGACCCGTCGGCGCCGCAGCAGCACCCCGGTCGGCCACGCCACCACGAAGCAGGCGAGCGCGAGCAGCACGATGCTCGGGCCCGGGGCGACCGTCGCGTGGAAGGACGCGAACGTCGAGATCAGCAGCCCGCCGAGGGAGGCGACGAGGCCGAGCACCATCGCGAGGCCGAGCGTGCTGCGGAAGGTCCGGGTGAGCTGCTGCGAGGTCGCGACGGGGATGACCATCAGCGCCGAGACCAGCAACAGCCCGACGGTGTGCATCGCGACCGTGACGCTGACCGCGGCGAGGGTGGCAACGAGCAGGTTGTACCAGCGCACGGGCAGCCCGGCGACCTGCGCGAAGTCGCGGTCGTTCGCGACGGCGTACAGCTGCGGCGCCAGGCCGAGCCCGATCACCAGGACCACCGCGGCGAGTGCCATCGTGATGAGCACGTCGCCGATGCCGATCGTCGTGATCGAGCCGAACAGGTACTCCTGCAGCGTCGCGGCCGACTTGCCCGCCAGGCCCGAGAGCAGCACGCCGCCCGCGAGGCCGCCGTAGAACAGCAGCGCCAGCGCGACGTCACCACCGGCGTGTCCGCGCTCGCGGATCAGCTCGATGGCGACCGCCCCGAGCACGGCCACGATCACGGCGGTCCACGTCGGCGACGTACCGGTCAGCAGGCCGAGGGCGACACCGGTCACGGCCACGTGCCCGAGGCCGTCGCCCATCAGCGACAATCGCCGCTGCACCAGGTAGGTGCCGACGATCGGCGCGGCCAGGCCGGTCAGCGTGGCGGCGATCAGGGCGCGCTGCATGAAGCCGTAGGAGAAGAGGTCCCAGGCGCTCATTCGTGATCACACTCCAGCGGTGAGGCCACCTGCGGGGTCGGTGGGTGGTCGTGGCGGGCGGGCACCTCGTGGTGGTGGCTGTGCTCCTCGCCGAAGAACACCGGCCCGTGCACGTCGTGGTCGGCGAGCGGGACGCCGTCGTACGCCTTGTGGCCGTCGCGCATCACCACGGTCCGGTCGACCAGGCCCGCCAGCGGGCCGAGCTCGTGGGCGACGAGCACGATCGTGCGGCCCTGCTCCTTGAGCATCCCGAGCGTGTCGGCGAGAACCTGCTGGTTGGGCAGGTCGACGCCGGCCGTCGGCTCGTCGAGGAAGAACAGGTCGGGCTCGCCGGCCAGTGCGCGCGCGATGTAGGCGCGCTGCTGCTGTCCGCCCGAGAGGTCGGTCACCGGGTCGGAGGTGCGGTTGCTCAGACCGACCGTCTCGAGTGCGGAGGAGATGATCCGCCGGTCGGCGCGGGACAGCGGACGGAACAGGCCGCGCCGGCCCAGGCGGCCGGACGCGACGACCTCCCACACCGAGGTTGGGATGCCGGAGGACGCGTTGGCCCGCTGCGGCACGTAGCCCAGCCGCGGCCAGTCCTTGAACCGGTCGACCGGCTCGCCGAACAGCCGCAGCGAGCCCGCCGCCAGCGGCCGGAGCCCGGTCAGCGCCCGGACCAGCGTGGACTTGCCCGAGCCGTTGGGGCCCATCAGGGCGATGAAGTCGCCGTCCTCGACGGTCAGGTCGACGCCGCTGATGAGCAGTCGCCCGCCGGCGGCCACGGCCCCGTCGGTGAGCTCGATCGGGTTCATCGACAGCCGTTCGCGGTGCGGAGTGCGGCGAGGTTGGCGCGCATGAGGGAAAGGTAGTCCTCGTGCGAGGTGGCGGAGCTGAGTCCCTCGATAGGGTCGAGCACCGCGGTCCTCGCTCCGGTGTCCTGCGCGATCGTCCGGGAGAGCGCCGGGGACACCAGGCGCTCGCCGAAGACGGTGGTGATCCCGTCGGTCCGGATCAGCTGCTGCAACCGGCCCAGGTCGGCGGGCGTCGGTTCGGCGTCGGGGGAGAGGCCGGCGATGGGCTCGACGTCGAGCCCGTAGCGCCACAGGTAGCCGAACGCGTTGTGGCTGACCACGATCACGTGCCGCTGGCAGTGCGCCAGCCCGGTGGCGTAGTCGTGGTCGAGAGCCTTCAGCTTCGCCGAGAGGGCATCCGCGTTGGCGTGGTACGACGCTGTGTCCGCCGGGTCGACCGACGCCATCTTGTCCGCCAGGGCCTGGCCCACGGCGGCGAGCTTGAGCGGGTCCTGCCAGAAGTGCGGGTCGAGGTCGCCGAGGTCCTTCGCCGACTGCTCGGCCTCCTGGTCAGCGGTCACGCCGGGCTGGTGGCTCACGTCGTCGTGGCCGCCGTGGGAGAGCGGCTCGAGCCCGGCGACGGGCGTGACGTCGAACGCGGCGTCGCTGTTCGCCTGGGTCACGGCCTGGTCGACGGCGGCCTGCAGGCCCTTCTCGTAGACGATCACATCGGCCGACACGACGTCGCCGACCTCCTTGGGCGTGAGCTCCAGGTCGTGCGGCTCAGCGCCTGGCTGGGTCAGGTCCTCGACCTGGGCGTGGTCGCCGACGACCTGCTGGGCCACCCACTGCAGCGGGTAGAGGCCGGCGACCACGGTGAGCCCGTTGCTCGCGCTCGGCCCGTTGTCGGAGAAGGCCGCACAGCCGGACAGCGCGAGGGCCAGGGTGGTCGCTCCGAGGAGTGGCTTCAACATGAGAACGATTCTCATTTACATCAGGAGCCGCTGTCAAACCGGAGGTCAGGCGGAGCCCCACATCGTCACGAGGCTGCGCCCGGCCGACCGGAGCGGCTCCACGGACCGCTGAGCCCGGCTGACCAGCAGGGCGCCCTCGATCGCGCAGATCGCCAGGTTGGCTCGCGCCTCCGCCTCCTCGAGAGGTACGCCGGAGCGGGCGAACGCCTCGCGCAGCAGACCCGACCACCCGGCGAAGGCCGCCGCGGCCGCCTCCCGTGCCGCGGGCGTCTCGTCCGCCGCGAGCGCCGACGCCGCGACCGGGCACCCCTGCTCGAAGTCGCTGCGCTCGAGCCGTCGGCACCAGATCTCGACCAGCTCCGTGACCGCGGCGCCGGGGTCACCGGCCGAGGCCAGCTTGGTGATGAGCCCATCGGTCAGGACCCCGGCCCGGGCGGCCGCGGCCGCCGCCAGCTCGTCCTTGCCGCCGGGGAAGTGGTGATAGATCGACCCCCGCGGCGCGCCGCTGTGCTCGACGACGTCGCGCAACGACGTACCGGCCACGCCACGGCGCGCGAACAGGTCGATGGCGCCGTCGATCATCGTCTCCCGTGCCGAGGTCACACCCGCTCCAGCCGTGCGGGCACGTACTTGTGCCACGGCGTGCCCGCGAGGAAGTCGCGGTGGTGCAGCGAGGTGAGCTCGTTCGGAGCGACACCGGGGGTGCCGTCCTCGTGGGCCACCCCGAGGCCGTTGGGCAGGGACATGTGGCCGGGCTGCATCTGGTCGGTCACCTCGACCACCGCGACGGCCTCCCCGCGCTCGGTCACGACCCGCAGCGAGTCGCCCGACTCCACGCCGTACGCCGACGCGTCCGTCGGCGACAGCCGCAGCGCGCCCTGCCGGTCGCGACGCCGCCACGACGGGTCGCGGATGATCGTGTTGGCCGTGAAGGCCCGCCGCTCGCCGGCCGACAGCACCATCGGGAAGTCCTCGGTGGTCCACGAGCTCGGCTCGGTGGCCAGCGCGCGCAGGTGGTCCAGGAGCTCGGGGATCTCCAGGGTGAACCGGCGGTCAGGCCGGCGGACGTAGTCCCACGCGTTCTCGTGGTCGTCGCGGGTGAACACCACGGCCTTGCCGCTGAGGATCCGCGAGAACAGGGCGTTGCCCGGTTCGAAGCCGGTGCCGCCGAAGCCGGCCCGCGCCACCGACGCCGGCTGCGCCATCGCGCACAGGTGCGCGACACCCCACAGCGCGGCGGTCCCGCGCGCGGACCCGAGGGTCGGCCCGAGGGTCTCGTACAGAACGTGACCGGCCAGGCCCATCAGCCGGGGGTCGGCGCCGATCGCCGCGAAGAAGGCATCGGCGTACGCCGCGAGGCCGTTCTCGGCCGCCTTCCGCAGCGGCGACAGCGTCGCGTCGTCGACGACCCCGAGCGCCCGGATGACGCGGGCGTAGATCTCCGGCTCGTCGAGCGTGCCCTCCAACGGCTCCATCAGCGGCGCGCGCAGGTGGAAGACGTTCTCGGGGAAGTCGACGTTGAAGAAGGTGCACTCCCACTTCTCGAACTGGGTGGCCGCGGGCAGCACGTAGTCGGCCTCGCGCGCCGTCTCGGTCATCGCGACGTCGATGACCACGCTGAGCTCCAGCTTGCGCATCGCCCGGCGGAAGGCCGCCGAGTCGGCGAGGGAGTGGGCCGGGTTGACGCTGTCGATCCACATCGCCCGGAACCGGTCGGGGTGGTGGGTGTCGATCTCCTCGGCGATCGAGTTGCACGGCACCAGGCCGGAGATGATGCGCGCCCCGGTCACCGGGGTCACCTTCGACCCGCCGCCACCGGTCCCGCCCGCCAGGGCGGCGAACGTCGAGTGCAGGAACATCCCGCCCTGCTTCGCGAAATTGCCGGTGAGGATCCACAGCATCTTGTTGAGGTAGGAGCTCAGCGTGCTGTGCGGCGCCTGCTGGATGCCGAGGTCCTCGTAGGTGCACGCGCTCTTCGCGGCCGCGATCCGTCGGGCGGTACGCCGGATCAGCGACTCGTCTACGCCGCACCGCTCCGCGTAGTCGGCGATCGGGACCTCGGCGTACGCCGCCAGCACCGCCTCGGCGCCGGTCGTGTGGTCACGCACGAAGTCGTGGTCGATGAGGTCCTCCTGGACCAGCACCGCACCCAGCGCGGCCAGGCACCAGGCGTCCGTCCCGGGTCGCACCTGCAGGTGGATGTCGGCCATCGCCGCGGTCTCGCTGCGGCGCGGGTCGATCACCACCATGCAGCGGTCCGGGTCGGCCGCCATCTCCTTGAGCACCGGCCGGGCGCGCGGGAAGGAGTGCGACTGCCACGGGTTCTTGCCGACGAAGACCACGACCTCGGCGTGCTCGAAGTCGCCCTTGGTGTGGCCGCCGTACAGCCGGCCGTCGACGTACATCTCGCCGGTCTTCTCCTGCGCGAGCGCGTTGGACCGGTAGCGCACGCCGAGGGCCGCCTGCAGCGACTGTTGGTAGCCCGCGCCGAGGTGGTTGCCCTGCCCGCCGCCTCCGTAGAAGAAGATCTTGTCGCCGCCGTGCTCGTCGCGGATCGCCGCGAGCCTGGCCGCGATCTCGCTGATCGCCACGTCCCACGGGATCTCCTCGTAGCTGCCGTCGTCACGGCGGCGCAGGGGAGAGGTCAGCCGCGACGTCCCGTTCTGGTAGCGGTCCAGCCGCAGCGGCTTCTCGCAGGTGTAGCCCTGGGAGGAGGGGTGTGACTTGTCGCCGCGGATCCTGACCAGGTGCCGGTCCTGCACCTGCACCTCGATGCCACAGTTGCACTCGCACAGGATGCAGGCGGACTTCTGCCACGTCGGCTCGGTCGTCGCTTGGGTCATCGAAGGCTCCTCAGAGGGTTATGACAGTCGTCATAACGTAGGATCGGTCCGTGCTCGTCGTCAACCGGTTCCGTGGCGATGACGCCCTGCGCGCCGACCTCGAGTCGGTCCATGCCCTGCTGAGCGACCAGCCCGGCTACCTCGACGGCGCGATCGGCCGCAACCTCGACGAGCCCGATCTCTGGGTGCTCACCACCCGCTGGATCAACGTCGGCGCCTACCGGCGGGCCCTGTCGTCGTACGAGCTGAAGATGTACGGCGTCCCGGTGCTCAGCCGCGCGATCGACGAGCCCGGCGCCTACGAGCTGGTGGAGCCGTCCGGAGTGCTGAACGAGGCCGGTACCCGCGTAACCTAGGCGCGATACGCACGACCGCACGGCAGCCGGCCGCGCGGCCCGAACCGAAGGATCCTCCTGTGGCCAAGCCGCCCCCCTCCACCGTCGACAACGTCGTCTCCCTGGCCAAGCGCCGCGGATTCGTCTACCCGTGCGGCGAGATCTACGGCGGCACCCGCTCGGCCTGGGACTACGGGCCGCTGGGCGTGGAGCTGAAGGAGAACATCAAGCGCCAGTGGTGGCGCTCGATGGTGCAGAGCCGCGACGACGTCGTGGGACTCGACTCCAGCATCATCCTGCCGCGGCAGACCTGGGAGGCCTCCGGCCACGTCGCGACGTTCAACGACCCGCTGACCGAGTGCCAGTCCTGCCACAAGCGCTACCGGGCCGACCACCTGCAGGAGGCGTACGCCGAGAAGAAGGGCATCGCCGACCCTGACACCGTGCCGCTGAGCGACATCGCGTGTGCCAACTGCGGTGCCCGCGGCGCGTGGACCGAGCCGAAGCAGTTCTCCGGCATGCTCAAGACCCACCTCGGTGTCCTCGAGGACGAGTCCGGCCTGCACTACCTGCGCCCCGAGACCGCGCAGGGCATCTTCCTCAACTTCGCCAACGTGGTCACCAGCCAGCGGATGAAGCCCCCGTTCGGCATCGCCCAGATGGGCAAGAGCTTCCGCAACGAGATCACGCCCGGCAACTTCATCTTCCGCACCCGCGAGTTCGAGCAGATGGAGATGGAGTTCTTCGTCAAGCCGGGTGAGGACGAGGAGTGGCACCAGTACTGGATCGACACCCGCCTGGCCTGGTACGTCGACCTCGGCATCGACCCCGACAACCTCCGGCTCTACGAGCACGCCAAGGAGAAGCTGTCGCACTACTCCAAGCGCACCGTCGACATCGAGTACCGCTTCAACTTCGCGGGCTCGGAGTGGGGCGAGCTCGAGGGTGTCGCCAACCGCACCGACTTCGACCTGGCGACGCACATGGAGCACTCCGGCAAGGACCTGCGCTACTTCGACCAGGCCGCCAACGAGCGCTACGTGCCCTACGTGATCGAGCCCGCAGCCGGCCTGTCGCGCAGCCTGATGACCTTCCTCGTCGACGCGTACGCCGAGGACGAGGCTCCCGACACCAAGGGCGGTGTCCGCAAGCGCACCGTGCTGCGGCTCGACCCGCGCCTCGCGCCGATCAAGGCCGCCGTGCTGCCGCTGAGCCGCAACGCCGACCTGACCCCCAAGGCGCAGGCACTGGCCGCTGAGCTCCGCAAGAACTGGTACATCGACTTCGACGACGCCGGCTCGATCGGCAAGCGCTACAGCCGCCAGGACGAGGTCGGCACGCCGTACTGCGTCACCGTGGACTTCGACACCCTCGAGGACCAGGCCGTCACCGTGCGCGAGCGCGACTCGATGAGCCAGGAGCGGGTCGCGCTGGACAAGCTGACCGCCTACTTCGCCGAGCGATTCGTGGGGTGCTGACGTCGTGAACCGTCGGATTCTCGGGGTCATCGGAGCGCTCGCGCTGGCGCTCCCCGCGTCGGCGTGCGGCTCGGGCAGCCCGACCGCCGCACCGAGCGACTCGTCCTCGCCGACCGTCGCTCCGTACCTGACCGCCGTGCCGTCGGGCGTCTCACTGACGACCCCGGGCTCGGCGCTGAAGCTCGGCGACCACGCGGTCATCGCGTGGCACCCGAAGGTGTCGACGACGGCCGTGCTGGACGTGCAGATCACCCGGATCGAGCGCACGACGTACGACAAGTCGTTCCAGGGCTGGAAGGTCAGCTCCGCGCAGGCCGCGACCACGCCGTACTTCGTGCGCGCGGTCGTCACCAACGAGTCGACGACGCCGTTGAACCGCCTCGCCGTGCCGATCTGGGCCGAGCAGGACGGCGGCACCCTGGTCGCCGCGCAGCCGTTCCAGCAGCGCACCTTCCAGCCGTGCCACCCCTACGTCACGCCGGCGTCGTTCGCGCCCGGTGCGCGGATCGACATGTGCTTCGTCTTCGCCATCTCGCCGGGCCAGGACCTGAAGTCGGTGACCTTCCGTCCCTACGACGACAGCAACCAGCCGCTGCAGTCGGTGACCTGGACCGGTCGCGTCAGCACCAAGGTCCAGCCGCCGGTGACCAAGAAGCCGAAGAAGAAGTCCACCAAGGGGCCGAAGAGCACGAAGAGCGCGAAGCAGTGACGCTTCGGCTGGGCTCGCTCGAGGTCGCGACCCCCGTCGTCCTCGCGCCGATGGCGGGCGTGACGAACGCCGCGTTCCGCCGGCTCTGTGCCGAGTACGGCGCCGGCCTCTACGTCTGCGAGATGATCACCAGCCGCGGCCTGGTCGAGGGTGACGAGACCACCAAGCGGATGCTCGTCTTCGACGAGCTGGAGTCGGTGCGCTCGGTGCAGCTCTACGGCACCGATCCGACGTACGTCGTCAAGGCCGTCACCATCCTCTGCGAGGAGTACGACGTCCGCCACGTCGACCTCAACTTCGGCTGCCCGGTCCCCAAGGTCACCCGCAAGGGCGGCGGCGGAGCGCTGCCCTGGAAGCGCGGCCTGCTCGGGCGGATCCTGGAGCAGGCGGTCGCGGCCGCGGCGCCGTACGACGTCCCGGTGACGATGAAGACCCGCAAGGGCATCGACGACGACCACCTCACCTACCTCGACGCGGGCCGGATCGCCCAGGAGGCCGGGTGCGCGGCGATCGCGCTGCACGGCCGGACGGTCTCGCAGGCCTACTCCGGCACCGCCGACTGGGAGGCCATCGCCGAGCTCAAGCATTCGGTGACCGAGATCCCGGTCCTCGGCAACGGTGACATCTGGGAGGCCTCCGACGCGCTCCGGATGGTCGAGGAGACCGGCGTCGACGGCGTCGTCATCGGGCGCGGCTGCCTGGGCCGTCCCTGGCTGTTCCGCGACCTGGCATCCGCCTTCGCCGGCCGCGATCGTTGGTTGAGTAGCGGCGAGCGAGGAACGAGCGAGCCGCGTATCGAAACCACCCTCCCGAACCTCGGCGAGGTCGCCGTGATGATGCGCCGGCACGCCGAGCTGCTCAGCGAGCACATGGGGGAGGAGCGCGGCTGCAAGGAGTTCCGCAAGCACGTCACCTGGTACCTCAAGGGCTTCCCCGCGGGTGGTGACCTTCGTCGCACCCTCGGCCTCATCGACTCCCTCGCGACCCTCGACGACCTGCTCGCGAGCCTCGACCACAGCGCCCCGTTCCCCACCTCCGAGCTGGGTGCTCCCCGCGGCCGGCAGGGTGCTCCGCGGGCCAAGGTGGTGCTGCCCGAAGGGTGGCTCGACGAGGCCGACGGCTCGCAGATCCACCTCACCGAGGACGTGTCGGAGACCACCGGCGGGTAGTGCTCACGCTGAGCAGAACCCCGTGTGCCGATTCGGCGGAGCCGTGCGCGTGTGCGATGGTCGTTGACCGACCCCCACACCAGCAGCACCGAGACAGCATCCGCGAAACGAAGGAATCAGCGCCGTGGCCATCAGCCACAAGCGGGAAACCGCACGCCGCAAGCCCAAGGCCGCGCTCATCGCCGGCCCCCTCGCCGTCCTGGCGACCGGAGTCACGGTCGCGGTCGGCGTCCTCGGCTCCCAGCCGAGCACGACCCTCGCCGCCGACAGCGCGCAGGCCGACCTCGCCAACGTCGCGACGTCCGGCCAGAGCCGTCCCGCGACGGTGTCGCGCAGCTACCAGCGCCCCTCGGCGCGGCCGGCCCTGAAGCCGGAGCCGATGGTCCCGATGTGGACCACCGACGCCCTCAACCTGTGGACCGGCCCCGAGGACAGCGCCGCCCAGCGCGGCGAGATCGAGGCGCGCAAGCGGGTGCTGACGACCGGTGCGGTGCAGTCGGGTCGCGAGGAGATCGTCGTCGACGGCGCCACGCTGTGGGTCACCCAGGGCTACCTGGCCAAGAACAAGCCGCCGGCGGACCCCGCGCAGCAGGCCCTGGTGTTCAAGCCCTGTGGCGACATGAGCGTCACCCGCGGCCTGGTGCCCGACATGGTCCGTGCCTACGAGGCCGTCTGCAACGCCTTCCCGGCCGTCACCTCGTACGGCGGGCTCGGCAACCGCCCCGAGCACAACACCGGCCACGCGGTCGACGCCATGGTCTACGGCGACCGGGCGCTCGGCCAGCAGATCGCCGACTTCCTCCAGGCGCACGCGAGCGAGCTGAACCTCTACGACATCATCTGGTACCAGCACATCTGGACCCCCGTCCGCTCCTCCGAGGGCTGGCGGCTGATGCCGAACCGGGGCTCGGCCACCGCCAACCACATGGACCACGTCCATTTCGCCGTCAACTGAGCGACCGCCTCAGAGCCGATAGGGTCCGAGCGTGGACCCGGTCGAGGAGCGGTACGACGCGCACGCGCGCGAGCGCATCGTGCCCGAGCCGCCGAAGCGGGTCGACGCCCCCGAGCGGCTCCCGTTCGAGCGTGACCGCGCCCGCGTCGTGCACGCCGCCTCGTTCCGGCGGCTCGCGGCGAAGACCCAGGTGTGGGGGCCGGCCACCGACGACTTCATCCGCAACCGGCTGACGCACAGCCTCGAGGTCGCCCAGATCGCCCGTGACCTCTCGCGCGCCCTCGGCAGCCACCCGGACATCGCCGAGACGGCGGCCCTCGCTCACGATCTCGGCCACCCGCCGTTCGGGCACAACGGCGAACGCGTCCTCGACGAGCTCGCGGCGGCGTGCGGTGGCTTCGAGGGCAACGCGCAGACCCTCCGGCTGCTCACCCGGCTCGAGTCCAAGACGCCCGGTGCCGGCCTCAACCTCACCCGGGCCACGCTCGACGCCTGCACCAAGTACCCCTGGGCCGTCGGCGAGGGCCCGGACCCGGCGAGCCCCAAGTTCGGTGTGTACGCCGACGACCTGCCCGCCTTCACCTGGGCCCGCACCGGAGCCCGCGGCCTGCAGCGGTGCGTCGAGGCGCAGATCATGGACCTGTCCGACGACGTCGCCTACTCGGTCCACGACGTCGAGGACGGTGTCGTGGCCGGGATGATCGACCTGCGCCACCTCGACGAGGCCGCGGTCGGCTCCACCGCCGCGCTGTGGTTCGGCGCGGTCGACGGCGAGTCTCTGGCGGCCGCCCTCGGCAGGTTGCGTGAGGTCGGCAGCTGGCCCACCTCGTCGTACGACGGCACCCGGGGCAGCCTGGCCGCCCTGAAGAACCTCACCAGCGACCTGATCGGGCGGTTCTGCGGCGCGGTGCAGCAGGCGACGTTCGGCGCCAGCGACGGACCCTTCGTCCGGTACGCCGCCGGCCTGGTCGTCCCCGACGAGACCTGGGCCGAGATCACCCTGCTCAAGTCCGTCGCGGCGCACTACGTCATGCAGGACGCCGGTCGCGTGGCCGCCCAGGAACGCCAGCGCGAGCTGCTCGCCGAGCTGGTCGGCGCGCTCGTCGACCGCGGGCGCGACGCCCTCGAGCAGAGCTTCGCCGCGGACTGGGATGCGGCGCCGGACGATCCGGCCCGGCTGCGCGTGGTGATCGACCAGGTGGCCTCGCTGACCGACGCCAGCGCCGTCACCTGGCACGCCGACCTCTGCCGCTGACCCACCGGGCAAAAGCGGCGATCGGCCGCGACCCCCGGAGGAGTCACGGCCGATCGGCGTACCGTGCAGGTCTGCGTCAGCCGGTGACAGCGGCCTTGGTGTGCGTCGGCGTCGGGGTCGGCGCGTTGGACGTGACCGTCCGGTGCGCCACGTTGCCGCAGGTCGCGGAGGTCACGATGATCTCCTGGTTCTGCAGGATCGGGAGGTCGATGACGATGCCGTCGACGGTGAAGGTGCCGTCGGAGTTGAGGGTCTGGCGGTTCGTCTCGATCTTCACGACGCCGGGGATCTCGACCTTGGCGTTCTTCTGGTTGGTGTCGACGTTGATCGGCAGGCCCAGCAGGTTCAGGTTCGCGACGTTGAACGTGCCGGTGTGGCCGTGGCACTCGGTGGTGACGGCGTCGGCGCCGACGACGCTCGCGGTGCCGGCGAGCACCTTGCACAGGCCCGAGAGGTCATCGGGGAGGAGCTTGGAGAGATCGATGGCCTTGACGAGGCTGAGGTCGATGCCGGTGCCTCCGCTGACCGCGTCGAGGATCGGACCGAGGACGGTCAGGTCAAGGGTGCCGGTGCCCTGCTTGACGGCGTTGGTGACCTGGTTGAGCGGCACCTGCTTGAGCGCGGTGCAGACCGGCCCGAGCTGGCTCGTCAGCGTGGAGAGCTGGCTGGCGAGACCGTTGAGGCCGTTGCCGATCACGCCGAGGTTCGTCACGTCGGAGTGGGCGTAGCCGTTCTTCGCCTTGACGTTGACGACGCCGCCCGAGAGCAGCGGGTTGGTCGGGATCGAGACGAGCGAGTTCTTCGCGAGCTTGCCGTCGGTCGAGACCACGGTCGGGGTCTTCTGGATCGGGATCGGCCCCGTGGCGACCAGGCCGAACGCCGACGACGGCGCCTGCGCGGCGTGGCCGGAGCTGAGGCCGCCGACCAGCGCCACCGAGGCTCCGGCGGTGACGAGGGCGAGCGTGCCGCCGACGGCGGCGAGCTGGCGCTTGAGCTTCATGGGTGTCCCCTTTTCCTTCACAGAACTGCACGGTACGTGGTGTCGCGGTTCCCCGCTGGTGAATCAGGTGTTGGTGATGAGAACCGCTGTTCCCAGCGGGATGGTGCTGAGCCGCTCCAAGGCGCTGGAGGGCACTCGGATGCAGCCGTGCGACACGGCGTTTCCGAAGACTGAGGCGTCGGGCCACCCGTGGATCGCCACCGTCCCGGGCCCGCCGCCGTAGCTGTCGAGCGTGGCGCTGTGCGTGCCGAGCGGCAGGATGACCGGCGAGAACGACTGGTTGTCGTCCACCACCTGGCCGAGCAGGAAGGTGCGGCCGGTCGGGGTCGGCGTACCGGGCGCGCCGATGGCGACGGTCCACGACCCGACCAGCGTGGTGCCGTCGAAGAGCTGCAGCTGGCGGCTCGCGAGGTGCACCTGGATCTGGTACGGCGACTTCGCGTGGTCCAGCCCGCCGTTCTGCATCCACGCGGTGGAGCCGTCCGGACGGGAGGGGAGCAGCACCTGGACCCAGGACCCGGCGTGGGCCACGACCGGCAGCCAGGTGTCACCGAACTGGGTCGGCTTGATCTTGGCGAACGCCCGGCCACCCGGCTTGGTGAACAGCGCGGTCACGCGGCGGGGGTGCACGACGGTGCCGTCGGGCGCGAGGTCGGCCGCGGTGTCGCGCGGTGCGCCGGGGATGCGGGTGTCGGTGCTGCTGAAGGGGAGGCCCTTGAGGCTGACCTTGCCGTGGGACGCCACGGGCGTCGCGTCATCGGTCTTGTTCATCGAGCGCAGGGCGACGATCAGCGCGGCGCACAGCAGGAGGGCGATCACCAGGGCGACGGGCCACGTCGAACGCGATCGCGCAGACAGGTCGCTCATGATGTCCCTTCCTCCCGAGAAGGCTCCGCGCGGCACCCTCCGCACCGCGCGTCCGATGTGACCAACGACATGGAGCCTGCCGGGTCACGTCCGGAGGGTACCGGATACGGGCCGTCGGCGTGACCAGCGCGGTCAGGTCGGAGCCCGTCAGTAGGATCGCGCTCGTGGCAGGCCGGATCCGTGACGAGGACATCGCGGCGGTCCGGGAGAAGGCCCGGATCGACGACGTCGTGTCGGCGTACGTCACGCTCCGCAACGCCGGCGGCGGATCGCAGAAGGGCCTGTGCCCCTTCCACGACGAGAAGTCGCCGAGCTTCCACGTCAACCCGTCCCGCGGGTTCTACCACTGCCTCGCCGGCGAGACGCGGGTCCTGACCTGGGACGGCCCTCGCGAGATCCGAGAGCTCGCGGGCGGCGTGCACACCGTCCTGAACCGGCACGGCGACTGGGTCGAGGCGCCGTTCAAGTCGTACGGGGTCCAGCGGCTCCTCAAGATCACCCTGACCCGCAACAGGCAGCGCAAGGAGCTCTTCGCCACTGACGGCCACCGGTGGTTCGTCCGGTCGGGCGCCGGTGACCGATCGAGCAAGGAAGTGCTCACCTCCGACCTGCATGCCGGTCACCGCCTCGTCGCGAAGTTCCCACGGTCGCGCATCGCGAGG
Organism: Nocardioides maradonensis; assembly: GCF_054777115.1. NCBI lineage: Bacteria > Bacillati > Actinomycetota > Actinomycetes > Propionibacteriales > Nocardioidaceae > Nocardioides > Nocardioides maradonensis. The sequence goes on along the minus strand of NZ_BAAHAZ010000026.1, from coordinate 13,464 downwards.
ACGACGCTCTCACCCTTCGGCATCGCGCACGGATTCACCTACGGCGACGGCACGCGCATAGGGAACGGGAGCCTGGCGCTCGTGTGCCCGCCGAAGGACATCGCGATGCTGAAGTGGTTCCCGAACAGCCACACGACGATGAAGGACGAGACGAACATCCTCGTCCACCACCTTCCGGGCTTCTTCAAGGATCGGCCCCCGATCGACGAGTCGGTGTCGTACCTCTACGGCTGGCTCGCCGGCTACTTCGCCGCAGACGGCTGCGTCGCGAAGGACGGCACGGTCATCATGAGCTCGGCCGATCGCGACGATCTCGAGTTCTTCCGCACGATCTGCACCAGGCTGGGGATTGCGACGTACGGCATCACCAGCCACCGGCGCCTCGGCTACGGCGCCGAGAACAGCGACCTGTTCCGCATCCACCTGGTGAACGAGGACCTCAAGACCGACTTCTTCCTCCTCGACGAGCACCGTCGGCGATTCGAGTCCGCCGAGAAGAAGTTCGCGCGCCGGGGGTGGGTCGTGGAGAGCGTGGAGGAGACCGACCGACTCGAGGAGGTGTTCTGCGCCGAGGTCGCGGACGGCCACGCCTTCACGCTCGAGGACAACATCCTCACCGGAAACTGCTTCGGCTGCGGAGAAGGCGGCGACGTCATCAGCTTCCTGATGAAGATCGACGGCCTCAGCTTCACCGAGGCCATCGAGCGGCTGGCCGACAAGGTCGGCATCGAGCTGCGCCGCGAGGAGGGGGACGCCTCCGACCGGCCGAAAGGCCCGCCGCGGCGGCGCCTGATCGAGGCCCACGCCGCCGCGCAGGAGTGGTACGCCGAGCAGCTGCTCACCCCCGACGCGCTCGTCGCCCGCCAGTTCCTCGACCAGCGTGGCTTCGACCGCGAGGCCGCCCTGAAGTTCGGGGTCGGCTTCGCGCCGCGGGAGGGCCGCGCGCTCAACGAGCGCTTGCGCAGCAAGGGCTTCACCGTCGAGGAGATGACGGTGGCGGGTCTGATCGGTCCGTCGGGCTACGACAAGTTCCGCGGCCGGCTGCTGTGGCCGATCAGGGAGGGCTCGGGGGAGACGATCGGCTTCGGCGCCCGGCGGCTGTTCGACGACGACCGGATCGAGGCGAAGTACCTCAACACGGCCGAGACGCCGATCTACAAGAAGAGCCACGTCCTCTACGGCATCGACCTCGCCCGCCGCGAGATGGCGCGCACCTCGCAGGTCGTCGTGGTCGAGGGTTACACCGACGTGATGGCCTGCCACCTGGCCGGTGTCGGCACCGCCGTGGCGACCTGTGGCACCGCGTTCGGTGACGACCACGCGCGCATCGTGCGCCGGTTCATCGACGACCACGACGAGTCGCGCGGCGAGGTGATCTTCACCTTCGACGGCGACGCGGCCGGACAGAAGGCGGCGCTCAAGGCGTTCCAGGGCGACCAGCGGTTCGTCGCCCAGACCTACATCGCCGTCGCCCCAGACGGCCAGGACCCGTGCGAGCTGCGCATCAGCGCCGGTGACGCCGCGGTCCGCGACCTGATCGCCGGTCGCCGGCCGCTCTACCGCTTCGCGCTCGAGGCGGTGATCGGCCGCTACGACCTCGACCGCGCCGACGGCCGGGTCGATGCGGTGCGCGCGGGGGCCGAGCTGATCGCGAGCGTCCGCGACCAGGGCAAGGTCCAAGCCTTCGCGCGCGAGCTCGCGGGCCTGGTCGGCGTCGACCCGAACGAGACCCTGGCGCAGGTACGCCGCGCCGCCAAGCAGCCCCGCAGCACGACCACCGAGCAGCGGCGTACCCCCACCCAGGACGCGCCCGAGCGCCCGGCCGCCCCGCCGCTGCCCGACCCCCGCGACCCCCGCTTCGCGATCGAGCGCGAGACGCTGAAGGTCGTGCTCCAGCACCCCGTCGCGATCGGCCGGAGCACGGCCCAGATCACGCCGGAGGACTTCACCCATCCGACGTACCGGGGCGTCTGGCAGCTCGTCGCCGCCGCCGGCGGGCCGGCCGCGGGTGACGGCGACGCCGGCTGGGCCGGCCGGATCCGCGAGGCCGCCACCGACCCGAGCGTTGCCGCCGCGGTCAGCGCCCTGGCCGTCGAGCCGCTGCCGACCGCCCGCGAGGCCGACGCCGAGTACGTCGCCTCCCACGTCTTCCGGCTGCTCGAGCTCACCGCCCAGCGCCGGATCGCCGACGTCCGCTCCAAGCTCCAGCGCACCGACCCGAACAGCCCGGACTTCGCCGGCCTCTTCGCCGAGCTCGCATCGCTGGAGCAGGGCCGTCGTACCCTCCGCGACCGCATCGTCGGCGCCCCCTGATCCGGATCCCGCCCGATTTCGGCAGGCCGCCGCGGACTTGCTAAGGTTTGGCCGCTGTCGGTCCCCGGACCGGAGCCGCTTTCCCCCATAGCTCAACTGGCAGAGCATTCGACTGTTAATCGAAGGGTTATTGGTTCGAGTCCAATTGGGGGAGCCGAGGAACAGCCGCTGACGAACGTCAGCGGCTGTTCGGCTTTTCGTCGAGCCGCAGCCCCATCGGCGCCGCCGCGGGGATGTCGCCGCTCGCGACGACGGCGGCGGTGAGCGGCTCGAGCAGCGCCACCAGCTCGCCGCGCTCGTCGTCACCGAGGCAGTCGTACGCCGGCGCCGCGAGCTCGTCGGTCAGCTGCTCGATGCGCGCGTCGACCGCGCGCCCCTCGGTGGTCAGCGCGCCCTCGCCGATCAGGCCGCGCGAGGCGAGGGACGCCGTGCAGGCCGCCCACTCCTCGCCGGTGAAGTCGCGAGCGGTGGTGTACGTCGACCGCGGGATCCCGGTCGCGGCCGCCCGGAAGACGTGCGCCTCGCGTCCGCCGATCCCGTGGGCCTGCAGGGCGACGACGTGGCTGTCCCCGCGGTGCTCGCGGAGCAGCGTCGCGGCGTGCCACAGCCGTGCAACCGGGTCCTCCGGCCACGGCAGAGCGGCGTTCGCGGCGTACAGCGGCCGCCCCTCGGGTGCGGCGGACGCGGCCGCACGGTGGGCGAGCTCGGAGGCGCGCGCGAGTCGATCGCCGTCGACATCGCCGAGGACCCGGTGCAGGGCCGCCACGGACCCGGTCAGCCGTGCCTCGAGGGCCGCCGACGGCGTACCGAACCCCCAGGCGTCGGGCAGCGCGCCCTCCACCCGAGCGGCCGAGAAGTTGTAGAAGATCGCCCGGACCAGCTCGGGGCCGACGGCGCCCAGGGGTGCCGCCCGGCCGGCGAAGTAGCCCATCCAGTAGCCCCGGTAGCCGACCTCGCGGAGCGCGGTCAGTGGTTCGGGGGAGAAGTAGACGACGGCGTGGAGCGGCTCGAGCAGACGCCAGAGCGTGCGTGGGTACGAGGACACGCCTCGGTTCTACTGCGCGCGGGCGAGCGTGTCGATGGCGTTTCCGTGCCGCGGTTCAGCTCGACGTGGTCGATCCAGGCTGCTGACCCGGCAGTCCCGAGAAGCCCTGTCCCGAGAAGCCCTGCCCCGGCACGCCCTGCCCCGGGACGCCCGGCATGCCCGGCATCCCGCCGGGCATGCCGGGCCCCTGCCCGGAGCCGAACCCGAGCCGACCGGGCTGCGACCGGCCGTCGCCGTGTCCGCCGGTGACGGCCGTGAGACCGGCGCCCGTCGCCCCGCCCACGATGACGCCCGCCGCCGCGACGGCGAGGACGGCCCGGAGCCGGAAGACCCGGTCGCGCAGCCGTGGTGCTGCCGGTGGTGCGGGGTCGCTCGGTGGGGTGGGCGGAGCGGGGGCGGCGACCGGCGCCGGGTCGTCGGTGCTGCTCGCGGCGATGTCGGACGGGTTCTCGGACATGCCCCGAGGCTGCTCCGGCGATCTGTGCCGGCGCTGGACCGAACCTGTGCGGAACCCGTGAGATCCTCCCAGTGCGCGCACAGCCGCTTCACAGACTCAGGCGGGAGGATCGGCGACGTGACCGAGACACGACCCGACGGATCCCCGCTCCGCGCCCTCGTCGTCGACGACGAGGTGAACATCGCCGAGCTGCTCGCCATGGCCCTGCGCTACGAGCGGTGGGACGTCGACGTCGCCCACACCGGCACAGCTGCGGTGAAGGCGGTGCGCACGCAGGAGCCCGACGTGGTCGTGCTCGACATGATGCTGCCGGACTTCGACGGCTTGGAGGTGCTTCGGCGCATCCGCGCGATCGCGCCCCACGTGCCGGTCCTGTTCCTCACCGCTCGCGACGCGGTCGAGGACCGGGTGGCAGGGCTGACCGCGGGCGGCGACGACTACGTCGTCAAGCCGTTCTCGCTCGAGGAGGTCGTGGCCCGCCTCCGAGGTCTGGTACGCCGAGCGGGCATGGCCTCCGAGGCGAACGGGTCGGTCCTCGCGGTCGGTGACCTGGTGCTCGAGGAGGACAGCCGCGAGGTGTCGCGCGGCGGGGTGCCGATCAGCCTGACCGCCACCGAGTTCGAGCTGCTCCGCTTCCTCATGCGCAACCCGCGCCGCGTGCTCAGCAAGGCACAGATCCTCGACCGGGTGTGGAGCTACGACTTCGGCGGGCAGGCCAACGTCGTCGAGCTCTACATCTCCTACCTGCGCAAGAAGATCGACGCGGGCCGCGAGCCGATGATCCACACCCTGCGCGGCGCCGGCTACGTCCTCAAGCCGGCCATCTGATGCGCCTGCTCCCGACGCTCACCTCGCGGCTGGTCATGACGGCGGTCGCGCTGGTGGCCGTCGTGTGCGTCCTGATCGCCACCACCACGACCCTCGGCATCCGCTCGAACCTGATGAGCCGCCTCGACGACGACCTCGCGACGCTGTCGCACCGTCCTGGTGGCGGCTTCGGACCTGACGGACAGCTGAACGTGACCCCCGGGACCCTCATCGCGATCATCCCCGCGAACGGCCAGGCGTCCGGATTCGTCGGCACCTTCGACCGCAGCGCACCCGATGCACTCGGCTCCGGCGCGCTCGGCGCGGTCGCGGACGTCCCGGTCGGCTCGACCCCGCACACCGCGCACGTCCCCGGGGAGGGCAGCTACCGCGTGATCGCGCAGAGCGGCACGACCGCGTCCGGCGCGAGCGTGACCGTGGTGCTGGGCATGCCCACCCGCGAGGTCGACGCGACGATCGAGAACCTGGTCTGGTGGGAGGCCGCGCTGACCCTGCTCGGCGTCGTCGGTGCGGGGATGGCCGGCACGGTCGTCGTACGCCGTCAGCTCCGGCCGCTCAACGAGGTCGCACGGACCGCCCACGCGGTGGCCCTGCAGCCGCTGGACGCCGGCGAGATCGCCATCTCCGAACGCGTGCCCGCGCACCTGACCGATCCGCGCACGGAGGCAGGCCAGGTCGGCGCTGCGCTCAACACGCTGCTCGAGCACGTCGAGTCCTCGCTGGACGCGCGGCACCGCAGCGAGCAGCAGGTGCGGCAGTTCGTCGCGGACGCGTCGCACGAGCTGCGCACGCCGCTCACCACGATCGCCGGCTACACCCAGCTCGCCCGCCAGCACCCGGAGGCGGTCGACGTCGCGCTCGGCAAGGTGGACGAGGAGTCGCGCCGGATGACGGCCCTCGTCGAGGACCTGCTGCTGCTGGCGCGCCTGGACTCGGGCCGACCGCTGGAGCGGGCGCCGGTGGACCTGAGCCGGATGCTCGCGGCGGCGGTCGACGACGTACGCGTCGTGGACCCGGAGCACGACTGGCGCCTGGAGCTCCCCGACGATCCGCTGGTCGTCGTCGGCGACGCGGGACGGCTGCACCAGGTCGTCACCAACCTGCTGACCAACGCGCGGAAGTACACGCCCGCCGGCACGACCGTGATCACCCGGGCGCTGTCCGACGGCTTCGAGGTCCAGGACGGCGGGCCCGGCATCCCGCCCGACCTCGCCCGGGTCGCCTTCCAGCGCTTCACCCGCGGCGACGCGGGGCGCCAGCGCGCCGGCGGCGTCGGCCTCGGACTGGCTCTGGTGGACGCGATCGTCCGCGCCCACGGCGGCACCGTGCGCCTCGCGAGCGTGCCGGGTGACACCCGGTTCGAGGTTAGGCTGCCGCGGGCCGCGAGCTCCTGAGCCGGGGCGGCGCGCGCTCCCGCAATGGGGTGATGCACCGGCACCGCCGGTAACCTGTGGCGACTCTTCAGCCGGAGGTACCGATGTCGATCGAGGTCGACCGCACCCGCGCCGGAGGCGCACGGCGCGCCTCACGGTCGGTCCGGCTGTCCCGTCGTGAGCGACGCGCGCTCCGGCGCGACACGACCCACTCCGCCGGCCGTCGGGCTCTGCGGCCCGGCGACGCGGCACCCGCCCGGCCCGCCGACCTGCCGCGCGGCGGGCGTCGGATCGCCCGCGTCCGCCGGCGCACCCACGGCCTCCCGGGCACGGTCGGCATGACCTTCCTCGGTGCCGTCATCCCCGGCTCCGGCTACCTGTACGCCGGACGCAGGCTGGTCGGCGGCGTCGTGCTCGCGGGTTGGCTGGCGATCGTCGTCGGGCTGCTGGTCCGCTTCGGCACCGACTGGCACCGCGCGCTCGACCTGGTCTTCGACCCGACCGCGCTCCGCGTCGCCGCGGCCGTGGTCGGCCTGCTGCTGCTGATCTGGGTCGGCGTGGTGTGGACGTCGTACCGGATGGTCCGCCCGCGTCGTCGTACCCGCCTGCAGACGGTCGTCGGCAACCTCGCCGTGGTCGTGATCTGCCTGGTCGTGGCCGCGCCCGTCCTCCGGGCGGCGCAGTACGCCGTGGCGACCGCCGGTCTCGTGACCAAGGTGTTCGACAACAACACCACCGCGACCACGCCACACCTGGACGCGAAGGACCCGTGGGCCGACAAGGCGCGGGTCAACGTGCTGCTGCTCGGCGGCGACGGCGACATCGGCCGCGAGGGCGTCCGCACCGACAGCATGATCCTGCTGAGCATCGACACCCAGACCGGCAAGACGACGACCTTCAGCCTCCCGCGCAACCTGGCCAACGCCCAGTTCCCGCCGGACAGCCCGCTGCGCAGGCTCTACCCGAACGGCTTCGGCGACGGCGACCCGGCCGACGGCAACTACATGCTCAACGCCGTCTACCGCGACGTGCCGATGTACCACCCGGGGGTGCTCGGCAAGAGCAGCAACGAGGGCGCCGACGCGATCAAGGAGGCGATCTCGGGGACGCTCGGCCTCCCCGTCGACTACTACCTGCTCGTCAACCTCAGCGGCTTCCGCGAGATCGTCAACGCGATCGGTGGCGTGACCGTCAACGTCAACGAGCCCATCGCGATCCAGGGCGACACCAGCGACCACATCCCGCCGATCGGCTACATCGCGCCGGGGCCGAACGAGCACCTCGACGGCTACCACGCGCTGTGGTTCGCCCGCGGTCGCTGGGGCGCCGACGACTACCAGCGGATGGACCGCCAGCGCTGCATGATCAAGGCGATCATCGACGCCGCTGACCCGGCGACCCTGCTGACGCGCTACCTCGACGTGGTCAAGGCGGGCAAGAAGATCGTCCTCACCGACATCCCCAAGGAGATGGGTCCCGCCTTCGTCGAGCTGGCCCTGAAGATGAAGGACGCCAAGGTCCGCTCGGTGGTGTTCAAGACCTCCGCGCAGTTCAGCTCCGCCGCCCCGGACTTCGACTACATCCACCAGACCGTGCAGGCCGCGCTCGACCCGGCGAAGCACCCGCACCACACGTCGTCCAACCCGCCGGAGAACCCCACCGATGTCTGTGGCTACCACCCGACGGGCAGGACGGTCGCCGACGCCGAGGCCTACGACGCCCAGTTCAAGTAGACCACTAGCCTGATCCCTCGAGGGGCGGTAGCTCAGTCGGTCAGAGCAGAGGACTCATAATCCTTGGGTCGTGGGTTCGAGCCCCACCCGCCCTACTCGGAGCCCGCCACCCGCGCGGCCGCCTCGACCCGCTCGGTCGGTCCGGCGATGAAGAGGTACTCGACGTTGCGCAGGTGCGAGACCCTGCCGACCTTCTCCCCACCCGGGTTGAAGATGCCGATCTGGGCGCCGACATACCGCTTGCTGTCGAAGGCGAGCATCCGCACGTCCTCGTGCCCGGCGTCGCGCAGCGAGTCCACCATCTGCTCGGCGGTGATCCAGGACTCGTCGTTGTACGACACCACGACGACCTCGGCGCGGGCCCGCTGCACGAGCCCTGCCAGCGCCACCGGCATCTCCCGCTTCACGTTGAACACGCTCCGCGTGGCTGCCTCGCGGCTGTCGATCCGCTTGCACGCCACCCCGTAGTGCTCGGGAGCGTCCCACCGGACCAAGGTCTCCCAGATGTGGTAGTTCGTGAAGTAGCGGTGCTGGTTGTACGGCGGGTCGAGGTACATCAGGTCGACGGGCGGCAGCTCGTCGATCGTCTCCAGCGCGTCGCCCCTGACCGTCGTGCCACCGCCCGGCAGCAGCGCGGGCGCGCGCAGCTCGAGGTCCCGGTGGGCGCGCGGCGCCCACTCCTTCAGGTACGCCATCTGCAGCCCCGTCGTGGAGTCCACGCGGTCGGCCGCCAGGATCAGGCTCGTCAGCAGGATGGGGTAGAGCGGCGACGACCGGTACTCCTCCTCCAGCACGGTGCGGATCGCGTCGACCCGGGCGCCGTTCTTGGGCTGGAAGAACCGCGACCGCACGCAGAACGTCTCGGTGAAGTAGCCCGGGTCTCCCGGAAGGGCGGCGAGCCGCCTCAGCTCGTCGTCCAGCTCCTGCACGTCGATCTCCGTCGCGTCGGTCGCGATGTAGCAGTCGCTGAGCACCTGGCTGTACGTCGCCACGTCGGTCGCCGTCACGGTGAGGCCGCGGCGCTTGAGCTCCTGCGCGACGCGCGTCGTGCCGGTGAACAGGTCGACGGCCGTCTCGGCCTCCACGGCCGCGGCGATGTCGCCGAGCACGGGCACGAGCGTTCGCTTCGAGCCCAGGTACTTGATCACAGGGTGAGGCTACGGCTCCGCGGCCGGCCCGAGTCGCTCCAGCAGCGCCACGGCGTCGTACGGCGCCCGCCCGTCGGCGTCGTTGTCGAAGTAGACCAGCACGTCGGTGACCCCGGGGGAGTCCGCCCAGTGCCGGCATCGCTGCGCCCATCGATCGAGCGAGGCGTCGGGGTACCCGCCGTCGTACAGCTTGCTCTCGCCGTGCAGCCGCACGTAGACGACCGGGCTGGTGACGGCGTCGATGCACGGGAACCGGCCGGCGGAGTCGGCCACGACGCACCCGATGTCGTGCTCGCGCAGCTGGGCGATCGCTGACGGCTGGGCGAAGCTCGGGTGCCGTGCCTCCAGCACGTGGCGCAGCGGGCGGTCGGCGTCCGTCGTGGTGTGGGCACGGTCCTCGGGGACGCGCTCGTCGTGGTGGTCGGCCAGCTCGGCGGCGGCGCGCGTGGTGCGCGGCAGGAGGCGGAGGAAGTGCTCGAGCAGGTCGGCGTCGTACGCCACGCGCTCCGGGAGCTGCCACAGCACCGGGCCGAGCTTCGGGCCGAGCACCAGCGGCCCGGAGGCGAGGAAGTTGGCGAGCGCCTGCTCGACGTCACGCAGCCGCTTGAGATGCGTGATGTAGCGGCTGCCCTTCACCGCCAGCACGAAGTCGTCCGGCGTCGCCTCGCTCCAGCCGAGGTACGACGACGGCCGCTGCAGCGAGTAGAACGACCCGTTCAGCTCCACGGTCGTCATCCGCTCGCCCACGTAGCCGAGCTCGTCGCGCTGGCGCAGACCCCGTGGGTAGAAGTCGCCGCGCCACCGCGGGTAGCTCCACCCCGACACGCCGACCCGGATCACCGCCGTCGAGTACCCGAGGCTCCTGCCCGCATGCTCAGCGCGCGCCCGCGATGAGCAACCGCCCGCCCCTCCGCACCAGGTCGAGCGTGACCGTCTCTACGTGGGTGCGACCGCCGAGCCGGTAGCGGTAGGTGTACGTCACCGACATCGTGGCCGGCCGCGCCGCCACGCGCACGACCTGCGGCGCGTCCACGGCGGACCAGAACTGCACGTAGCGCGGGCTCTCCCGTTGGTACGCCGCCGTCAGCATCCCGAAACCGGTACTCGGCTCGCTGCTGGCCGTCGTCACGTAGCGGCGGGCGAACGCCGCCAGCTCCCGTGCCGACGGCCGCGTGTGCCGCGCGCGCTTCGGCGGGGTGGTCGGCTGCGTGGACGTCGTGGCTGGAGAGCTGGTCGGCACGAGCGGAGGCGGTGCCGCGGCGGGGGTGTGCGGACCGGTGCGGTGTCCGAGGACGAGCACGACCGCCACGATCCCGAGCGTCACGACGAGCGCGGCGAGGACCAGCACCAGCATCGCCGTACGCCGCCGCGGAGGCGGCTCGTCCATGGCCACCTCGGCCGACTCGGCCAGTGCCTCCGGGATGGTCGGCTCCGGCTCGCTGGCCTGCCGGGCCTGGAGGTAGTCCGCGACCTCGGCCATGTGCGGCCGCTCGGCCGGGTCGGTGGCGAGCATCATCTCCACCAGGGGTCCGAGCCAGCCGGCCCGCCGCAGCCGTGCGGGCTGCTGCGCCGAGAGCTCGTACGGCGGATGCCCCGCGATCGCGTGGAAGAGCAGGGCACCGACCGACCACACGTCGGTCGCGGTCGTCGGCGCCTTGCCCGCACTGACCTCGGGAGCCACGTACGCCGGGTCCAGCGACCCAGGCACCAGGCCGCGCACGTGCTCGCCGACGAGCGTCTGGACCAGCGGCAGCGCCGCGCGGGCAGCCTCGTTGGGGCTCATCCGGGCACCGCCGTGCAACGAGGCGACGAGGTTCCCGGCGTACTCGCTCACCCTTCCGACACTAGGACATCTGCAGTCCGCAAATCCGCCTCGATGGGCGCGGCGCGGCGCGGATGCGGCAGGCTTGGCCCGACCCGACCAAGCGAAAGGACCATCGTGTCTGTCGACCCCACGCTCCTCGACGATCTGGAATGGCGCGGCCTCATCGCGACCTCCACCGATCGCGACGCCCTGCGCACCGCGTTGAGCGAGGGCAGCGTGCGGTTCTATGTCGGCTTCGACCCGACGGCACCCAGCCTGCACATGGGCAACCTGGTCCAGATCGTCACGGCCAAGCGCCTTCAGGACGCCGGTCACACGCCGTACCTCCTGGTCGGTGGCGCGACCGGCATGATCGGCGACCCGCGCGACTCGGGTGAGCGCACGCTCAACTCCCTCGACACCGTCCAGGAGTGGACCGAGCGCGTACGCCGCCAGGTCTCCGCGTTCGTCTCCTTCGAGGGCGACAACGCGGCCACGGTCGTCAACAACTACGACTGGACCTCCGGGCTGTCGACCATCGACTTCCTGCGCGACATCGGCAAACACTTCCCGGTCAACCGGATGCTCGCCCGCGAGACCGTCAAGCGCCGCCTCGAGTCCGGCATCAGCTACACGGAGTTCTCCTACGTGCTGCTGCAGTCGATGGACTACCTCGAGCTGTTCCGCCGGCACGGTGTCGCGCTGCAGTTCGGCGGCTCCGACCAGTGGGGCAACCTGACCGGTGGCGTCGAGCTGATCCGGCGCGCGGACGGCGGCCACGCGCACGCGTTCGCGACGCCGCTGATCACCAAGGCCGACGGCACCAAGTACGGCAAGACCGAGGGCGGTGCCCTCTGGCTCGACCCGGAGATGATGTCGCCGTACTCCTTCCACCAGTTCTGGCTCAACGTCGAGGACGAGAAGGTCGGCGAGCTGCTCCGGATCTTCACCTTCCTCCCGCGCGCCGAGATCGAGGCGCTCGAGGCGCGTCACGCCGAGGCCCCGTTCCGGCGCGAGGCCCAGAAGGTGCTGGCCGACGAGGTCACCACGCTGGTGCACGGAGCCGACCAGACCGAGCAGGCCAAGGCCGCTGCCCAGGCGCTGTTCGGCACCGGCGACATCACCGCGCTCTCGGCGAGCACCCTCGCCGCCGCGCTGGGTGAGGCCGGCGCGACCGAGGTGCCCGCTGCAGACGGCATCCCGAGCGTGGTCGACCTCTTCGTCCTGACGGGACTCGCGTCCTCGCGCGGCGAGGCGCGCCGCACCGTCGGTGAGGGCGGCGCCTACCTCAACAACGTCCGCGTCGAGGACCCCGAGCAGGTGCCGTCGTCCGACGACCTGGTCGACGGGGCCTGGCTGGTGCTGCGCCGCGGCAAGAAGAAGTTCGCCGGGGTCCGGGTCTCCTGATGTCCGGCGGGTGGGCAGCCGATCTTCGTCGTACGGCGGAGGAGCGGCTGCCCGCTGTCGTCTCCCGCTACTTCGCCGCGGGCAGTGGCGACGAGGTCACCCTCGGCGAGGCCACCGCCGCCTGGCGGTCGGTCCGCTTCGCCTCCCGGGTCCTTCGTGGCGAGGTCGTCGTCGACACCCGCACCGACCTCTTCGGTACGACGTACGCCCGCTCGTTCGGGATCGCACCCACCTCGCTCCAGCGCTGCGCCGACCCACGCGGTGAGCTCGCCATGGCCGAAGCCGCAGGAGAGGCGGGCGTCCCCCACGTCGTCTCCTGCAACGCCGGCCACCGCTTCGCCGACATCGCCGCCGTGGGAGCGCCCTGGTGGCTGCAGGCCTATGTCTCCTCCGACCGGTCCGCCACGCTCCGGATGCTCGACGCCGCCGTGGCTGCGGGCGCGGGCTGCGTGGTCCTCACGGTCGACACCCCGGTACCGGGCGCGAAGCAGGGTGCGTCCGACGCGGACTTCGTCGACGTCGACCTCTCCTGGCATCGCACCAACTACCCGTCGGCGCCGGCGCGCGGACAGCGCGGCGCCTGGGCCCTCGACCTGGGTCTGGACGACATCGGCTGGCTGGGGGAGCGGACCGGACTGCCCGTCGTGGTCAAGGGGGTGCTGCACGCCGACGACGCCATCGCCGCCGTGGAGGCCGGCGCAGCCGCGGTGTGGGTGTCCAACCACGGCGGGCGCCAGCTCGACCGGGCCGTCGACACCGCGACCGCGCTGCGGTCGGTGCGGAGCGCGGTCGGGGCGGACTGCCGCGTGCTCGTGGACGGCGGGATCCGCTCGGGCCTCGACGTGCTGGCCGCGCACGCCCTCGGCGCCGACGCGGTGTTCCTGGGCCGGCTACCGCTGTGGGCGCTCGCTGCGGGTGGCCGAAAAGGCGTTCTGACCTGCATGGATGCGGTCGCGAGCGAGCTGGAGGAGGGGCTCCTCCTGGCCGGCGTGGGTACCCCGCGGAGGGCCGCAGAGGCCCTCCAGAAGGCCGTGTGACCGCGGACACCCCACCCCGATTTGTGCTCCCCGCCGGGTGTCTGTAATGTTCTCTTTGTCGCCAGGGAGCGGCGGGAAACAAGGCGCTGGCCGTCAGGTCAGCGAAGGGTTTCCGGCCCCGGGCGGAAGTCGATCGATCAAGACCAGCGCTTTCGCGCCGCGGCCAAATCGGACGGCCACCAGTGGGAAGAAGAGTTCGCAAGGGTGAACTTCCAACGCGTGTGATGTTTGAGAACTCAACAGTGTGTCATGCATTTGATTGTTGTGAAATGTTTGTGCGGCGACCTTAGGGTTGTCGGAGTATTTTCGGCAATGAATG
>NZ_BAAHAZ010000025.1:0-56454 GCF_054777115.1 Nocardioides maradonensis | reverse complement strand
CACCAACGCCGGCAATCAGCCACGCCATACCAGCACCGCAGCGACCGCCATGCAGCCAAACCTTCAATCCCCCAGCCAGACGAAACATCGAGGCTAGACCACCGGCGTCGGCGGCTCGCGCCCGTCGAGGACGGCCGCGACGTTCGCGACCGCGAGCCGGGCCATGGCCTCCCGGGTCGCGCCGGCCGCGCTGCCGATGTGCGGCACCAGCACGACGTTCTCCAGGTCGAGGAGGCCGGGGCTGACGGTCGGCTCGTCCTCGAAGACGTCGAGACCAGCAGCGCCGAGAGCGCCGCTGCGCAGCGCCTCGACGAGGGCCGCCTCGTCGACCACCGGACCGCGCGAGGTGTTGACCAGGACGCCGTCCGGGCCGATCAGCTCCAGCTCCCGAGCGCCGAGCAGGTGCCGGGTCTCGGCGTTGAGCGGGCAGTGCAGGCTGACCACGTCCGAGGCGCGCAGCAGGTCGTCGAGCGGCATGACCTCGATGCCGAGCTCGGCCGCCTCGGCGGCGTGCGAGCGGGTGGGCGTCGCGATGACGCGCATGTCGAAGGCGAGGGCGCGCCGGGCCACCGCGAGCCCGATCCGGCCGAGACCCACGATGCCGAGCGTGGCGCCCGCGCTCAGGTCCAGGCCCACGAAGAACGTCGGGCTCCACTCCCAGGGGCGCCCCGCCCGGATGAACCGGTCGCCCTCGACGACCCGGCGCGTGGTCGCGAGCACCAGCGCCATCGCGAGGTCGGCGGTGGCGCCGTCGAGGGTGCCTGGCGTGTTCGTGATGCGTACGCCGCGCGCCCGCGCCGCCTCGAGGTCGACGTTGTCGAAGCCCACCGCGAAGTTCGCGACGACCTTGAGCTGCGGGCCGGCCGCGTCGAGCAGCTCGGCGTCGATGCGGTCGGTGAGCCGCGCGATCATCGCGTCGCAGCCGGCGACCCGCCGGAGGACCTCCTCGCGCGGCGTGTCGGAACGCTGGGCGATCGTCACGTCCCAGGGCAGCTCCGCGATCTCGTCAGGGACGCCGCCGGGTGGGGGAAAGGCGACGTACACCTTGGGCAGCACTCAGCCGGCCTTCTTCTTGGCGGGAGCCTTCTTCGCGGCTGTCTTCTTGGCCGCCGTCTTCTTGGTCGCGGTCTTCTTCGCGGGCTTCTTCTCCGCCTCGGAGCTCTCGCCGCGGGCGCTCTTGGCAGCCTCGACCGAGCGCTGCAGCGCGGCCAGCAGGTCGACGACCTCGCCACCGGTCTTGGTGGAGGCGGCGGTGCGCTGCACCTCGCCGCCCTCGATCTTCGCCTTCACGACCGCCTGGACGGCCTCGGCGTAGTGGTCCTCGAACTCGGTGGGGTCGAAGTCGCCGGACAGCGTCTCGACCAGGGTGCTCGCCATCTTCCGCTCGGCGGGCTTCACCTCGCCGGTGTCGATGGTGAAGTCGGGGACCCGGATCTCGTCGGGCCACAGCAGCGTCTGCAGCACGATGACCGGCTCGCCCTCGGGCACCTGGTGGACGCGGAGCAGCGCGATGGTGGTGCGCTGGCGCAGGGCGACCGTCACGACCGCGACGCGGCCGGCCTCCATGAGCGCCTCCCGCAGCAGCGCGTAGGGCTTGGCGCCGGTCGACTCGGGCTCCAGGTAGTAGGCCTTCTCGAACATCATCGGGTCGACCTGCTCGGCCGGCACGAACTTCTCCACCGCGATCTCGCGGGAGGCCGTCAGCGGCAGGTCGCGCAGGTCCTCGTCGGTGAGGACGACCATCTCGCCGTCCTCGGTCTCGTAGCCCTTCGCGATCTCGGAGTACGGCACCTCCTCGCCGTCGATCGAGCAGATCCGCTGGTAGCGGATCCGACCCCCGTCGGAGGCGTGCACCTGGCGGAACGACACGTCGTGGCTCTCGGTCGCGGAGTAGAGCTTCACGGGCACGCTGACCAGCCCGAACGAGACCGCGCCCTTCCAGATCGCACGCATGTGTTCACGGTATCCGACAGGATGGACAGCATGCCGTTCGTGCCGCCGATGCTTGCGACCAAGGGTGACCGGGTACCCGCGGGCGATGAGTGGGTGCACGAGGTCAAGTGGGACGGCATCCGCGCGATCGTGCTCGTGGAGCCCGGGCGGGTCCGGGCCTTCACCCGCAACGGCAACCCGGTCGCGACCCAGCAGCTGGCCGGGCTGGGCGCCCTCGGCCACACCATGACCCTCGACGCCGAGCTCGTCCGGCTCGACGAGCGCGGCCCGGGCGCCGCGCGCGACGGCGGCCAGCTCTGCATCTTCGACCTGCTCGCGCTCGACGGCCGCGACCTGACCGGCCTGCCCTGGGAGGCGCGGCGGGCCGAGCTCGACGCGCTCCACCTCGGCGACGACCACTGGGTCGTACCGCCGGTGTACGACGACGGCCAGATGCTGCTCGAGGCCACCCGGGCGCAGGGGCTGGAGGGCATCGTGTCGAAGCGGCGCTCGGCGCCGTACCGCCCCGGCGTGCGGAGCCGGGACTGGCTGAAGTTCCCGCACCGGCCGCGCGAGTCGTACGTCGTCGGCGGCTGGCGTCCGGAGAAGGACACCACCGGCAACCGGCTCGGCGCCATCCTGGTCGGTACGCCGACGCCCGACGGCCTCGTCTTCCTGGGCCGGGTCGGCTCCGGTCTGGTCGGCCGGGCGGGCCTGCGCCTCGCCGAGCAGCTGGCCGGCCTGACCCGCGCGACGAGCCCGTTCGTCGCCGCGCTGCCCAAGGCCGACACGATCGGCACGACCTGGGTCGAGCCGCGGGTCGTCGTCGACATCGAGTCGCTCGGCATCGGCTCCCAGGGCAGGCTGCGGCAGCCGTCGTACCAGGGCGTGCGGATCGACCTGACCCCGGAGGACCTGCGATGACGGAGACCTGGGTCGAGGTCGACGGACGTCAGCTGAAGCTGACGAACCTGGCCAAGGTGCTCTACCCGGACACCGGGTTCACCAAGGGCGAGGTCCTCGACTACTACGCGCGGATCGCGCCCGTCCTGCTGCCGCGCCTCGCGGACCGGCCGGTGACCCGGATCCGCTGGCCGCACGGGGTCGGGCGGGAGAGCTTCTTCGAGAAGAACGCCCCGCGCGGCACGCCGTCGTGGGTGCGCACGGTGCGCGTCCCGACGACCGGGTCGCGCGGTCCGAGCCGCAACGGCGACACCCTGCTGTTCCCGATCCTCGACAGCCTGCCCGCGCTGATGTGGGCCGCCAACCTGGCCGCGCTGGAGCTGCACGTGCACCAGTGGACGGTCTCCGACGAGGGCGAGCCGGTGGGCGCCGACCGGATCGTGATCGACCTGGACCCGGGGGAGCCCGCAGGTCTGCACGAGTGCTGCCAGGTCGCCCTGCTCGCGCGGGACCTGCTGGCCGAGCGCGGCCTCGACGTGCTGCCGGTGACGAGCGGCAGCAAGGGGCTCCACGTCTACGCGCCGCTGGACGCGCCGATCCCCCCGGACGAGGCGACCAGCCTGGCCAAAGAGCTCGCCGAGGGGCTCGAGCAGGCCCACCCGAAGCTGGTGACGTCCACGATGACCAAGGCCCGGCGGCGCGGCAAGGTGTTCCTGGACTGGTCGCAGAACTCGGGGTCCAAGACGACCGTCGCCCCCTACTCGCTGCGGGCGACGCCCCGGCCCCAGGTGGCCACGCCGGTCACCTGGGACGAGGTGTCCGAGGGTGCCGAGGACCCCCTCGGGCTGGAGCAGTTCTCACCCGCGCAGGTGCTGAGCCGGGTCGAGGAGCTCGGCGACCTGTTGGCCTGACCTCACCTGCTCTCGAACCACGGACGCCGCAGGTCGTGGAACTTCGCGCCCTGCATGACGTGCTCGAGCTCGCTCCGTACGTCGGCCGGCGGCTCGATCTTCTCGCCCTCCCGCGCCGCGCTCTCCGAGGTGAACGCCACCGTCTCGGTGAAGGTGCCGTCCGGCTCGATCGCGAGCGTCGCGCCGAGGATCTCAGGGCGCATCTCGTGCAGCATCGTGGTGTCGGCCATCATCGCCTTGAGCCTCGACGGGTCGTCGACCCGGCCCTGGATGATCTGCACGAAGCCCGCGTCGTCGGACCCGCCGTCCATCATCAGCGTGACGTCGTCGCAGTCGTGGAACTCGAGCGGGCCGTCCATGGCCTTGCCGAGCCGCTCGGCCCAGGCGCCCTGCTCGGGCCGCTCCGAGTTGGCGGTCGCGGCCTCCCGCGACTCGAAACGCACCACGGCGATCAGCTGGTCGTCGTCGGTGAAGCCGTACGTGCCGCCGAGCCAGCCGTCCGCGCCCTGTGCCAGGTCCCGGCGCCACTCGTCGAGCAGCGCGTGGACCTCGTCCTGCCGCGTGCAGCGGCCCTGGACTACTTGGATGAACATGTGGTGCCTCCTCCGTCGTTCGTCGAACGGTCCGGTCGAGGCTGGGACGGGCCCCGGCCGGGCCCACCTGCGAACGTACGCCCGGCCGGGAGCGGGCGCCATGCCTGCGGGCCAGCATTTCCGCTGTCCCGCAGCCGCGACCTCAGCGCGCGCCCAGGGTCCGCCGTGTCCTCAGTGGACGACGGCGGTGAGCGCGCTCGTGGCGGAGCCGGTCCGGTAGCCGGGCACGGTGACCAGGGCGATGACCTCGATCCGGGTGCCGCGCACGGAGGCGGGCACCTTGAGCGTGGTCGTGGTGGTCGGTCGACCGATGGCGCCGCCGTACTGCCCGCCGTTGTAGGCCCACTGGTACTTCACCGTCGCTCCGGTCGGCAGCCCGGAGATGTGCGCGGTGAGGATCCGGCCGACCGCCGGGGTGCCGGTGATGGTCGGCCTGCTCGGCACCTTGTAGACCGGCTTGGTGACCGGACCTACGTAGGCCGAGGTGACCGTCGCCGGGGCGCGGTTCGTGGCCGTGCCTGTGACTGCGACCTTGATCTTCTTGCCCGCATCAGCGGCCTTCGGGGTGTAGGAGGCAGCCGTGCCGACCTTGGTCGTGTTGGCGTACCACGCATAGGTGAGGGCGGCGCCCGTCGACCACGCACCGGTGGTCTTCGTCGTCAGCTTCGTCCCCACGGCCGGCGTGCCGACGATGGAGATGCGGGAGGGCTTGGCGGTGGCCAGGAGCGGCACGCTGACGGCAGGGCTGGTCCCGGCCGGGCTGGTGAAGAAGCCGTTGCCCTGGGTGACCGCGAACGTGTAGGTGTGGCCACGGGTGAGGCCGGTGACGTCGACGGTGGCGGCGCTGTTGTCGAGGAACCCGACGCCGTCGAAGAAGTTGGTCGTCACGGCCGGGAGGACGGTGTCGGTGGTCGTGTCGGTGGCCGTCACGGTCGCCGAGGTGATCGCGGTGCCGCCGTTGGCGGAGGCGTCCCAGTCGACGGTCGCGGTGGTGCCGCTCAGCGTCGCCGCGGGAGCCGGCGCCGTCGGTGCGATGACCTCGAGCAGGCCGGGAGCGGTGCTGCTGTCGACGTCGGTGAAGGCCGAGTCGGAGGGCAGCAACAGGTAGTCCGCGTCGGCGGTGGCCAGGAAGTTCTGCGGGCCCCCGTTGTCGGTCGTCAGCGTCGGGGCGGGCGCGTCCGGCGTGTACGACGTCGTGTCGGTCGGGTCGAGGACGCTGATGCCGCTCCACGAGCCGAGCCACAGCTTGCCGCCGACGAGGCCGAGCTGGGCGTTGCCCGCGGGGGAGGCGCCGGTGCCCCGGACCGTGATGGTGCCCGGGTCGGCCGGGTCCACGGTGGCGATCTGGGTGTTGCTGCTGTCGGCGCCCGACCCGGCGACGTACACCGTGCCGTCCGCGGCGACCGTCATGCCGGAGGGCGAGCCGAGGCCGTCGGGGAGGGCGATGGGCGTGGAGGTTCCGTCGCTCAGGTTCCACAGCTGCTCGGTCGAGGAGGCCTCGCGCTGGTCCGCGACCACTGCGTAGACGACGCCCGTGCCGGGCTGCGTGGCGACGGCGAACGGCATGTAGCCGCCGGCATCGTTGCAGGTGGGGGTGCCCTCGGTTGCCGTGGTGTCGCCCACTGCCCAGGTCCAGCTCGTGAAGCAGTTGCCGGTCGCTCCGACGGCGAGGAAGCCGTCGGTCGTCGTCGTCACGCCCTGGACGAAGAAGCCGCTGCCGGTGTCGCCGGGGAGCGCGACGGCGGACGCCGTGCCGTTGCTGACGGTCCACACGTCGCCGGCGCCGCCGGTGTCGTAGCCGGCGATCGCGACGGTGTCGCCGTTCGCGACCGGGTTGCCGACCGTCCAGGAGGCCGGGATGGCGACAGCCGATCCGGCGGTGCCGGAGCTGAGGTCGACGGGGACGAGGTTCGAGCCTCCGCTGCCGTTGACGACCACGAAGGCCGTGGAGCCGTCGCCGGAGACGGTCAGGCCGGCGGTGCCGGTGCCGAAGCCACCGACCTGGGTGTGCCACGCCCCTGTGGGGGTGGCCAGCGCGGGCGTGGCCACCCCGATGACGGTGGAGGCCACGGCTGCCGCAGCAACGCCGGCGCCGAGCGACGTACGAATCTTCACGAGATGCCTTTCGAAGGAAGGTGAGGTCTGAGGGTCGCACGAAATGCGGTAGCACCGATGCGGAATACGCAGACCCGGGACCAGGGGTCCCGATGTCCGGCTGGTCCCGTCCATCCGAAGGGCCTCATCGGATGCGTGGATGGTGATCTGAGCGACCTGCCGCGGCAGCGCCCTCGGACCCGGCTCAGGCCGGGCTGCTCCCGCCCTGGCGGTGCTGGTCGTGCTGACCGCGCGTGCGCCGCTCCTGCAGGCGCTCCTGCGCGGCCTGCAGGTAGGCCAGGCAGGGTGCCTCGGCACCCGGGTGCCGCTCGACCAGGTGGAGGATCCAGCGGTCCATGGCCGCCAGGTAGCCGTTGTCCTCGCCGGGTCGGTACGTCGACCACGGCCGGCCGCCCCTGCCCTCGCACACCGAGCAGCGGAGCTTGTACACGAACTGCTCGTCCGTGCCGAGGTCGATCCTCACCGTCGCCAGCGGGCCCGCGTCGACGCCGGCCTTCCTCTCGCGAGCAGATCGGCTGGCAACCATGGCGCACTCCCGTCGGGTCGGGGCATCTCCCCGGACAACCATGACAGGCCGCGTCCTCCGGCGGCGACGCGACCTCAGACGGTGACGAGAATCGCTGATCCCTGAGATCATCAACCGTGCCCCGCCGCTACTCGCCGAGACCGTCAGGCAGTCGTGTCGCCCGGACCGCCCAGGAGTTGCGCAAGGCCGTCCGTCGACCCGGTCAGTGGTCGGGGGCGTGGGTGGTGGCGTGGCTCAGCGTCAGTGGCTGCGGATCGGCGATCGACCGGTCGTTGCGGCACCACGAGATCGCGATGGCCCGTGCGGTCGCCCTCTCGTTCTTCGTCGGGCTGGCGGCCGGCTGCGCGTGGCAGTGGCTCAACCGACGCGACCTCGTGGATCGCTTCGGAGCGGTCGCCTGGATGGCGATCGCGGTCGGCATCATGATGCTGTTGCCCGGTGACGCGGTCGGTCTCGACGGACGTGGCATCGCCACCGTTCTCGGACTCGTGGCCGGCAACGTCCTACTCGAGTGGTGGCTGCGCCTCCCGGCGAGCCGGGACCGCTTCGAGGAATCCCTGCCGCGCCCGATGACCGGCGGCAGGAGGGTTCCCTAGTCGCGGCGGCGCATCGAGTAGACGTCGTACTCCGCCACCGGGTGCGCGGAGGCTAGGGCCTCGTGCGAGCTGCCCCCGTCGATCTCGTCCAGCGTCGCGTCGACGAGGAGCTGGATCTCGGGGGACGGGTTCGAGACGCGCTGCGGGGAGGGCTCGATCTTCCAGCCCCGGTGGCCGAGGTCGTTGAACAGGCTGACCAGGGTCGTGTTCTTCTCGGCGACGAAGCCCTCGAAGCCGTCGCCGGCCTCGATCAGGTAGACCGGCCGGGTGACCGCGAGCGCGGCCGTGTCGTAGAGCGGCACCCACAGGCGCGCGTACTCGTACGACCGATTGCTCATGCCAGCCACTGTAGTGCGGCGGACTCCCCGCCGCGCGGAGATCAGTCCGCGAGCGTCAGCTCCGGAAGCCGACCTGGCCGGACACGCTGCGGCCGATCTCGACGTAGGCGAGCTTGGCGGTGGGCACGAGGGTGACCTTGCCCTTGGCGTCGGTCAGCGAGAAGACCCCGTCGGTGTCGATCGCCGACTTGAGTGCGGCAGCGATCGCGTCGTTGGACTCCTCGGTCTCGACGACCAGCTCGCGGGCGACGTTCTGGACGCCGATCTTGACCTCGACGGTCATGTCATCTCCTCGGTTGTGCTGAAAACTCAGGCAGTGGGGTGGTCGCCGTGCTCGAGCGGGTAGCCGCCGATGCCGCGCCACAGCAGCGCGGACACCAGGGCGACCGCCTGGTCGCGGCTGATCCCGGCGCTGTCGGAGAGCCAGAACCGCGAGCTCACCTGGGCCATTCCCACCAGCGACGCCGCGAGCAGGCGGGCCGCCGGTGCGGGCAGCGCGGTGTCCTCCTGGATGACCGCGGCGACCGCGTCGGCGCACTCGGTGGTGACGCGCTCCAGGTGCTCGCGGACGGCCGGGTCGTTGGTGAGGTCGGACTCGAAGACGAGCCGGAACGCCCCGGTGTCGTGCTCGACGTAGGCGTAGAAGGCGTCGACCGTGGCGCGCACGCGCTGCTCGTTGTCCTGGGTGGACGCCAGCGCCGTGCGGCAGTTCTCGATGATCGCGTCGCAGGAGGTGTCCAGCAGCGCGAGGTACAGCTCGAACTTGCCGGGGAAGTGCTGGTAGAGCACGGGCTTGGAGACGCCGGCCCGCTCCGCGATGTCGTCCATGGCGGCAGCGTGGTAGCCGTTCGCCACGAACACCTCCAGCGCAGCCGACATCAGCTGCTGACGGCGCTCGCGCCGGGGCAGGCGCACGGCACGCGACCGGCCCGCCTCGACGTCGTACGACTCCCTGACCACGACCGAAACCCTACTCGCCGGTTGGCCGCGTCCGGATGACGGGATGCGTCGACCCGCCGCTTTGCCTTCGACTGCGACCATGGAGGGGTTGGGAACACGTCACCGCCGTACGGCGTTGAGGCCCGTGACAACCGAGAGTCCCCGAGCAGGAGCACACCGTGAGTTTCCCCCCGCTGGTCGAGCCGGCCGCCGAGCTGACCATCGACGAGGTACGTCGCTACAGCCGCCACCTGATCATCCCCGACGTGGGCATGGCGGGTCAGAAGCGGCTGAAGAACGCCAAGGTGCTGGTCATCGGTGCCGGCGGCCTGGGCAGCCCCGCGCTGCTCTACCTGGCCGCCGCGGGCGTCGGCACGCTCGGCATCGTCGAGTTCGACGAGGTCGACGAGTCCAACCTGCAGCGCCAGGTCATCCACGGCCAGTCCGACATCGGGCGCCCGAAGGCCGTCTCGGCCAAGGAGTCGGTCGCGGAGATCAACCCGCTGGTCAACGTGATCGTCCACGACACCCGCCTCGACAACGACAACGTGAAGGAGATCTTCTCCGGCTACGACCTGATCGTCGACGGCACGGACAACTTCGCGACCCGCTACATGGTCAACGACGCGGCGTACTTCCTCGGCATCCCCTACGTCTGGGGCTCGATCTACCGCTTCGACGGCCAGGCCAGCGTCTTCGCGCCCAAGCAGGTCGAGGGTGCTCCCTGCTACCGCTGCCTCTACCCCGAGCCGCCGCCGCCGGGCATGGTCCCCTCCTGCGCCGAGGGTGGCGTGCTGGGTGTCCTCTGCGCCTCGATCGGCTCGATCCAGGTCAACGAGGCCATCAAGGTGCTCACCGGCATCGGCGAGCCGCTCGTCGGCAAGCTGATGATCTACGACGCGCTGGAGATGGAGTACCGCAAGCTCAAGGTCCGCAAGGACCCCAACTGCGCGCTGTGCGGCGACCACCCGACCGTCACCGACCTGATCGACTACGACTTCTTCTGCGGCGCGGTCTCCGAGGAGGCTGCCGACGCGGCCGCCGACTCGACCATCTCGGTGGTGCAGCTCGAGCACATGCTCAAGGAGCGTGAGGAGGGCACCCGCGACTTCGTCCTCATCGACGTGCGCGAGCCCAACGAGTACGAGATCAACCAGATCCCCGGCTCGGTCCTCATCCCCAAGGGCGAGTTCCTCAACGGCAACGCCCTCGAGCAGCTGCCGCAGGACAAGCAGATCGTGCTGCACTGCAAGTCGGGCGTCCGCTCGGCCGAGTGCCTCGCGGTCGTCAAGGGTGCGGGCTACGAGAACGCCGTCCACGTCGGTGGCGGCGTGGTCGCCTGGGTCAACCAGATCGACCCGAGCCAGCCGGCGTACTGATGGCGTAACACCCCCGCGCGAGGCTCGTTGAGCAGGGCAGAGCGCGGTCCGTCGTGGGGGCGGCCGCGTGAAGCTTCGAAGCGTGCATCGCCGACGAGGGAGCAAGCAGAGGGTCTCACCGTTCGCGGTGGGGCCCTCTCGCGTTGTCGGGTAGAACAGTCCCGTGCACGAGGAGTACGTCGAGCGGGTGCTCGAGCTGGTGGAGCGGATCCCGCCCGGCCGGGTCACGACGTACGGCGCCCTGGCCGACGTCGTCGGCGGCGGACCCCGCCAGGTCGGCTCGGTGATGTCACACCACGGCGGTCCCGTGCCGTGGTGGCGCGTGATCCGCGCCGACGGCACGCCGCCGCTGTGCCATGACGGCCGCGCACGGGCCCGCTACGAAGAAGAACGCACGCCGACCCTCCCCTCCGGGAAGGTCGACGTGCGTGCTGCGTTCTGGAGTCCTGCGTGAGTCAGAGGACGGCGACGGCGGCGTCGTAGTCCGGCTCCTGGGCGATCTCGGGGACCAGCTGGGAGTGGATGACCTTGCCGTTCTCGTCGACGACGATGATCGAGCGGGCGAGGAGACCCTCGAACTTGCCGTCGGTCAGCGCGACGCCGTAGTCCTCACCGAAGGACGAGCGGAAGCCCGACGCGGCGACGACGTTCTCGATGCCCTCGGCGCCGCAGAAGCGCGCCTGCGCGAAGGGGAGGTCGTTGGAGACGCACACGACGGTGGTGTTCTCCAGGCCGGACGCGAGCTCGTTGAACTTGCGCACCGACGCCGCGCACACGCCGGTGTCGACGCTCGGGAAGATATTGAGGACGGTGCGCTGGCCCGGGGTGAGCTTGACGGTCGCGAAGTCCGAGCCGGTCAGCTCGAACGCGGGGGCGTCGGCGCCGACCGCGGGAAGGTCGCCGTTGGTGTGGACGGGGTTGCCGCCGAGTGCAGTGGTAGCCATGGGTCCTTTCCTAGCAGGTGCACGAAGGGCCGCCTCTGCCGGTACGGCGGAGACGGCCCTTCGGGGTCGGTGAGGGTGGATCAGCGGGTGATCAGCGGGGTGATCAGCGCAGGCGGCCGATCATCGTCACGGCCCGGCGCAGGTCGCGCAGCTGGCGTTCCCAGGTGATGCCGGCCAGGGTCAGCACCACACCGGCCAGGCCGATCCAGACCCACTGCGGCACGGTGCTCGCGTAGGGGCCGATCTCGCGCAGCACGAGGACCACGCCGGCGACGGTGCCGACGATGACCGGGGTGCTCCAGCGCAGCAGCGCGCCGGCCAGGACCATCGCGACGCAGCCCGCGCCGAGCAGCCCGGCACGCAGCGAGATCGGGTCGCCGAGCACCAGCAGGGTCGACGGCACGATCGCGAGCAGCAGGCCGGGCAGCAGCGCCTCGGTGCCGGCCTGCGGGTTCCGGCGGAGGTGGAGGACACCGACGACGAGCAGGGCGGCGGCGAAGGGCAGCGTGTAGGCCTCGACCACGGTCACGTGCCGGTCGGCGAGCAGGCTGAACACGGTCGCCGCGGAGGCGGGCACGAGGACGACCTCGCTGAGGACCCGCACCGGCGTCGCGATGGCGGTGGCGGCGAGCCAGGTCGCCAGCAGCGCGCCGACGCCGGACGCCGCGGAGGTCAGGCCCGCGCTGGGCAGCGCGGCGATGACGGCGGCCGTGACCAGGCCGTAGGCGACGGCGGCGTAGGACGGGTTGGTCCGGCGGCCGGCGTACGCCCCGAGAGCGGTGGCGGTCAGCGCCACCATGCCAACGGGGAGCGCGAGCGCGACGTCGTACGCCGCCAGGGCCAGCGCCGCGGCGACGCCGGTCGACGGCAGGGCGACCCGGGCCAGCAGCACGACGTCGACGAGACGCGAGCCGGCGAACACCGTGACCAGCGTGCTCACCAGGACGAGCACCGTCGGGACCACCAGCCAGCCGGCGAACGGGGTGGTGGCGCCGTCGAGGTGCACGACCAGGCGGTGCGAGAACGGCTGCGCGAGGGTGGTCCAGCGAGCCAGGTCGTAGCCGACGGCGATGAGGGACGCGATGCCGAGCAGCCCGGACCCGACCGCGATCGGGGCGATCGAGGCGGTCCGCAGGGCGGTCCCGCCGAGGGCCAGCGCGATGGCGGCGACGGCGGTCATGCCGATCGCCGTCGCCAGCGCGCTGGCCATGGTGGCGTGCGGGAGACCGACGCTGCCGGCGTACGCCAGGACGACGCCGATGCCGCTGATGACGACCGGCGCCACGAGCGAGGCTCCGCGGCCGCGGGTCAGCAGGCCGAACGTGCCACCGGCGACGGCCAGCAGGGAGCCGGCGAGCAGGGTCGTGACGGGTCCGGTGATGTCGCCCAGCAGGCCGGCGACGGCAGCGCCGTACACGTCGAGGGTGAGGAAGCCGAGGGTGACGACGCTGATCGCCTCGGCGGCGATCCGCAGGCCGCTGCGGTGCAGGGCGAGCGTCGAGCCGAAGGCCGCCAGCGTGAGGCCTGCGAGGACGGCGGTGCGGCCGCCGACACCGAGCGTGGACCAGGAGACGGCCAGGAAGGTGGCGGCCGCGGCGAGCAGGCAGAAGGCGCCGAGCCCGAGCAGGATCTTCGGGACGGACGCGTAGCTGACGCCGTTGCGGGCGGGCAGCGGCGTGGTGGGCAGGGGCGGGATGTGGGTCGGGTTCATGGGATCCATCCCCTCAAATCCGCGCGCGCGGGAACTCGGTCCGGCGACTCAGGTGCGACTGAGTACCGATGCTCGAATCTCCGGTGACCGGTGCGGGGTTGCGTCGGTGGTGGGTGGTTGGCTTGACGCCGTGAGCATCCGGATCGCCCCACCCCCCGTCGCACCTCCGGTGCCGACGCTGGACCCGTTCCAGCAGCAGGTGGTCGACCACGGCAACGGGCCGCTGCTGGTGCTCGCCGGTCCGGGGACGGGCAAGACCACGACGCTCGTCGAGGCGATCGTGGACCGGATCGAGCGGCGCGGTGCGCGCCCCGACCAGGTGCTCGCCCTGACGTTCTCCCGCAAGGCCGCCGAGCAGCTCCGCGACAAGGTCACCCTGCGGCTCGGCCGCACGATGGCCACGCAGCTCAGCTCGACGTTCCACTCCTTCGCCTACTCCCTCGTGCGGGAGTACGGCGGGGACGGGCTGTTCCCGGACCCTGCCCGGCCGCCGCTGCGGCTGCTCTCCGCGCCCGAGCAGGAGGTCGTCCTGGCCGAGCTGCTACGCGAGCGGGAGCACGCGGTCGGCTGGCCGGCCGAGCTGGCGCAGGCGCGTCGTACGCGCGGGTTCGCCCGGGAGCTGTCCTCGCTCATCGGCCGGGCCACCGAGCGGGGGCTGGGGTCGCGGCGGCTGCGCGAGGTCGGGCTCGCGGAGGGCCGGCTCGAGTGGGTCGCGGCCGCCGACTTCCTCGACCAGTACGACGACGTCCTCGGCGACCAGAACGCGCTCGACTACTCCGCGCTGATCGCGACCGCGGTGGCGATGCTGCAGGACCCGACGACCGGGATCCGTGACGACCTCCGACGGCGGTTCCGGCACGTGTTCGTCGACGAGTACCAGGACACCGACCCGAGCCAGGTGGCGCTGCTGCGCGAGATCGCGGCGCCCGACGCCGAGCTCGTCGTGGTGGGTGACCCGCACCAGTCGATCTACGGTTTCCGGGGCGCCGACGTGCGCGGGATCCTCCGCTTCCCCGAGCGGTTCGCGAAGCCGGACGGGGCGAAGGCCGACGTCGTGGTGCTGCGCACGACGCGTCGGTTCGGGCCGGAGCTGCTCGACGCCGCGCGTTCGGTGGCGCAACGGCTGCCGCTGCCCGGGGCGTTGACGGGGGAGCAGGCCGACGCCTTCCGCTCGCCGCTGACCGAGGCGCCCGCGGGCTCCGGACAGGTGCTCGTGCGGACCTTCGACACCGAGCGTGCCGAGGCCGAGAACATCGCCGACCTGCTGCGGCGCGCGCACCTCAACGACGAGGTGCCGTGGTCGGACATGGCCGTGCTGGTGCGATCGGGCGCCGCGATCCCGGGTCTGCGGCGCGCGCTGGTCGCCGCCGGCGTGCCCATCGAGGTGTCGGCGGACGAGGTGCCGCTGCAGCGCGAGCCGGCCGTCCAGCCGCTGCTCGACGCGCTCAACCTGATCGGCGACCCGGCCTGGCTCGACCCGGAGCGGGCGCAGGCGCTGCTGCTCTCGCCGTTGGCCGGCCTGGATCCGACGGACCTGCGGGTGGTCGCGCGGGCGCTGCGCCAACGGGCGCGGGAGAACGGGGAGGCGCCGATGTCCTCGCCCGAGGCCGTTGCCGCTCTGCTCGCCGACCCGTCGCTGCTCGACGGCATCGACCTGGACGGGGTGGTGCGGGTCAAGGAGTTCGTGGCGCTGCTCGACCGCGGGCGTGCGGTGCTCGACGAGGGCGGCACCGTCGAGGAGGTCCTCTGGGAGCTCTGGGACGGCACCACCTGGCCGCACCGGCTGCGGAGGTCGGCCGAGTCCGGCTCGCGGCTCGCGCACCGCGACCTGGATGCCATCTGCGCGCTGTTCGACTACGCCGCCCGCGTCGAGGAGCGGGTCGACCGCACCGGTGTGGTGGCGTTCCTGGAGACCCTGCGTGCCCAGGAGATCCCGGGCGACTCGCTCTCGCAGCGCGGCGCCCACGGCGACGCCGTGCGCCTGATGACCGCGCACCGGTCCAAGGGGCTCGAATGGCGCCTGGTCG
The DNA here is from genome assembly GCF_054777115.1 of Nocardioides maradonensis. Classification (NCBI taxonomy): domain Bacteria; kingdom Bacillati; phylum Actinomycetota; class Actinomycetes; order Propionibacteriales; family Nocardioidaceae; genus Nocardioides; species Nocardioides maradonensis. The sequence goes on along the minus strand of NZ_BAAHAZ010000025.1, from coordinate 41,540 downwards.
TCGTCGCGCACGTGCAGGAGGGCGCGTGGCCGGACCTGCGGCTGCGGTCGGGTCTGCTCGGCGTCGACGAGATCGGCAGCGACGGCATCGTGCCTCGCGCGACGGTGCGCGAGCTGCTCGCGGAGGAGCGGCGGCTGTTCTACGTCGCGTGCACCCGCGCGCGGGAGCGGCTCGTGGTGACGGCGGTCGCGAGCGCCGAGGACGACGGCGAGGACGCGAGCCGCTTCCTCGGCGAGCTCGGCCTGTCTACCGACCCGAAGCTGATCCACCGGGTCGGTCGGCCGCCGCGGCCGATGTCGTTGGACGGTCTGGTCGCCGAGCTGCGGCGTACCGTCGCGGACGAGTCGCAGCCCGAGGCGCTGCGGGACGCCGCGGCACGCCGGCTGGCGCGGCTGCCCGTGCCCGCAGCCGACCCGGCGAGCTGGTGGGGCACCCGCGCCGCGTCCCGCTCCGAGCGCGCGCTGCGCGACCCCGCCGAGCCGCTGCGGGTCAGCGCGAGCATGCTCACCGCGATCGAGCGGTGCCCGACCGCGTGGTTCCTCGAGCGGGAGGCCGGCGGCGGGCAGCCGAGCAACCAGGCCCAGGCGTTCGGCAACGTCATCCACGCGCTGGCCGAGCGGGTCGGTCGTGGCGAGATCACCGCCGAGTCGCGGGACGCCCTCGTCGACCTGCTCATGGAGCGCGTGGACGAGGTGTGGGAGCAGCTGCCGTTCCGCACGCCCTGGTCGGGTGCCAAGGAGCGCGAGGAGGCCCGCGCGGCGCTCGACCGGTTCGTGGCGTGGCACGAGCAGTCGACGCGGACGCCGGTGGCGTTCGAGCAGTCCTTCTCGACGCCGGTGACCCTGCCCGACGGCACCCGGGTGGTGCTCAACGGCTTCGCCGACCGGCTCGAGATCGACGAGGACGGCCGGATCGTCGTGGTCGACCTGAAGACCTCGAAGAACCCGCCGCCGGACAAGAACCTGCCGGAGGACCCGCAGCTCGGGCTCTACCAGCTCGCCGCGGAGCAGGGCGCCTTCGACGCGCTGCTGCCGGAGGGCGCCGCCGGTGGTGCCGGGGGTGCGGAGCTGTGGCAGCTGCGGCGATCGGCGTACGGGAGGCTCAAGGTGCAGCGTCAGGCACCGCTCGAGGCGGCCGAGGGCGGCGAGGAGCGACCGATCGAGCGGCGGATGCGGGAGGCCGCGGAGCTGCTCCAGCTCGAGGTCTTCCCGACGAAGTACGACACGAGCAACTGCAAGTTCTGCGGGTTCCGGGTGCAGTGCCCGGCCTGGAACTCGGACGGAGTCATCTGATGAGCCTGAAGATCGCGTCCCCGGCCGACCTGGCCGAGGTGATGGGGACGCCGTACCGGGCGAGCGATGCGCAGTGGGCGGCGATCTCGGCGCCGCTCGAGCCGGCTGTGGTCATCGCGGGTGCGGGCTCGGGCAAGACCGAGCTGATGGCTGCGCGCGTCGTCTACTGCGTCGGCAACGGGCTGGTCACGCCCGACCAGGTCCTCGGCCTGACCTTCACCACCAAGGCCACCTCCGAGCTGCGCGAGCGGATCCGCAAGTTCCTTCCGCCCGAGCCGGACGTTCCGGAGCCGACGATCTCGACCTACAACGCGTACGCCGCGAACCTGCTCACCGAGCAGGGGCTGCGGATCGGGCACGAGCCCGATGTCCGGGTGATGGCGGACGCGTCGCGCTACCAGCTCGCGGCCCGAGCGGTCGCCCGGCACCGCGGCCGCGTCGAGTCGCTCAGCGACCACCCGCCGACGGTGGTGGACAACCTGCTGGCGCTGGAGTCCGCGATCAGCGAGCACCTGCAGACGACCGACGCGGTGCGGGCGTTCGACGCGAAGCTGCGGCCCGCGGTCGACGCGGCGCTCGAGGCCGGGCCGAAGGGCGACCTCGGCCGGGTGCTGACGGCCCTCGACCGGCGGGCCGAGCTGCTCGGTCTGGTGGACGACTACCGGCGGCTCAAGGAGGCGCTGGGCCTGATGGACTTCTCCGACCAGGTCGCGCTGACGGCGCGGCTCGTGGCCGAGCATCCGTCGGTCGGTGCCGGGGAGCGGGCGAAGTTCAAGCTGGTGCTGCTCGACGAGTACCAGGACACCTCGGTGGCCCAGGCCCAGCTGCTGGCCGGGCTCTTCGGTGGCGGGCACGCGGTGACGGCGGTGGGCGACCCGAACCAGGCGATCTACGGCTGGCGAGGCGCGTCGGTGTCGAACATCGTGGGCTTCCCGAGGCAGTTCCCGAGGTCTGACGGGTCGCCGGCGACCACCTTCCCGCTGGTGGTCAACCGCCGGTCGGACCGGCGCATCCTCGAGGTGGCCAACGTCCTGGCCGCTCCGCTCTACCGGCGCTTCCCGATGGTGGAGCCGCTCCAGCCCAAGCCCGATGCCGAGGACGGCGAGGTCCGCACCCTGGTCCACGAGACGTACGCCGAGGAGCTGGCCTGGCTGGCCCGCTCGGTGCGCGAGGCGCACGACGCCGGCACTAGCTGGGGTGAGATCGGTGTGCTCACCCGCGACAACGCCAACGCCGCTGACGTCTTCGACACGCTCTCGCGCGCCGACATCCCGGTCGAGATCGTCGGGCTCGGCGGCCTGCTGCGGCTGCCCGAGGTCGCCGAGGTCGTGGCCACGCTGAACGTGCTCGCGGACCCGACGGCCAACCCGGACGTGCTGCAGCTGCTGACCGGCCCGCGCTGGGCGATCGGGCCGCGCGACCTGTCGCTGCTCGGTCGGCGGGCGCGCGCGCTGGCCGGCCGGCCCGACGGCGGCCGCGTCGAGGGCGAGCAGACCGTGACGGAGGCGCTCGCCGGTGCGGTCGAGGGCTCGGACCCGGTCGACCTACCCGCGCTCTCCGATGCGTTGGCCGATCCCGGCGAGCCCGAGGACTTCCCCTACTCAGAGGCGGCCCGCGAGCGGTTCGCGCTGCTCAACGCCGAGCTGCGTCGGTTGCGGGTCCACGTCGGCGAGCCCCTGCTCGACCTCGTCCGCCGGGTCATCGACGCGACCGGCATCGACGTCGAGCTGGCGTCCTCGGTCAGCCCGGCGGCGGCCGCGCGCCGCGACAACCTCGACCACTTCGTGCGCGCCGTCGCCGACTTCACCTCGATCGACGGCGCCCAGAGCCTGCCGGCGCTGCTCGCCTGGTTGGAGGCCGAGGACGAGCTCGGTGAGGGCCTCGACATCGCGACGCCGTCGGAGAGCGACTCCGTCAAGCTGCTCACGGTCCATCGCGCCAAGGGCCTGGAGTACGACGTGGTCTTCCTGCCCGGCTGGTGCGTGGAGAAGTTCCCGCACAAGACGCTGCGCACCCAGTGGCCGGTCGGGCAGGCCGTGCTGCCGATCCCGCTCCGTGGCGACTGGGCTGACCTCCCGGTCTGGCAGCCGGTCGACGCGAAGGGACTCGGTGCGTTCTTCGAGCAGGCACGGGTGCACCAGCACGAGGAGGAGCTGCGGCTGGCGTACGTCGCGCTGACCCGCGCCCGGCACGTGCTGTGGGTGTCGTCGTACCTCTGGAACGAGACGCGCGCGACGCCGGTCGGTCCCTCGCCCTTCCAGGAGCAGGTGCGCGACGCGATGGCAGCGTGGGGCGGCGAGCCTGACTCGTGGCTCGAGCGGCCCGAGAAGGACGCGCCCAACCCGACGGTCGGCCGGCGCGAGACGGTGCTCTGGCCGGTCACGGAGCGGTCGGCCGAGGCGCTGCGGCGGCTCGACGCCGCCGAGCGGGTGCGCGAGGTCGACGTGGAGGCTCCCGATGGCGACCTGGGCGAGCACTCCGAGCTGGTGGCCACCTGGGACGCCGAGATCGAGCGGCTGCTCACCGAGGCGGCCCGGGTGGGAGGCGACGACGAGGTCGCGCTGCCCTCGGCGTTGTCGGCGACCGCGTTGCTCAAGCTGCGCGAGGACCCCGAGGCGTTCGGCCGCGAGCTGGCCCGGCCGATGCCGCGCAAGCCCTCGCCCGCCGCCCGGTTCGGGTCGCGCTTCCACGCCTGGGTCGAGGCGCGATTCGGCCAGCAGAGCCTGCTCGACGTCGACCGGCTCAGCGGGCGCGGCGACAGCGAGGTGTCGCGCGCCGACGAGGCCGAGCTCGACCAGCTGATCGCGCGCTTCGAGCAGGGCGAGTTCGCCGACCGGGTGCCGATCGCGGTGGAGGCGCCGTTCGCGCTGGTGCTCGGAGGCCACGTGGTGCGCGGCCGCATCGACGCCGTGTACGCCGATCCGGCCGACCCATCGGGCTACCTGCTCGTCGACTGGAAGACCAACGCGCGCGCGGCGGCCGACCCGCTGCAGCTCGCGGTCTACCGGCTGGCCTGGGCCGAGCTGCACGGCGTACCGGTCGAGCGGGTGCGGGCCGGGTTCTACTACGTGCGGACCGGTCGCCTCGTCGTACCGGACGAGCTGGCCGACCGCGCCGACCTCGAAGAGATCCTCAGCCCCGTCGCACCACGATGATCCGCGGCCGCGTGGCGAGGCTCTGCCCGACCACGCAGTAGCGCTCGGTCGAGCTGGCGATCCGGTCCAGGCGCGCGTCGTCGGCGTCGCTGTCGACGGTGATCGTCACGACCACGTTGCTGACGCCCACGGCCACGTCGCGCTCGAGGCCGAGCGTGCCGCGGGCGTCCCAGGTGCAGCTCGCCTCCAGCGCGACGTTCTCGACCTTCACGCCCATCGCCGTCGTGACCGCGCGGAAGGTGACGCCGGCGCAGGCCAGCAGCGCCTCCATCAGCAGGTCCGCCGAGCAGGCGTCGAGGCCGTCGCCACCGGTCGCGGGGTGCTGCCCGGCCCGGATCGGGCCCGCCCAGCCCTCGATCGTCGCGGTGATGCCGGGGTCGAGGAAGTCGCCGGTGGCGCCGGAGGTGACCAGGGCGCTCGCCGGGTCGTCGCGGTAGCGCTCCTTGAGCGGAGCCTGGCGTGCACGCAGGGTCTCGGCGTCCATGCCTGATCATCGCGCAGCTGCTCCTAGGCTGGAACCCGTGAGCCACCCCCACCTCTCGCTGACCCGGAACCCGCACGAGCGGCTCGGCCTGCACCGCACCGACGAGGCGTGGCTGGACGCCCGGTGGAAGGAGCCGAGCAGCCGTGTGCTGGTCGTCTCCGGGACCCGCGTGCGCCCGGTCGACCGGGCGCTGGCGTGGGTGCCGAGCGCTGAGGCGCCGGACGGCGTACGGCTGCTGCTGGGGGAGCGCGACGGGGTGACGTCGTGGGCCGTGATCACCGGGCCCGAGGCGGCGAAGGCCGAGCCGGAGGCGTGGGTGCCGCTGCGTGGTCTGCTGCCCGTCCTCGCGGGGGACGGTGTCGCCGAGGCGCCGCTGGTCTTCCACGCGCTCGGGCTGGCGGAGTGGCACTGGGCGATGCGCTTCTGCCCGCACTGCGGCGGTGCGCTGACCTCGCGGGCGGCCGGGCACGAGATGGTCTGCACCTCCTGCGGCAAGCCTCAGTTCCCGCGCACCGACCCGGCCGTGATCATGCTGATCACCGCCGGTGAGCCGGGCTCGCGCGAGGAGCGGGCGCTCCTCGGCCGCAACAAGGCCTGGCCGCAGGGCAGGTTCTCGACGTTGGCCGGCTTCTGCGAGCCGGGGGAGACCCTCGAGGACTCGGTACGCCGCGAGGTGCTCGAGGAGACCGGCGTGGTCGTCGACGAGGTGACCTACTTCGGCAACCAGCCCTGGCCGCTGCCGTCCAGCCTGATGCTCGGCTTCTACGGCCGCGCCGCCACCACCGACCTGGTGCTCGAGGACCACGACGTCGAGGAGGCCATCTGGGTCACCCGCGAGGAGATGCGGGCGGGCGCCGAGTCGGGCGAGCTGGTGCTGCCCGGCGGCGTCTCGATCAGCCGCTCCCTCGTGGACCACTGGTACGGCGGGAACCTCCCGGGCTCCTGGTGAGACGGGACTGATCCGGGACGCCCGTCACTGGGCCCCGGGACTCGCGGCCCCCGAACCTCGGGGCATGCCCCTGAAGCCCATCCCCTCCCTGTCCCTGGCCGTACTGGCAGCCTCCTCCGTCCTCGGCGTCTGCGGCCCCGCACACGCCGCCCCGTCCGGCACCGGCCGCCCCGTCGTCACCCGGACCACGACGGCCGCCACCGGCACGATCGTGTTCATCAAGGCCTACGACGTCTGGGTCTCCCGGCCCGACGGCTCCGGCGCCCGCGCGCTGACGACCGACGGCACCGCCGGCGCGCCGTACGACCACCCCTCGATCTCCACCAACGGCGTCATCGCGGCGATGAAGGGCGCGACGATCGTCCGGCTCCGCCAGGACGGCACGGTGCTCAACCGGATCACGCCGGAGGACCTGTTCGTCCCGGACTACGCCACGGTCACGATCGGCCCGATCCAGGGCGCCGAGATCTCGCCGGACGGCACCAAGATCGCCTACAGCCAGCTGCGGCTGGAGCACTACGGCAGCAGCACCGACGACTACAACTACTTCGTCACCGAGGCGGAGACCAGCTTCACCGACGCGACCCAGCGGACCGGTCCGGACAAGTACGGCATCGTGCTGGGCTTCTCCCCGAGCTGGGTCAGCAACAGCCGGGTCGCGCTCGACGTGAACGGCGACGTGCAGCTGGCCGACCTCGGCCACGACGCCCAGCCGTGGTTCTGGTCCAAGGACGTCTTCACCGACTTCATCCCGCTCAACGAGCCGGAGGTGTCGCCGGACCACCAGCGGGTCATGTTCGGCACCGACGCGGGCTTCGTGGTGGTCGCGGCCGACGGCGACCCCGCCGGTGCCTCGCCCCGGAAGCCGAGCCGGTTCCTCTGCGGCCTCAGCTCCGACAAGGGCAGCCCGGTCGCCAAGGACGCGGCGTTCGGCCCGGACAGCGACTCGGCGGCGTACAGCGAGAGCGGCGACCTGTGGGTCGTGCACGGCCTCGGCAGCTGCGACGCGAGCACCACGCTGACGAAGATCGTGGCCGGTGGCACCGAGCCAGACTGGTCGCCGGCCGCGCTCCAGGCGCCGCCGGTCGCGCAGAGCTTCACGCTGACGAAGGCGCCGGTCGTGAGCGGGATCGCGCGTCCCGGCCGGACCCTGCGCGCGAGCACGGGCGGCTGGTCGCCGACGCCGGCGTCGTACTCCTATCGCTGGTACCGCAACGGCGTGCTCGTCGCGGGCCGCACCGGAGCGACGTACGCCGTGGGCCGCGCCGACGTCGGCAAGCGGATCAAGGTCCGGGTGACGGCACGCCGCAGCGGGTGCACCCCGCGCTCGGTGGACTCCGCCGCCCGGCTGGTCGGACGCTGACCGGACTCAGTCGTCGCCGATCCAGCCCTTGTGCTGGAACCACAGCCGCATCGCCCCCGCGGAGAAGAGCATCGACCCGAGCCCGAGCACGAGGAACGTCGCGAGGCCGTGCAGCACGTGACCGGTGAACCAGTCGAAGTTCATCCCGAAGAAGCCGGTGAGGAAGCTCAACGGCAGGAAGATGCTGGCGACGATGGTGAGCTGCTTGCCGATCTCGCCCTGTCGGTTCGCGACGTTGGACAGGTAGAGATCGGTGCAGCCGCTCACGAGGTCGTGGTAGGAGTCGAGCAGGTCGCTGATCCGCAGCAGGTGGTCGTAGACGTCGCGGAAGTAGTCGTGGCTGTCGCGGTCCAGCCCGGCGAGCTCGGCGATCGTCTCGATCTCCCGTGCGAACAGGTCCCGCATCGGCGTGACCGCCTTGCGCAGCTTGAGCAGCAGCCGCTTGAGCTTGAAGATCTTGACCAGCTCGGACTTGCTGGGCCGCTCGATGATCGCGTCCTCGAGGTCGTTGATCTCGTCGTCGAGGCCGGACAGCACCGGGAAGAAGCTGTCCACGACGGTGTCGACGATCCGGTAGACGTAGTACTGCTCGGACCGGGTGGTGGTGGTCGCGGCCAGCTGCTGCTTGAGCCGGTCCAGGTCCCCGAACTCGTTGCGCCGCACCGTCACCACGAAGTCCCCGCTGACGTAGCAGTGGATCTCCTCCAGCGGGTGCGGGTTGTCCTCCTCGGGGTCCGCCGCCACACCGCCCTCGAGGACCAGCAGCGCCTGGTTCTCGTAGACGTCCAGCTTCGGGCGCTGACCGAACGCCAGGGTGTCCTGGACGGCGAGCGGGTGCAGGCCGATCAGGTCGCCGAGCCGGCGTACCTCGTCATCGGTGGGCGCGACCAGGTCGAGCCAGAAGAACTCGTGCCGCGCGCACAGGTCGCGCACCTTCGCCTCGTCGACAGCGCCCAGGACCTGCACGCCGTCGAGGCTAGCCCCGACCGCCTCCGGAACGGCTCAGGCGAGGCTGGCGATCTTCGCCTGCACCTGCTTGAGGGAGGGGTTCGTCTGCGCGGTGCCGTCGCTGTAGACGAGGGTCGGCACGGTCTGGTTGCCGTTGTTGACCTTCTCCACGATGGCGGCCGCGTCGGGGTGCTGCTCGATGTCGACGACCTCGTACGCGATGCCCTCGCGGTCCAGCTGCGACTTCAGCCGGTGGCAGTAGCCGCACCAGGGGGTGCTGTACATCGTGAACTGGGTGTCGGACATGGGGACCTCTCTGAGCTGCGCGAACGCATGACGGCTGAGCGGGTGTCGTGACCGCTCCGCAGAGGACAACCCGGCCGGCCTCCCGTGCATTCCGGCTCAGTCGGGCGTCTCCGGGCCACCAGGGATCTCCGGGGCGGCGAAGCGGGCGAGCACCCAGCAGCCGGCGAGCGTCAGGACCAGACCGACGACCGCGAGCGGCGTGGTGCCGGGTCGCAACCGGTCGTGCAGCCAGACCGCACCGACACCGGCAGGCACGACGGTCTCCACGACGAAGGTCAGCGCCGCCACCGCGGTCACCTTGGCGCGGGTGAGGGCGTAGCCGAAGGCGACGAGCGCGATCAGCCCGTACGCCGCCAGTGCCCACAGCGCGGGCTCGGTGGCGGTGCGCCACCAGGGCGTGCGGAGGGGAAGCACGCGGGCGGCGATCGCCGTGCCGCTGAACCCCAGCCCGGCCACCGCCGCGAGCACGGGACCGCTCCACGAGCGGCGGGAGAGGTACGCCGCCGCGCCGGCCACCAGGATCGGCGCCACGCACGCGCACAGCCACAGCTCGCCCCGGTGGCCGATCGGCCGCGCCGCGCCCTCGCGCGCAGCCGCGGCGAGGGCGACCAGGCCGACGGCGACGGCCGCGATGCCCGCGACCTCACGGCGGCCCAGCCGGGCGCCGAGCCACCACACGGCGAGCAGCGCCGTGACGGCGACGCTGGAGGCGACAGCGGACTGCACGACGACGAGCGGCAGGTGGCGCACGGCCAGCAGCGAGGCGAGGAACCCGAGCAGGTCGCCGGTCAGCCCGGCGGCGTACACGATCGGGCGGCCGGTGACCCCGCGCGCCTGCAGCACCGTGCCGGCGCCGTACAGCAGCGCGGCCGCGAGCGCGCCGCCGAGCCCGAGGAGCATCACGTCGCCATCTTGGCATCGGCGGGCCACGAGGTGACGTAGCGTCGCCATCGTCGTTGAACGACTCGAACCTCCACTGATTGGTGTCTCGAATGCGATCCACTCGTCGCGGTCGTGCGCTCGCCTCGCTGGTGGCGCTGTGCCTGGGCCTGGTGGCGCTCGTGGCGCAGCCGGCGCACGGGGCGACCGCGACCACCACCGAGGCGGTGCGGTGGACCGCCCCGGACGGGACGTCGATCAAGGCGGTGCTCACCGGCGCAGCGCCGCTGGTCCCGCGGCCGACGGTCGTCGAGTTCACGCCGTACGGCGCCGGTGGGGCGTCGTACGCCGTCGGCCCGGACTACAACTACCTGCTGGTCGAGATCCGGGGGACCGGTGACAGCGACGGGCAGTTCGACGCGCTCGGGCCGCAGTCGCAGCAGGACGTCCAGGACGTGCTGTCGTGGGCCTGCACCCAGGACTGGAGCAACGGGTCGCTGGCGGTCGCGGGTTTCTCGGCGAGCGCGATCATGGTCTTCAACTCGCTGCACCTGCGCCTGCCGTGCGTCAAGGCCGCCGTGCTGCGCTCGGGCACCTTCGAGCTCTACCGCGACCTGCTGGTGCCCGGCGGCATCCCCAACACCGTGCCCGGGCTCGGCGTGCTCGGCCTGATCGGCGCCCCGGCCCTGCAGGAGGGTCCGGAGCGGCTGCAGCGCAACCCGCTCTCGAGTCTGGAGACGATCCTCGGCCTGACCACGGCGGGCCTCGACGCCGGCCTGCTGCACCCGACGCTCGACGCCTTCTGGAGCCAGCGGGGCTTCCGCGGCGACGCCAACACGATCCCCACGCTGTTCGTGGACGGCGCCTTCGACGTCGAGCCGCGGGGCGACTACCAGGGCTTCGAGGAGCTGCGGAAGGAGGGCGTGCCCACGCACCTGCTCGTCGTGGGCGGCCACGACGGCGCACCTACCGGCACCGACAACGGTGTCGGGGAGATCGCCCGCTGGCTCGACCACTACGTGCGGGGCGTCGACAACGGCGTCGACCGCGAGCCAGCGGTGCAGATGCTGCTCGCCGACGGCGACCGCGAGGACATGCTGGCCGGCAGGTACGTCCGGTACGACGCGAGCGACTACCCGGCACCAGGCACCACCTGGACCCCGTTGTCGCTCTCCGCCGCGACCGCCCCGGGCACCACCTCGCTCAACCGGGGCAGCCTGGCGCTGACGCCCGACGCGACCGTGCGCAGCCAGAGCTACCCGGCGTTCACCTCAGCTCCGACCGCGACCGACCCGAACACGATCGCCACGGTGGCGGGTGGCGACGGCGGCTGGTTCAACGAGCTGGCGACGTACGTCCCGGCACTGAGCGACATGGACGTCTCGAACCTGACCGGGTTGACCTGGACGAGTGCCCCGCTGAGGTCACCGATCACCGCCGCCGGTCCCGCCGACCTCGACATCCGGCTCTCCAGCCTGCTCGGGTCGACGAACATCTGGGCGGTGGTCTCCGACGTGTCACCGGACGGGCACGCGCACCCGATGGCGGTGGGCCGGCTCAACACCTCGTTCCCGGGCGTGGTGGCCTCGAAGTCCCTCTACTCCGAGGGCCGGCTCGTGCAGCCGTACGGCGACTACGCGACCCTCTCGCCGGCGCTGCCGCTGCTGTCCCGGATGTACCACGTCGAGCTCTGGCCGATCGCCAACCGGTTCGAGGTGGGGCACCGGATCCAGCTCTCCCTGGTCGGCCAGTCCGCCCTGTCGATGCCCGCGCTGCCCTCGCTGAACACCGTGACGATCGGAGGCGCTTCGGGGTCGCGGCTGGTGTTCCCGGCGGCGCCCGGTGAGAGCTTGTCCACAGCGCTCGGTGGCTGACGCCGGAAGTGTCGTCGGCCCCGTCTAGGGTCGTACGTCGTGAACGCCTCGGACTCCCTGCTGGCCGCGCTCGACCCCGAGCAGCGGGCCGTCGCCGAGGCCCTGCGCGGGCCCGTGCGGGTGCTCGCCGGAGCGGGCACGGGCAAGACCCGCGCGATCACCCACCGGATCGCCCACGGCGTCTCCTCGGGCGTCTACGCGCCCGCCGAGGTGCTCGCGCTGACCTTCACCACGCGTGCCGCCGGGGAGCTGCGCCAGCGGTTGCGCCAGCTCGGCGCCCCGGGCGTCCAGGCGCGGACCTTCCACAGCGCGGCGCTGCGCCAGCTGCGCTACTTCTGGCCGCACGTGACCGGCAGCCACGAGCTGCCGCAGCTGATCGAGTCCAAGCTCGCGCTCGTGGCCGGCGCCTGCCGCAACCTGCGCATCTCCTCCGACCAGGCGCTGCTGCGCGACCTCGCCTCCGAGATCGAGTGGGCCAAGGTCAGCAACGTCACCGAGGAGAGGTACGTCGAGATGGCGGCCGCCCACGGGCGCTCGGTCGCCAACCAGCCGCCCGAGACGGTGGCCCGCGTCCTCGCGGCGTACGAGGAGGTCAAGCGGGACCAGGGCCGCATGGACATGGAGGACGTGCTCCTCTACACGGTGGCGATGCTCGACTCCGACGAGCGGGTCGCCGCCCAGGTGCGCCGGCAGTACAAGTGGTTCGTCGTCGACGAGTTCCAGGACGTCTCGCCCGTCCAGTGGGCGCTGCTGCAGCAGTGGCTCGGCGGCCGCGACGAGCTCTGCGTGGTCGGCGACCCCGCCCAGACCATCTACTCCTTCGCTGGAGCGGACGCGACGTACCTCCGCGACTTCGCGAAGACCTACCCGGGCGCCACCTCGATCGAGCTGGTGCGCAACTACCGCTCGACCCCGCAGGTGGTCGCGGCGGCCAACGGGCTCCTCGCCGGCACCCCGAGCGCCGGCGTCGAGCTGCGCGCGCAGCAGCCCGCGGGCCCGACGGTGCGGTACGCCGGGCAGCCCGACGAGGTCGCCGAGGCCAGCGCCGTCGCGGAGCGGATCGTGCAGCTGCACCGGGCCGGTGTTCCCTACGGCGAGATGGCGATCCTTTTCCGCATCAACGCCCAATCGGAGTCCTTCGAGGACGCCCTCGTCGACCGCGGTGTGCCCTACCTGGTCCGCGGCGCAGCCCGCTTCTTCGACCGGCCCGAGGTCCGCGAGGCCGTCACCCGGCTGCGGGGTGCCGCGCGCTCCGAGGAGCCGGCCGGTCACTGGACCGATGCGGTCAAGGCCGTGCTCGGCGGGATGGGCTGGGCGGCCGAGCCGCCCGCCAACCGCGGTCAGGTCCGCGACCGGTGGGAGTCGCTGCAGGCACTCGTCGACCAGGCCGAGGAGCACGCGACGGAGGAGGGGGCGGCCTCGACCCTGAGCGGGTTCGTCGCCGACCTGGACCGTCGCGCTACCGAGCAGCACGCCCCGGCCGCCGACGGCGTCACCCTGGCGACCTTCCACGCCGCCAAGGGCCTGGAGTGGGACGCCGTGTTCTGCTGCGGCGTCCAGGACGGCACGGTCCCGATCACCTACGCGCAACAGGCCGCCGACGCCGGCCGGCGCGACGCGGTCGAGGAGGAGCGCCGGCTGCTCTACGTCGGCGTGACCCGGGCCCGCAAGGAGCTGTGGGTGTCGTGGGCCGCCGCTCGCAACCCGGGCCAGGCTCCGCGTCGGCGTCCTTCGCCGTTCCTGCTCGGGCTGCTGCCCGCGTCCGAGCAGGCGCAGGCCACGCGCAGCCGGAGCAAGGTGGCCCGCTGCCGCGAGTGCAGCCAGCCGCTCGGCACGCCGGCGGAGAAGAAGCGCGGGCGGTGCGCCCACCACCCGGTGCGCTTCGACGAGGACCTGCTGGAGCGGCTGAAGACCTGGCGACGGGCGGAGGCGACCGAGCAGGAGAAGCCGGCGTACGTCGTCTTCACCGACGCGACCTTGGAGCTGATCGCGGAGTTCAAGCCGACCGACCTGCGCGCGCTGGGAAAGATCAGCGGGGTGGGTCCGGCCAAGCTCGAGCAGTACGGAGAAGCCGTCCTTTCGACGGTGGCAGAAAATAGTTGAAATTCGGGCGTTAAATGATTTGCGCGCCGCAACAAACCCTCATTACCTTTACTTCACGACCTGATCGCCGCGCATCAGAGCACTGGCAATGCTCGCGCCCGAAGCAGTACCGGAAGGAGGTGGCCCCGATGGAGACCACGATCAACACCAGCGTTCACGCCGATGGCATCGCCGTCGTCCCGTGCGCCATCTCCGCCGTCGCGACCCTCGAGGTCCGGGGCGCTGCCGCGCGTGAGCTGACGGGTGCCGTGACGGCCAACCGTTGGGACGACGCCACCCGTGGGATGAAGCGCACTGGTTTCGCGCCGGCCCACACCCAGGGTTCACTCGCCTGGAGCCCACCTCTGTAGCCAGACCCAGAGGCAGCCTCCAGGCCGCGGAACCCGACACCGGGATCCGCGGCCTTTGTCTTTCTCCGGCCCCGGAAACCGACCACTGACAGCACCGATGCACATGCCCGAAGCGACAGGTCCAGACAGGAGGTGACACACATGACCATCGACGTTCTCGAGCCCACGTTGGACGAGCTGCTGCCGTGCCGCCTCAACGACGCGGAGCTCTGGTTCGCCGAGGCGCCCTCCGACCTGGAGTTCGCCAAGGAGCTCTGCGGCGACTGCCCCGTCCGACAGAACTGCCTGGCGGGCGCGCTCGAGCGGAGCGAGCCGTGGGGAGTCTGGGGCGGCGAGCTGTTCCTGTCCGGAGCGGTGATCCCGCGCAAGCGGCCGCGGGGACGGCCGCGCAAGGACGCGGCCGCATGACACAACGACATCACTGAACACACCATTCGAAGGAGCACCACCATGAGCTACCTCAGCGAGGAGCTGGTCCGCGCGGAGATCGCCGCGCATGCAGCCCGGGCGGCACACGCTCGTCAGGCCAAGCTGGCCCGTGAGGCTCGGTTGAGCCAGCGCGCCCAGCGTGCGGCCGCGCGAGCCCGCGTCGCCCTTGCCCGCAGCCTGTGATCGGGCCGAACCCCGAGACCCGCCGGAATCCCGGCGGGTCTCGGCGTTTTTCGCGCACGCGGGGCTGTCGGTGCGTAGGTTGGGACCCGTGGTGCACTGCGACTTCTGCGGACGTCAGGAGGCCGGCGACCAGCCGCCCCTGACCTGGAGCGTGGCGGTGGAGAACGGCCGCCGGCGTACCTTCTGTGAGGTGTGCTCGCGCAACCACCTGCGCTCGATGGAGGCGAAGCTCGACAGCGAGTGGTGGTGACCCTCGCCGTTCAGTCGAACGGCAGTTGGTCCCACGCGCAGCCGCACTCGGGGTGGCGCAGCCAGCGGGTGATCCGCGGGGCGCCGTACGGCTCGTCGGGTGCCGGGAGGTCCACGGTCGCCGACCAGGTGCCGGGTTCGCCGCCGGTCAGGTAGGTGCGCAGGTCGCGCAGCGCCCAGGACAGGGCGCCCAGCTCCAGCAGCGGGTCGGGCTGCTCGGGGTGGCGCTGAGCCGCACGTGCGGCCTGGGTGAGCAGCAGCGCCCGCCGCGGGTCCGCCTCCGACTCGTGCGCGTCGACGCAGCACAGGCAGGCGGTCGCACCCGGTACGACGAACGGGCCGATCCGCCACGCTCCCTCGAGCAGGCTGACCAGCAGGTGGGGCGTCCCGGAACGGAGCAGGCCGTCGGCGACGTCGCGGGGGACCGGGCCCGGAGCGGCGACGAGCCAGGCCTCCGCGTCGGCGTCGTCGCGTCGGAGCCCGGCGACCTCGAGCAGGGGAGCGACCCGGTCGTCGAGGGCGGGGTCGAGCACGTGCAGGCCGAGCGCCGGCAGCGGCCGCTCGGGCTCGGCGCCGGTCAGGTGGCCGGCGGCCGCGAGACGGGCGAGCGCGTCGCGGACGGCCGGGTGGTCGAGGTCGACCCGCTGGGTGGGCGTGGTGATCGGGTCGAGGTGCTGGAGGAGGGCCCCGACCGCCGGCTCGTCGCGCAGCAGCACCGGGTGGGCGCCGATCCCGATCTGGAGGGTGTGGTCGTCACGACGCAGGATCGGGCGGCCCGCCCGCAACGTCGGCAGCTGCCCGAGAGTGAGTGCCATGGCAGCAGGGTCGCACTGTGGCGACGTACCGGCATCCGGCTCTCCACAGGTCCGGTCGGCTCCGGAGACGGCGACGGGCGGCGCCCACCCGGAGGTGGGGCCGCCCGTGACGTCAGGCTGGGGCGTTCAGGCCTTGCCGAGGATGCGGTTCAGGTTGGTGCCGCACACGGGGCAGACAGCCTTGGCCATGCGGGTGCCCTTGTCGTTCACCTTGACCTCGCCGGTCGCCTCGCGCTTCTCCTTGCACTTCACGCAGTAGAACTCGCCGCTCCAGGTCTCCGCCATGACGGCCTCCTTGCTCATCTTCTTGTGTGGTCGTCGCGGCGGGGATTTCGGTATGGGGAAGCCCGCCGGAGCCGGGGGCGTCGCCTCCGGCCTCGGTCGACCCTACGGCACGGTGTCCGCGTGGCCCAGTAGCCTCCCCCGCATGTCTGGAGACAGCCTGACCACGCCTGCGCCCACGCTCACCCACCTCCGGCTGGAGCGGCCGGCTCCCGGGGTGGCGCTGCTGGTCCTCGACCAGCCCGAGCGGCGCAACGCGATGAGCGACGAGATGACCGCGTCCTGGGTGGCGGCGGTGGACCACCTGGCGGCCGATCCGAGCGTCCGCGTGGTCGTGGTGACGGGGGAGGGCAAGGGGTTCTGCTCCGGTGGCGACCTGTCCTGGCTGGCCGCCGAGCCGGACGCGTCGGTCGACCGGCTGCGCTCGAAGATGCTGCCGTTCTACCGGGCGTGGCTCTCGATCCGGCGGCTCGAGGTGCCGACCATCGCCGCGATCAACGGTGCCGCGATCGGGGCCGGGCTGTGCATGGCCCTCGCCTGCGACATCCGGTACGCCGCCGCCGGGGCCCGGATGGGCGTCCCGTTCACCCAGCTGGGGATCCACCCGGGGATGGCGGGCACCTACCTGCTGCCGGACGTGGTGGGTCCGGCGGCCGCCCGTGACCTGTTCCTGACCGGTCGGCTGGTGGACGCCGACGAGGCGCTGCGGCTCGGGCTGGTCTCGCGGGTGATCGACGACGAGACGTTCCTCGCCGAGGTGCTGGCGACCGCCGCCGAGGTGGCGGGGACGGCGCCGATCGCGAGCCGGCTGACCAAGACGGCGCTGGCCCGTGGGCACGCGAGCGTGGAGGCGTGCCTGGACTGGGAGGCGATCGCGCAGCCGGTGACGCTGGCCACCGCGGACCTCCAGGAGGGGATCCGGGCGGCGCAGGAGCGGCGTACGCCGGACTTCCGCGGGCGCTGACGGAGATGACTGACGGACATGAAAAGGCCCCCGGTCCGCCGATGGTGTGGTTCGCCTTCCCCTTGCGAACCCCGCCCCGACGGGCCCGGAGGCCTCATCTGGTGACGACGCTAGGAGGGCGCCGCGGCAGGGTCAACGTGTGCCGCGTGTCGCCTGTGGACAGCGCTGGGGACAAGGCTGTGAAGAACTGGGGATAGCGGTGGACGGCGTTGTGGACGAGGGTGGAGGAGCTGTGGAGAACCACCGTGAACAACGGGTGAGTGGAGCGTCGTACGGTGGGATGACCTGCGCAAACGCGTCCATCCCCAGGCTCCACCGTTGTCCACCGCTTGTGGAGGAGAAATTGTGAGGCATGCCATGCCGGATCCGGAGCCGTACGACGGCACCCCCGTCGCCGCGCTGCGGCGGATCGCGTTCCTGCTCGAGCGGGGACGCGCGGACAGCTACAAGGTCAAGGCGTTCCGCGGCGCCGCCGCGGCGATCCTGCCGCTGCCGGCCGCCGACGTGGTGGCGGCCGCGGAGGCGGGCACGCTGACGAAGATCCCGGGGGTCGGTGCCAGCACGGCGGCCGTCATCGCCGACGCGGTGGCCGGGGTGGTGCCGGCGCGCCTGGCCGAGGCCGAGGCGGAGTACGGCGGACCGCTGACCGACCACGGCGGCGGAGCAGGGCTGCGGGCCGCCCTGCGCGGCGACCTCCACTCCCACTCGGACTGGTCCGACGGCGGGTCGCCGATCGAGGAGATGGCGATGACCGCGATCGAGCTCGGCCACGAGTACCAGGTGCTGACCGACCACTCGCCGCGGCTGCGCGTGGCCAACGGGCTCTCGGCGGAGCGGCTGGCCAAGCAGCTCGCCGTCATCGACGCGGTCAACGCGCACCTCGGCGATGGGTTCACGCTGCTCAAGGGGATCGAGGTCGACATCCTCGACGACGGCTCGCTGGACCAGTCCGAGGAGATGCTTGCCCAGCTGCAGGTGCGGGTCGCCAGCGTGCACTCCAAGCTCGCCATGGACGCGCCGGCGATGACCCGGCGGATGGTGGCCGCCGTCCGCAACCCGTTCACCAACGTGCTCGGGCACTGCACGGGCCGCCTCGTCACCGGCAACCGCGGGATGCGCAAGCAGTCCACCTTCGACGCGCGGGCCGTGTTCGAGGCGTGTGCGGAGGAGGGGGTCGCGGTCGAGATCAACTCCCGGCCGGAGCGGCGCGACCCGCCCACGAAGCTGCTGGAGCTGGCCCGCGACATCGGCTGCCTGTTCTCCATCGACTCCGACGCGCACGCTCCGGGCCAGCTCGACTTCCCGGTGCTCGGCTGCGAACGCGCCGAGGACGCCGGCATCGACGCGGACCGGATCGTCAACACCTGGCCGCGCGACCGGCTGCTGGAGTGGGCCGCGTCACGCCTGGCCTGATCACGACATAGGGTCGGGCCATGTCGCCGGAGCCGAAGCAGAAGCGTCTTCCGCGGCGCCGGCGGGCACCGGACGCGGCGCTCATGCGTCGGGCGACCGAGCTGAGCGACACCTACCTGGGTGGGCTGGCCGTGCCGCTGTCGGTCACCTGGGTGTCCAACCAGCGTGCGCGGTGGGGCTCGTGCACGCCCGGCGACCGGACGATCCGGCTCTCCGAGCGGCTCCAGCGGATGCCGGACTGGGTGGTCGACTACGTGCTGGTGCACGAGCTGGCCCACCTGCTCGAGCCTCAGCACGACGAGAAGTTCTGGGCGTGGGTAGGGCACTACCCGAAGACCGAGCTCGCGAAGGGCTACCTGATGGGGTGGTCGGACGCGGCCCGGGTGGAGCCGCCGCCGGGCTGACGGGATGCAGGAATCACCGGTCGACCGGGGATTCCTGCACCTCCGGACCGCTCAGCAGAGGACCGCTCGGGCCCGCGCGATCAGTTCGTGCATGGCCGGCTCCAGCTCGGGCAGGTCTCCGACGGGCCACCAGCGCACCGCGAGCGACTCGTCGCTGACGGCGTGCCGGGCGTCGGGGGGAGCGGCGGCGACGTACCGTACGTCGAGGTGGTCGACGTCCCCGTGGTCGCCGCAGAACGCGACCGTATGCACGTCGAGCTGGACCGGCTCGGGGTGGAAGCGCAGCTCCGTGAGACCGGACTCCTCATGCGCCTCGCGCAGCGCGACCCCGCTCAGCGTGGCGTCGCCGGGCTCGCAGTGGCCGCCGAAGTGGAACCAGCGCCCGGCCTTGCGGTGCAGGTTCAGCAGCACCTGCTCACCGGACTCGTCGATGACGAGGGTTCCGGCCGTGACGTGTCCCGGGTACGCCGAGCGCCACACGCCGTCCGGTGTCGACGCCAGCAGCGCGACGTACCGCTGCCGCAGCTGCTCCTGGGCGTCGGTGGGCGCGGTCCACCCGCGCAGCGTGGCCAGGGCGTCGGCGTGCAGCGTCACTCGGCGTCGGGTGAATCGGGGGAGTCCGGCGAGTCCGGCGCGTCGGCGTCGGGGCCGTCGAGCAGCCGGCGCAGCTCGGCGTCGAACTCGTCCTCGCTGAGCTCCTCGGGCGCGGTCGCGTCGGAGCGGAACGACAGCGGGTCGTCCAGGTCGGCCGCGGTCGGCAGCAGGTCGGGGTGCATCCAGACGCCGTCGCGGGCCTCGGCACCGGAGCGGGCGCGCAGGCCTCCCCAGAGCGTGGAGGCGTCGCGCAGCCGGCGCGGCCGCAGCTCGAGCCCCACCAGGGCCGCGAAGGTCTGCTCGGCAGGACCACCGGCCGCGCGCCGGCGACGTACCGCCTCGCGGAGCTTGTCGGCGGTGGGCATCCGCTCGGCTGCCGCCTGGCCGACGACCTCGTCCACCCAGCCCTCGACGAGCGCGAGCGCGGTCTCGAGCCGGGACAGCGCAGCGGCCTGCGCCGGCGAGGTGGGCGCCTCGAAGAGACCGTTCTCGAGCAGCTCCTGCATCGACTCGAGGTTGCTCGGGTCGATGTTGCGCAGCTGCTCCTGCATCTTGTCCTGCAGCTCGCGGGCGTTCAGCTCCAGGCCGCGCGCGTAGTCGGTGACGGCGCCGATCAGGTGCTCGCGCAGCCACGGGACGTGCGCGAAGAGGCGCTGGTGTGCGGCCTCGCGCAGCGCGAGGTAGAGGACGACGTCGTCCTCGCCGACCCCGAGGCCCTCGGCGAAGGAGCGCACGTTGCTCATCACCAGCGCCGCCTTGCCGGGCGCTCCCAGCGGCAGGCCGACGTCGCTCGCGGTGAGCACCTCACCCGCGAGGCCGCCGAGGCCCTGGCCGACCTGGTTGGCGAGCATCGCGCCCACTGCCTGGCCGAGGATGCCGAGCAGCGGTCCGGCGGCCACCTTGAGCTCGTCCGGTACGACGCCACCCACTCCGCCCACGGACCTCTCGGCCACCGGCTCGACGAGCACCTGCCACACCGGACGGGTCTCGACGATCCAGTCCGCGCGGCTCCACGCCGCCGTGGTCGAGACGCCCGACGGGAACGCGGTCGCGGTGTCGAGCCAGTGGTCGGCCAGCTGGATGCTGTCGGCGATCCGGCTCGCGTCGCGGCTGCTCGGCGTCGGGTCCGGCTCCGCGGCGACGGTCTTGCGCGCCAGGTCGATCGCCAGGTCCCAGTTCAGCGGCCCCTCGTGGGGCTGCATCATCGCCTGGATCTGGCTGAAGAAGTCGGCGCCACCACCCGGTCCGCCGAAGGCGCCGCCGAGGGCGCCGAAGATCTGCTCGAAGGGCGTGCCCTTGAACGGGTTGTCGGCGTCGTCGGGGCCGCCCGGTCCTCCCGTGCTCATGTCGCAAATCTATAGGGTGGCGCCATGCCTCATCCCGCCGTACGCCTGGCTGCGATCCGTGACGAGCCGTTGTCGGTCGACGAGGTGCTGGCCGCGCTCGACGAGGCGTCGTCCGGGGGAGTCGTGCTCTTCGTCGGCCGCGTCCGCGACCACGACCACGGCCAGGGCGTGACGGGCCTGTCCTACTCGGCCCACCCGTCCGCGCTCGAGCAGCTGCAGCAGGTCTGCGACCAGGTCGCCGAGGAGCATGACGTGACCGCCCTCGCCGCCGTGCACCGGGTCGGCGACCTCGCCATCGGCGACGCGGCCGTGGTCGTCGCGACCGCGTCCGCCCACCGGGGCAGCGCGTTCGACGCCAGCGAGGCACTCATCGACACGCTCAAGGCGACGGTCCCGATCTGGAAGCACCAGAGCTTCACCGATGGCACCGACGAATGGGTCGGCGCGCCCTGACCGGATCCCGCCCCACGCCCGCCTACCGTTGGTGACGTGGAGATCCTGCTCTGGCTCGTGCCTGCCGCGGTGGTGACCGGCGTGGCGATGCTGGTCGTCGGCTGGGTCGGCCGCGACGAGCGGGGCCAGGTCGACCGGGAGACCGCCGCGCGGCTGCTGGGCGAGGCCCTGTCGCAGGAGCCGGGGCGCACCCCTGGCTACGCGCTGGAGCGGCGTACCCCTGACCGGAGCACGGGTGTGGCGCTGCGCCCCTCACGGCAACGGCCGGTGCTGCTCCAGGGCGAGGCCGTCGAGCTCGCGCCGGACGTCGAGGGCGTGGTCGTCAAGGAGACCCGAGCCTCCTGACCCGGCCTTGCCGCAGGGTGAGAGGGTAGGCGCCATGCACCAGCGCCTGATCGCCGCGTTCGTCGCGGCGCCCCTCGTGCTGGTCCTCGGTGCCGTGGCGCTGGCGGTGCCGCTGCCCTTCGCGAGCTTCAGCCCCGGCCCCACCTTCGACATCCTCGGGCGTGACGCGAACCAGGCCCACCTGGTGCAGGTCGACGGGCACCCGACGTACTACGACACCGGCGGTCAGCTGCGGTTCACCACGGTGCGGGAGACCGGTGACGAGGACCGGCTCTCGCTGGGCGAGGCGCTCGGTCGGTGGTTCGACCGCAGCGACGCGGTGCTGCCGTACGACTACGTGCACCCGGAGGCCGTCTCGGCCGCCGACGAGAAGCAGCAGGGCGTCGCCGAGATGCTGTCCTCGCAGGACTACGCGAAGGCGGTCGCCCTGCGCGAGCTGGGCTACCGGGTCCCCGCCGTGCTCAAGGTCGCCCAGGTCAGCCCCGGTACGCCGGCGGCGAGCAAGCTCCAGGTCGGCGACGAGCTCGTCGCGATCAACGGGAAGCGGCTGGCCGGCACCGACCAGGGCGCCCGGCTCCTCGTCGCCACCATCACCCGGGTGGGCGTGCACCCGCTGATCCTGACCATCGTTCGCGACGGGAAGCGGCAGCAGGTGCGGATCACCCCGGCCAGGACGCCGGACGGTCCCAGGATCGGCATCGGGCCGGCGATCGGGTACCACTACCCGTTCGAGATCGAGCTGCACGTCGACCCGACGATCAGCGGACCCAGCGCCGGCCTGATGTTCTCGCTGGCGATCTACGACACCCTGACGCCCGGCTCGCTGACCGGCGGGGCCGTCGTCGCCGGCACCGGGCAGCTCGAGCCGGACGGCAAGGTCGACCCGATCGGGGGCATCGCGCAGAAGATCGCGGCGTCGACGTCCGCGGGCGCCCAGCTGTTCCTGGTGCCCCAAGGCAACTGCCCCGACGTCACCCAGCTGCACCCGTCCGGGATGCGGCTGGTCAAGGTGACGACCGCCGAGCAGGCACTGACCACCGTGAAGACCTGGGCGGCCGACCACAACGCCGCCCTGCCCAGCTGCGGATGACCCTGCCGAGAACCGAGGAGACAGTCGTGGATTACGAGTTGGACGTCGACCCGGCGCTGGCCTCGGTCGTCCTCGAGCTGGAGAAGCACCACGCCGGCATCGGCTGGGACCAGCCGGCCCGGCTCTACGCGTTGGTCGACACCGCGCAGTTCGTCGCCGCCGAGCCCGCGCTGGCGATGTCGCTCGGCCTCGACGACAGCCGCGAGCGCGGCTCGCTGACCCCGATCGAGCAGGACGAGCTGCCGGGCGACCGGCTCGAGGACGCCCTGGACACCATCGGCTGGCCGACCAGCGTGGCCGGGTGCGCGGTGGTCGTGGAGCGGCTGGTGCTCCCGCCGGCCGCCGACGGACACATCCCCGAGGATCCCGCCGAGGCCGAGGAGTTCGCGCGCGAGCACCCGGACCGGCAGGAGGTGCGGATCGTGGCCGGCGTGACGCGGGGCGGGTCGGCGTACTGCGCCGTGCGGCTGCGCAACGAGGACGACGACGCTGCCGTGATGGGCGGCGTGGACGTCGTACCCAACCTCGTGGCGGCGCTGCGCGACACCCTCCTCGACGAGGAATCGTCGGATGAGTGAGCTGTTCGACGACGAGCCGGACGAGGGTCTCCCGGCACCGCCGCGCCGGCGAGGACGCTGGCTGATCGCGGCCGCCGTCGGCATCGTCGTGCTGATCTTCCTGCTCAGCGCGTTCGCGTCCCTCTACACCGACGGCCTCTGGTACCACGAGGTCCACTACGGCGAGGTCTTCTCGACCCTGCTCTGGACCAAGCTCGGCCTGTTCCTGGTCTTCGGCGGCATCATGGCCGCCGCCGTCGGGGGCAACATCGTGCTGGCCTACCGGATGCGCCCGCTGTTCCGGATGGGCGGCGACGCGAGCGTCGAGCGCTACCGCGACGCGATCACGCCGATCCGTGGCTGGCTGCTGGCCGGCGTGTGCGTGGTCGTCGGTGCCTTCGCCGGCACGTCGGGCATCAGTCAGTGGCGTGACTACCTGATGTGGCGCAACGCCTCCACCTTCCACGCGAAGGACGCCTACTTCCACAAGGACATCGGCTTCTACGTCTTCCGGCTGCCGTGGTGGCACTACCTGGCCGACTACGTGATGGCGGTCGCGATCGTCGCCATCCTGGCGACCGCCGTCGTGCACTACGTGTACGGCGGGATCCGGCTGCACCTGCCGAGCGACCGGCTCTCCGGGGCCGCTCAGGTCCAGATCTCCGTGCTGGCCGGACTGTTCGTGCTGGCCAAGGCCGCGGACTACTTCCTGGGCCGCTACGACCTGGTGACCAACGACCACGCGCTCTTCGACGGCATGAACTACACCGGGCAGAACGCGGTGCTGCCGGCGCGCAACATCCTGCTCGGCGTCTCCCTGATCTGTGCGGCGCTGTTCTTCCTCAACATCTGGCGGCGCACGTGGCAGCTGCCGACCGTCGGCCTGGCGCTGCTGGCGCTGTCCGCGATCCTGATCGGGATGATCTGGCCGGCCATCGTGCAGGGGTTCCAGGTCCGGCCCTCGGAGGCCGACAAGGAGAACGCCTTCATGAAGGCCAACATCGACGCCACCCGGCAGGCGTACGGCCTGAGCAGCGTCGACACGGTGGACTCCAACGGGATCGCGAGCGGCAAGCTGTCGTCGGCCGCGCTCGAGAAGCAGGTCACCGACGTCCCGGTGGTCGACCCGAAGCAGGTCAGCGACACCTTCAAGCAGCTGCAGCTGCCGGCGAACTACTACAAGGTCCCCGACGTGCTCGACGTCGACCACTACGACATCGCCGGCCAGCAGGAGCCGCTCGTGCTCGGCGTACGGGAGCTGGACCAGACGGGTATCCCGCCCGCCGACCAGAGCTGGGCGAACCTGCACACGGTCTACACCCACGGCGACGGCATCGTCGCGGCGTACGCCAACAAGGTGACGCCGCTCAACAACGCGACCAACAGCGGCAGCGGCCGACTCGTCTGGGCGGAGGGTCTCAACGACTCCGCGAAGGGCGTGAAGACCGACCACGACCTCGGCGACTTCCAGAGCCAGATCTACTACGGCGAGGGCAGCCCGACGTACTCCATCGTCGGCAAGCCGTCGAGCTCGGCGCCCGACCGGGAGCTGAGCCTGGCCCAGGGCTCGGCCGGCGAGAGGACGACGACGTACGCCGGGACCGGGGGAGTGCCGATCGGCGGCGCCTTCAACCAGCTGATGTACGCCATCAAGTTCGGGGAGCCGAACTTCCTGCTGTCCGGTCGGGTGAACTCGGCGTCGAAGGTGCTCTACAACCGCGACCCCGCCCAGCGGGTGGAGAAGGTCGCGCCGTGGCTGACGGTCGACTCCGACCCCTATCCCGCGGTGGTCGACGGGCACGTCGAGTGGATCGTCGACGGCTACACCACGACCGATCGCTACCCGGACTCGCAGAGCGAGTCGTTCCAGTCGATGATCGACGACTCCCTGCAGGAGGACAACGGCCTCAGCACGTTGCCCACCGACAAGATCAACTACATGAGGTCGGCGGTCAAGGCCACCGTCGATGCGTACGACGGCACGGTCACCCTCTACGCCTGGGACGAGGAGGACCCGATCCTGCAGACCTGGATGAAGGCATTCCCGGGCACGGTCCAGCCGAAGTCGGCCATCTCGAACGACCTCCGGGCCCACCTGCGCTACCCCGAGGACTTCTTCAAGGTGCAGCGCTACCAGCTCGCGAAGTACCACGTCACCAACGCCACCCAGTTCCTCGCGGCCAGTGACCAGTGGTCCGTGCCGGCGGACCCGAACTCGGCGGTCGACGTGCAGATGCAGCCGCCCTACCGGATGTTCATCGACCAGAACGGCTCGCAGCAGTGGTCGCTCACGTCGGACTTCGTGCCGCGGGGCAAGAACACGCTGGCGGCGTACATGTCGGTGAACTCGGACGCGACGTCGGACGACTTCGGCAAGATCCAGCTCACCGAGATGACGAACTCGGCCGTCAGCGGACCGGGCCAGATCGCGAACGACCTGGACGGCAGCCCCAAGGTCCGGCAGCGGTCGAAGCCCTTCGAGCAGTCGACCTCCCAGCCGGTGCCCGGCAACCTGCTGACCGTCCCGTTGGACGGCACCTTCCTCTACGTCAGGCCGATCTACGCGGTGCGGAGCGGTACGTCGGGCTTCCGCATCCTGCAGTTCGTCGAGGTCTCGTTCAACGGCAAGGTCGGCGTCGGCGACGACCTCGGCCTCGCGCTCCGGGACGCCCTGAACGCTCCGGCGACGGGTGGGGGCAACGGCGGCAACGGTGGCAACGGTGGCAACGGCTCCGGCAAGCCCGGGCCCGGCGGTGCCGGCGGGCAGACGCTGACGCAGCGGATCGACGCGGCGATCGCGCGCGCCGACCGGGCCTTCACCGCAGCCGAGGCGGCACAACGTCGCAACGACACGGTGACGTGGGCCCGGCAGCTCGCGATCGCGAAGCAGGCCGTCGCGCAGGCGGCGCGGCTGTCGGCGGAGCGCTCCGCGAAGTAGCCCGTCGGCCGGTCAGGCCTGCGTGATCTCGCGGCACGCCTGCAGCGCGAACCGGTTCCAGGACCGGACGTCGCGCAGCAGGTAGTGCCCGACCGGCCCCATGTCGGTGAAGCGTGCGGTACCGACCTCGGCCGCGCGAGCGACGTACCTGCGGGTGGCCTGGGGCGAGGTGATCTTGTCGCGGGCGCCGTGTGCCGTCAGCAGCGTCTTGCCGCGCAGCCGCTCGACCGGGTCGTCGGCCGGCAGCCACGGCGCGAGCCCCACGACGCCGCGGACGCTCGGGTGGTCGGCCACCGCGGCCGCCGTACGCGCCCCCATGGAGTGGCCCAGGAGCACTACCGGAGTGCCGAAGGTCTCGGCCAGCCGGTCGAGCGCCCAGCGCGCGTCGGGCACCGGGCTGGGCTCGTCCGCGCGGCCGGCGTTCCACCCGATCATCCGGTAGCGCAGCACCGCAACGGCGATGTCGTCGCGGTTCAGCCGCGCTGCGAGGTCCAGCGCGAGGCGCCGCGCGCGACGCCACGACAGGCTGCGGCCGGTCAGCGGGAGGGTGCTGTGCTCCGCGCCGCCGTGCAGCACCAGCACGGTCGCACGCGGCTGCTCGGGCGCGATCAGGTCGGTGAAGCCCGGGCGAGCGCCCGGCTGCGGGGCGGGAAGGTCGTGCGGCACGGTGGTGGTTCGTTCTCCTCGACGGGTCGGATGTCCCATTGTCGCTGGCGATTTGGTCCGCTTTGGGGCGATGTCGTAACGTTGGGTTCACCGACGCGGGGTGGAGCAGCTCGGTAGCTCGCTGGGCTCATAACCCAGAGGTCGCAGGTTCAAATCCTGCCCCCGCTACCAAACAAACCTGCGACTGCAGGATTGTCGGAAGGCCTTCCAGGCTTGAACTGGGAGGCCTTCCGTGATTTCAGCCCTCGCCGAACGGTCCGCGAACCGCCTTCGGACAGCCTGCTGCCAGGGCATTTGCCATGGCAGATGCGACCCTGCCACCCCCGTGCTACCCCCCCCTGACCTGGGACTTTGCGCGCCAAAGGGTGGCAAGGGGGTGGCAGTTCGAGTCGACGGTGTTGCGCCGATTGCGCAGCTTCCGGGGGGCCCGGACCGGTCATCCGGCACGCGACCAGAAGGGTCGCCCCACACCGGAGAACCGTCATGAGCTACACCCCCGAGGACCGGATCAGCCGCAAGGACGCCGCCGCCCTGGCCCGCAAAAGCCCGGACACGATCCGCCGCGCGGAGAAGAGGCACCAGATCGAGGTCAGGCCCGATCCGCTCACCGGCGAGGCGACCTACCGTGTTGCCGACCTGCTCGCCCACGACCTCATCAAGATCACCGACCTCGGCATCGCCGGAACCGCCGCGGAGTCCGCCGAGGTCATCAAGTCACGCGGCACCATCACCGACCTCCGGGCTGAGATCGCCGAGACGCAGGGCCGCCTGGTCAGCAGCGACGCCGTCATCGCCACCCTGCGCGAGCAGCTGGCATCGGCAGAGCGGCAGCTCGGCTCGGCCCGCCAGCAGCTGCAGGCCAAGGACCGCCAGCTCGCGGAGTTGACGATCCAGCTCGGCAAGCTCGCCGATGTCATCGCACGGCTGGGAGGACGGGCATGAGCGCCCGGCACGCGGCCGCGATCCGGATGCGGCGCGACCTGCTCTCGCTGCGCGGTCTCGGGCAGCGCCGTCCCGCGGTCTTCGCCGCCTGCGAGGGATTCCCGGTCCTGCTCAGCGAGGCGGAGACCGACCTGGTCGCCCTGATCAACACCGTCAACGACTACGACTACCTGCTCGACCCTGTCGCCGAACGCGACGAGACGGCCCCGGCCGTCTACGTCACCGAGCACCTGCTCAACCACTACGGCCTCAACATGCACGCCGGCGGGAAACGGATTACCGGAGTCGAGTACGTCTGGCGTCGCTACCTGGTGCCGTTCCTGGTCGAGCTCGCCTGGTCCAAGCCCGCTGAGGCGCGGGGGACCGCGGCGCTGCGAATCACCGACACCGAACGGCTGCCGCGGATCCTGGCCGGCACTCAGTCGCTACCCGCGGCCACGGTCGCCGGCGACATCCTCGACCGCCGCGCCGTCAGCTGCCTGCACCTGAGCCTCGAGGACGCCGCCGCCGCGACGGCCGGCGGCACCGATGCCCTCGAACGGGCCATCGCCGACGAGCGGATCCGGACCCACGCCGACCTGCGCACGGGAGCGAGTCTGATCCGTCCCTACGACCTGCGTGCCGCAGGTCTCCTCGTCGAGCCGGCCGACCCGCACGGTGTCAGCGCCGGCACGGCCCGGAACGTCCTGCGCGAGCTCAACGCCGGCCTCGAACGCGCCAGGATGCACGGCGCGGGCCTGATCGGCTGCTTCCTGATGCAGCCCCTGGAGCCGCTGCCCGCGAACCGGCAACGCCCGCGGAGCGTCAGGCGTACCTACGTCTCCATCGCCACCATCGCCCGGCTCATGCCCTACCTTCCCGTCACCGCGCAGGTGACGCTATGGATCGAGCGACTCCTCGGCGTGCGCATCAGCGAAGGATTCGGCCCGTTGGTCTCCGACTACGTCCGCGACGCGAACGGTCGCGGATGGCTAGCAATCGACAAGCAGGGCGGCCTCAGCATGCTGCAACGCGCGCCCGACGGCCTCCTCGAGAAGGTCGAGCACGTCGATGGCACGAAGACCGACGCTGGCGAACGCGTGATCCCACTGCCGCTCCAGCTGGCCGACCTGATCGAGCAGCTCATCGCCGTCTTCCACACCGACCCCGACACCGGACGGGTGCGGACCGACGCCCGGCTGATACCCGGCATCGGCAAGGACGACGCCAGCGGCCAATCGACCTACCGCAACTACCTGAAGGAGGCGTGCGCCCGAGCCGACGTCCAGTTCACGCCCCATACCCTGCGAGGCTCGCTGATCACCGACCTCAAGGAAGCCCAGATCGAAGAGAGGATCAGGTTCGCCTACGCCGGACACGGGTCCGGCACGGACATCCAGTCACGGCACTACGACCTCGGCGTCTCGAAGGCGAAGCTGATCGAGGCGGCCGACGTCCTTGCTAAACTTAGCAACGCCGAATTGGGCGAGTCCGCGTCCTTGCGCGCCGCGACCGGAGTCCGCGAGCAGTGGGGGAGAGGCACCCGGAATCACACGAACCGCGACGTGATCGAGCAGCGCCTCATCGCGGCCAGTTGGCGGGTCCGCGACCACGACCCGATCAAGGGGTCCGCGCTGTCCGTCGAGGAGGTCGCAGCCCGTATGGGCCGCGCGGCCACGACCACGCGCCGCATGATGGCTGCCGGCGAGATTCCCGCGTTCCAACGCCCGTGGCACACCCGCCTGGTGTGGGCCGCGTGGGAGTCGGACGTGCAGAGATGGCTCGACAGCCAGGGAACCGAGCTGCGCGACATCGCGGCCGACGTCGGCTGGAGCTACCACGAGATCTGGACGCTCGCCGTCAAGCTTGGCCTCGGGAAGCTCGACCGCCTTCCCGGCCAGCGCTGGCGCCTCAACGACGAGGACGTGGCGACTCTGCTCGCCGCTGTCGACGCGCGCGAGAGCATCGAGGCGAGATCCATGACGGTCAGCGAGGCATCCGAGCGCCTCGGCATCGGCGTCGACGACGTCACCACTCTGATCGACCACGGCTACGTCAACGTCGTTGAAGCGGCCCCTGAGCATAGGTTTCGTCGGGTCACCGCGTCGTCGGTCGAGGCCTTCGGGCACGACCGCGACACACGGCGTGCTGGCAGGCGGGGCCACGACGACCGGGTCACGGTGCGTCAGGCCGCCCTGCTGCTGAGATGCGATCAGCGCACGGTGCCTCGTTTGGCCCGCGCCGGTGTCCTCGACGTCGTGCAAAGGTCGTCGCGCCAGTATGTGACGCTCACGAGCCTGCTGGCGCACGCCGAGAACACCGACGTCTCGGTAGCGGAGCGGATCCGGGTGGACTTCTCTGCTGGCGGCCGCTGCACCATGCCGCCCGCGGCGTGAGATTCCCGGACGCTACACGCGCGGAGGCCGGCCTGTTCGTGCTGCCGGTATAGGCGGGGGCTTGCACCGGGCCAGCGTCGGCGGCGGCGGTCCCTAGGGGTCGTCCGACCCGACTTCTGCGTCGACGCCGCGTGGGCACGGGACCGACCGTGCCGTCGGTTTACCCAGTGCACTAGTGCATTAGCAGGGGGGCGTTCCTGAACGACTGTCAGCGCGAGCGGGGACGCTGCGGATGTACGGCAGCCCTGCTCTGTCGGCATCTGGCTGAGGCCCCGCCACTGCCCATTCCGAGGATGACCTTGCAAAGCGCCGCACAGGCGAGCGATCGACTTCGGCCCGGCCGCCATCACAGCAGCGGGAAGAAGAACAGGCCCTTTACCCATGCGGGAACCAACCGTGTAGAGGCCGGGGGTTTTGGGAAAAAAGTGACCAGCAATCGCCCTCAAGCAGCCTCCACGCCCGGGGTTTCGCTAAAAAAGTGGCGTCGTGGAGCTAGGGTTTCCTTGAATTGGTGGCATAGGAGCTCGGCGGCGGAACGGTGGTGTGGGTGGTGACTGGCACTCCTCCGAACCCCGCGGGCGACCTTCGTTTCAGCACCCAGGAGACCAAGAGCAGGCTGGCACGGCAACAGAAGGCTGGCCGGGCGGTCCGTCTAGCTCCAGGCATCTACGTCGTGGGGTCCAGCCTCCCTCCGACCGACCTGGCCAAGCGCCACCTGTACGCGATTGTCGCTCACGTTTGGCCGGGCGCCGTACTTTGCGACAGAACCGCGTTCGAGACTCCTGGTGCCTCCGGGTGGGTGTTTGTCTGCCACCCGGAGCCCCCCCGAGGGTCGGACCTGAAGCTTCCCGGCATCACGATCTCCTGCAGGATTGGCCCTGGACGGCTCCCGGGAGACATGCCGATGCCCGAAGGGCTCTCCCTCTCAGGCATAGCGCGCGGGCTGCTGGAAAACGCTGACACGGCCGGTCGCCCACCGACGGGGCGGCCGCCTCGCGCCGCGGGCATGGCTGCCGTGGGAGACCGCATCGACCAGCTCGCATCTGACGTCGATGCACACCGTCTCTCGACCGTGTTCGCCCAGTTCGACACAGTTCGCGGGTACTTCGATCCCGGCGTGGCCGAGAGAGTGCGCGCACTGCTTGCTGCCGCGCTCGGCACCTACCAAGGCGGGAAGATCGAATCCGAACGCCTCGCCGCGCGGGTGGCGGGCAACCCCCTGGACGCCGCCCGCGCGGACCTGTTCGAGAAGACGGCCGCCCTCCTGCAGGACGAGTCCCCTATCGTGCGTTCGAATCTGCGGAAGGATGGCGAACTTGAGTGGCTCCCATTCTTCGATTCCTACTTCTCGAACTACATCGAGGGGACCAGATTCTCCGTCGAAGACGCGTATGCGATCGCCATCGACGGCAAGGACTCCGACCGGCCTCAGGACGCACACGACATCACGGCGACCTACCGAATTGCCAAGGACCCAGAGCTCATGCGCGAAGTTCCGCGCGACGCTGACGACTTCGTGCGGCTGCTCAAGGAACGCCACAGCGTCCTTATGGCTGCGCGTCTCGACAAGCGACCTGGCCAGTTCAAGCAGCTGGCGAACTTCGCAGGCATGACCGCCTTCGTCGCCCCCACCCAGTTGGAAGGGACCCTGCGTGTCGGCTGGGAGCAGATCGCGCGTCTCCGAGATCCGTTTCAGCGGGCAGTGATGACGATGTTCGTCGTCACCGAATGCCACCCATTCGACGACGGTAACGGCCGCCTTGCGCGGATCCTGACCAACGCTGAGCTAGTGAGCGCAGGACAGCAACGCGTCATCATCCCAACCGCCTTCCGCAACAACTACCTCTCGGCTCTCACGGGTGTGACCAACGGCAATGGGCCCCAGGCTCTCGTGTCGGTACTCGACTTCGCTCAGCGCTGGGTAGCGGCGGTCGACTGGTCAGACTGGGACCGCTGCTTGGCCGATGTGACCTCCTCGAATGCATTCGAGGAACCAGCAATCGCGGAGTCGTCAGGCCGCCGGCTTCGGATGCCGCAGGGGTGATCCCAGCACGGCACGCTCCCACACCGACAACCAGGCACCTAACCCTTCGAAGCTGGCCTGTCGGTGTACGCCGCCGTTGTTCCGCCGGTGTGAAGTAGCGGAGTTGTCCGCCGGTGTGAGGGCGCTGCCATGCCGTGACGCGCGCTTCACAACGGCCGGTTGTCAAGTCGCGTCGGCATCTGCCGCGTTAGGCTGACGGCGATAGGAAGGGAGCCAGTCGGCGCCGCCGACGGCCATACAGATCCGGAACGGGCACAGCGTGCAGACCAGAAGGGGTAAGTGAGGCGTGTCGACCGTCGTCACCGAGCCTTCGCGCTTGTCGAACAGCGCGATTCGCGAGTACGCCGAACGCGTTGGTCACCACTACGGCATCTACGACCGGGCCGGCACAGCCGACGTCCACGACCTTGTCACACAGCTTGGCGGCCGGCTTGCCTACGGTGACACCAGCGAGTCGTTGCATGTAAACGCGGTCGGCGACTTCGTGATCTACCTTCCACGTGTTACCTCCTCTCGCCGCGACCGGTTCACGATGGCGCATGAACTCGGTCACTACTTCCTCCACTACCTGCATCCCCAACTCGACGATTCTGCGAGTTTCGGCCGAGGACAACGCAATATGGTCGAAACTCAAGCCAACGTCTTCGCCTCCTCACTATTGATGCCGGAGGCCGAGTTCCGGAAGAGTTGGCAAAGGTCCAGCGGAGACGTGTACGCGCTCGCACGACAATTCGAAGTGTCCCCGGCAGCTGTCGAGGTGCGTGCCAAGGTGCTCCGTCTGCTGTGAGCGCATCCGATCCCCGATCGCTGCTCTTCCTGTCCTGCGACATCGTCGGCTCGACCAAGTACAAGCAGCAGCAGAAGATCTGGCAGGCAACGTTCCTGTCCTTCTATCGTGCCTTCCCCCAGATGCTTGGCGACCTCACGCGAGAGCACAAGTACGAGCCCGGATTCACGCTGTGGAAGCCGGTCGGCGACGAACTCATCTTCACCACCCGCGTACGCAGCGAAGCCGACATCTACACGGCCGTGAGGATATGGCTCCGGGCCATGGATATGTACGAACGCGACGCTCTGGCAGACGTCTCGCTCGCAACCAAGGGAGGGGCATTCGTCGCGACGTTCCCCGGCCCTGACAGCGAGAGCTCAATCCCTCGCAACCCGACCATCGAGACGTCCGACGCCGGCGTGGTCGAACTCAACGACTCCGCCCTGGCCAATCGGACTGAGCAGTATCTCTACGACTACTTCGGGCCGAGCATCGACACCGGCTTCCGAGTGTTCTCCGCGTGCAGCCACCGCTACTTCACCCTATCGGTCGAGGTCGCGTGGGCGCTCGCTCACTGCGCTGTTGATGCGGGAGCCGACGAAACCGTGTTTCCGCTGACAGATCTTCTCCTGCTGGAGACCCGTGAGTTCAAAGGTGTGTGGAACGGCCGC
This sequence comes from Nocardioides maradonensis, assembly GCF_054777115.1. Taxonomy (NCBI): domain Bacteria; kingdom Bacillati; phylum Actinomycetota; class Actinomycetes; order Propionibacteriales; family Nocardioidaceae; genus Nocardioides; species Nocardioides maradonensis. The sequence continues at coordinate 8,308 of NZ_BAAHAZ010000025.1, read as the reverse complement.
GAGTATCCCCTGTTCGCGCTCGACCGGCAGCACGCGGACCTGGTCAACGTCGCGCTGTCACGACTGCGAGATCGCGCCGTGAAGCCGCTTGACGTGGTCAACCTGTGCCGGGCCTGCGCCGATGAGCCGGCCTGGCCTTCTCGCCTCTATCTCCCCGACTCCCACCACCGCGAGTTCACCATCGTCCCCGAAGACAGCCTCAACGCTCTCCGAGACAACAGCATGGAAGGCGCCGAGACATTGCCCGAAGACATCGGCACCGATGCCCTGGAGGACGAAGCGCCGTTGCCGGCTCCCGTCGCGACGCCGACGACGCCGGACAAACCCCAGGCGCCACCTGCGTGACCGGCAACAACGCCGTTGCGCTGATCGCCCGGTCGTGTCGCCTGGACTGCCTTGGGTCGGAGATTGTTGCGCCGTCCGATGCCGGCACGGTCCCAGGCGTGAGTCGATCTACAGCAGGGGCCGGCACCGCAGCAACCAGAGGTAACCGGGGTAGCGTGCGACACGTGCGCGATGCTGACGTGCGTGATGCCATGGCAGTTGCGATTGCTCGGCAGATGGGCGACCGGCGACATGTGTTGCTGCACGAGGTCGACGTTCGATGGTCGATCCCGGCTCGTCTCGATGCGTTGCTGCTTTCCAGCAGGATCCACGGGTTCGAGATCAAGAGCGACGTGGACTCCCTGTCTCGACTGCCGCGCCAGGTCGCCTCTTACGGGATGGTGGTCGAACGCGCGACGCTGATCGTCGGGGACCGACTGCGTGCAGCTGCTACTGAGATCGTTCCGCCATGGTGGAACATCTGGTCGGCGCGCTGGGCGGGCGACAAGGTGCGGGTGCAGCAGGTTCGGGGAGGCCGCCTCAACCCCGCCATCAGCCCGCTGGCAGTGACATCGTTCCTCCTGCGCGAGGACCTCCTCAGCGCGTTGCGTGAACGCGGCCACCGGCGATTGTCGGGTGTCCCTGTCGACGACCTTCGGCTGAGGTTCGCCAGCGAGTTTGGTTCCAAGCAGACCGTTCAACGTGTTCGGGAAGCGCTGCTGGCGAACCACGACCGGCGGGTGCCCTCTGCGCTGCCCTGGGACATTGCAGGCGCTCAGGCCGTACCGGCCCGGCGGCGCGGCCGGTGGCGCCGCAAGTTGCGTCTTCACGACGGCGAAATGATGTTCCGCGGCGATCTGACGCCACTTCCCTGCGTTGCTCTCCTTGTCGGCGCCTGCCGCGATCGCGTGGAGCCGTTGATCGGCCTTGCTGAAGTTTGGCGGTAAGCAGTGCGGCTGACTCACCAGGTGAGAACAGCACGCCTCGAAGGCTGCTGCCAGGCCTCCGCCGGTTGGAGGCATCGCGCGGCGGTGGACGTGCATCCGGTCATCTCGCGAATAGCGAAGGTGCCCGTACTTCGGTGAGACGGGTACCGGATTTGCGGGCGGGTATAGGGCGTAGTCGCCGTAGACGACGTCGAGGCCGCGATGCGCGAGTCGGAGCCACAGCCACCATTCGCGGCGGACAGGGTGCCAGTCCCCGACCTGGGTGAAGCTTGCACTGTTGGGCGTGCCGCAGGTGATCAGGCGACCGTGCGCTGGCAATGCGTTCGCAACGGCCAAGGTATCGGTGACGAGGGTATCGAGGTTGTGCTGCTCGAGCGTGTCGGCCCAGTCGAGGATGACGTCGATTGCTGCCGGTGGCATACCGAGGCCAGCCGTCAGCGATCCGACGGCCCTGCCTACGCGACCGGGGTGAGCTCGGGCAACGGACATGTTGATCCGGACTGCCGCACGTCGGCTGAGGACTGCCACTTGCGCTGCTGCCCTCACCTCGGCGGGCGAACTGTCGTCGGTGAGCACGGGGATCATCGACGCCGGGCTCGGGGCCAGGGCGTTGAGGGACGCCAACAGGTGCCACCACGTCGGCCGATCACCGTGGTCGGCGACCCGGCTGATGTCGACGAAGAAGGGATCGAGCCAGAGCCGGGCGATGTCGTCCAAGAAGTAGGCGGCGTCTGTCAGCGTGCCCTTCTTGCGTGGCACCTGCCCGGTCTTCGGATTCGGCCGGGCACGGTCCGCGGGTTGAAGCTCGAACAGCGGGATCACGTCCAGAGACGAAGGTGCCCGCAGCAGGGCCTTGATCTCCGCGTCTCGTGCCTTCAGCACCGGTACGTATTCCATGCCGCCCAACATCGCATCCCCTCCTGAGCACGCCCCGTTGCGCCGAACGGCGTGAACCGAAGTAAGAGTCCCCGGGAGTGGTGGGGTTTGAGGGACCACGGCGGGGCTGTCTGACGTAGGCGGCCATCGGCGGGATCTTCGGTGTGTAACGGCTAAGCACGCACTGAAGGAGAACCACCGATGGCCTTGCCCCAGTCTGCCCTGTCCGAACTCCTCGACGCTTTCCGCACTGGCGACGGCGTGGACCTGATCCGTGAATCGGTCCGCGTCGCGCTGCAGGAATTGATCGAGATCGAAGCGACCGAACGCATCGGAGCCGCACCCTACGAACGCACTCCTGATCGGGTCACTGATCGCAACGGCCACCGGCCGCGGATGCTGACCACCAAGGCCGGCGATGTCGAGCTGCGCATCCCCAAGCTGCGCAAGGGCTCGTTCCTTCCGGTCATCCTCGAACCCCGCCGGCGTATCGACCAGGCCCTGTACGCGGTCGTGATGGAGGCCTACGTCCACGGCGTGTCCACCCGCAGCGTCGACGACCTGGTCGAAGCGATGGGCTCCGATTCGGGGATCTCCAAGTCCGAGGTCTCCCGGATCTGCGCCGGCCTGGACGAGCAGGTCGGTGCGTTCCGGACCCGACCGTTGGACCACGTCGAGTTCCCCTACGTCTATCTGGACGCGACCTACCTCAACGTCCGCAACCAGACCTCGCAGGTGGTGTCCATGGCGGTCGTGGTCGCGACCGGGATCGCCGCTGATGGGTCACGCGAAGTGCTTGGACTCGACGTTGGGGACAGCGAGGACGAGACGTTCTGGCGTGGATTCCTGGCCACCTTGAAGCAGCGCGGCTTGCACGGGGTGAAGCTCGTGATCAGCGATCAGCACGCCGGGCTGGTCAAGGCACTCAAGCGGTCCTTCCAGGGCGCCGGGCACCAGCGCTGCCGGGTGCACTTCGCCCGTAACCTGCTGGCTCACGTGCCCAAGTCGCACGTCGACATGGTCGCCGCGGTGTTCCGAACCGCGTTCGCCCAGCCCGATGCTGACGCGGTCGCCACCGCGTGGGACGAGGTCCGTGACCAGCTCGCGAAGTCGTTCCCCAAGATCGGTCCGTTGATGGATGAGGCCAAGCCGGAAGTCCTCGCCTTCGCGGTCTTCCCGCGGGCGCACTGGCAGAAGATCTGGTCGACCAACCCACTCGAGCGGGTCAACAAGGAGATCAAGCGCCGTGCCCGCGTGGTCGGGATCTTCCCCAACCCCGCCGCGGTGATCCGTCTCGTTGGAGCGGTCCTGGCCGACATGCACGACGAATGGCAAGCAGGCGACCGCCGCTACCTGTCCGAAGGATCGATGGCGCTGCTCTACCCCGACAGCGATACTGGACCCATCGCCGCGATCGACAGCGGCGAGTAGGCACCGAGGATCACCTCAAAGCCCACCACCCCGCGGGGCTCTGTCTGACCGAACGACAGCAGTGTAACTCGATGTGTCAACGGCGGTTGACACTTGGGGTAAACAGGTCCGCGTCTCTGTAACTGTTTCCTGATGTAGCCAGATGGATAGGACAGGTGGCTGACCGGCGTCCACTGCGTCTCATCTCGCGTCGCGGGTCCGGCGAGGCGACTTTTTGGTGTCTCGCGTCGTCCTGGTTGACCGGACTACCGCGGTGGGCAACTGTCGAAATGCTCGCCGCGTCAACAGATGCAAGGAACAATGGGGAATGTGGAGCCTTACCTCGCTGAACTGAGCCGCACGATCGATGTCAAGGAACTTGGTCGCCGCATCCGCAATGCACGGATCGCGGCCGGCATGACGCAGGCAGAGGTCGTTGGCGGAGAGGTCACGCCCGCCTATCTGTCCCGCATCGAGGACGGCCAACGTCGCCCCGAGGCGACCCTCCTCGAGCGGATGGCCGCGCGGATGGGCACCACTCTCGAGAAATTGCTGGGGGACGACTCCAACCCTCCGCCCAGCGGAACCCCCCGCGATGCAGAAATCGAACTGTCCCTCGATTACGCCGAGCTCGCGTTGGTCTCGGGAGACAGCGCCACGGCATTGGAGCAAAGCGATGCCCTTCTGACCCGCATCGCGGTGCGACCCGACCCAGAACTTCAGCGCCGAGCGCTCCGGGTCCGCGCTGGTGCTCTGGAAGCCACCGGCGATCTCAACGGCGCGATCCTCGTGCTCGAAGGGCTGGCTGGCGACCCGACCCCGGACTCCGAATGGCTGAAGTCGCTGATCGCTCTCGCGCGCTGTTACCGCGACAGTGGAGAGTTCGCGAAGGCGATCGACGTCGGCAAACGAACAGAGGTGACGATCGCCGAGCTGGAGATCGGCGGGCTGACCGAGGCGATTCAGCTCACCGTCACAATCGCGTCCGCTCACGAGGGTCTGGGCAACATGGATGAGGCGATGCGGACCTGCATGCGCGCTCTCGGCCAAGCTGAGAAGTTCAATTCCCCGATCGCGAAGGCGTCGGCCTATTGGAATGCGAGCTCTATTCGGGCCGCGATGGAAGGCGCGACCCCGGCCACCATCGATCTGGCCAAGAAGGCGCTCGCTCTGTTCGAGCTGGGTCAGGACAATCGGAACCTCGCCAAGCTGAAGGTGCAGGTTGCGAACCTCCACCTGCAGGCCGACCCGGCCGACGTCTCGGCCGCCCTCGAGATGCTCGAAGGCGCCGAGCGTGAACTCGACTGGTCGGATGCGTCGGCGTGGGACCGCAGCGTGTTGCACATCGTCCGCGGACGAGCACACGCAGCGCTCGGCGACTTTGCAGCCGTGTCCGACGACGTCGCGCGTGCTCGCGAGGTAGCGCCGTTGCGGGCGCCAATGTTGCATGCCGTCACGTTCTCCCTTGAGGGACGGGTCGCCATGGCTGACGGGCGGATCGAACAGGCTCGTGACCTGTTCCGGAAGGCGGCGCTGGAACTGACCGCTGTGGGTGCGGATCGGGAGGCGGCCGAACTGTGGTTCGAGCTGGCCAATCTCCTCACCGAGGCCGGCGACGTTCAGGCGGCGGTCGACGCGTTCCGCAGCGCAGGCGCCTCCTCGGGCTTCCGGTTGGGCTCCTCCACCGTCGCAACCCGGGTCTAGCGCTCGGCGAGTCCCGCGAAGCGGCCCATCCCGGTTCGGGATGGGCCGCTTCGGTGCGTCGACGGCTGTCTCAGCAGCAGCGCGGCCCGACGTTGGCGTGAGCGATGCCCATCTCCGGCGCTGTTGCGACGCTCACCCCGAGCGAGGCGGTGAGTGCGATGGCCGTGGCTGCAATGAAACGGGTGATGGTGCGCATGACGATTCCCTTCGTGTCAGGCACAGACAGACATGTCAGTGCTGACACGTTTTGTAAAGCCATGTCCGATGTGAGGGAACCCGATCTGTCAGATCCGTGACCGGAGGGGTGAATGAGGCAAATGAGGCGCGCTCGCGCGAGCGGTTCGTGTGCCTCGGTGTATTTGCTGTCCCTCAGCGGTCGGGTGATAGAGCGCCCGTTTTACTGAATGTGTCAGACTGTGTCTGGCGGGCGGCGACCAGAAGCGAGGGAGCCGTGGGGGCTGCGACCGGGGGAGGGGACGTGCACGAATCTCGTGTCCGGGACGGCGGCGTTGCAGTCGAGTGGGGCGACTGCAACCCGTCCGCCCCCGGGCACGCCGTGCGCCGTGGCCGCATGGAGGACGTGTGCTTTCCGACGCTGAACTGATCCTCGGCCTGAGCCGGCACCTGTCGGCCTACCAGGTGTCGACGTCGCATGCTGCGCTCGATGGCCTGTACTTCGCCGGTCAGGTGTACGAACTCGCGTGGCGATTGCGTCAGTCCCAGGTGTCGAGCGCGGAGCGTGTCAAGGCGATCGCGATCGAGGCTCACATTGGCGTGCGGCAGTTGCACGGTGAGGTTCTGCCGACGATGGAGTCGCTCGGCTGGGTGGAATGCCACCGCGACCCGCAGGGTGGGTTGAGCAGTATGGAGGCGCTCATCCCGCCGAACGACATCCTTATCGGTGATGCGACGCGTCTGCTGGACGTCTTGTTGGTCGACGGCGTTCAGCGCGCGGCCCTCGACCTGATTCGGGCGACCAGCAGGCAGCCACTACCGGTCGATGACGCGATCGCCGCGGCTGGGCTTGCCTGGGGCGAGGAGCCGGCTGAGCGGGCGCTGGGCCACTTGGAGAAGGTGAACCTGGTGCGCCGAGTCGAACACGAAGTCGACCGCCCCGTTGTCTTCAACCCGCAGGTGTGGACGAACGACGCGCAGGCGGCCGGCGCAGCGTTGCGCGCTCAAGACGCCCGTGCCAGTTCCGAGGTCGGTGCCCTGTTGGAGGAGGTGGCACAGAGCCCTGGTATCCCGGTCAAGCACGTGAAGTCGACCAGCCCCCGGTGGATCGACTTCGCGGTCTCCCAGGGTCTGGTCGAGCGGTCGGTTGTGCAGACCGCCGGCGGAGCCGAAGAAGGGTTCCTGTTCAGCCCACACCTCAGGCGGGACCCGTTCGGAACGAACCCGACGGACCCATCGGGGCACGTCCGACAGCTCGTCGGCAGCATGATCTATGCGTCTGTCTTCGCCAGTTGGCCATTGAAGAATCCAGGTGCCTTCCTCTACCGCCTCATCGAGGACGGGGAGGCCGGCAATGCGCCGAACATTGGCAGCGACTATCCGATGCTCGAGACCGCGGGAACGATCCAGGTGGTCACGGGTCGCGGCAACGGCAACTACCGCATGGTCCTCCTCCAGTCAGATGTGGCCGAGGAAGCACTCTCGATCATCGATTCCCGCAGTGCGCTGGCGCGGGGAGAAGTTGGAAGCCTCCACAATCCTCCACAATCTTGGCGACCAGCGGGCGTACTCCCATGTCGAGCGTGAGAGGGCGAAGGTCGCCTCGGTGGGCGCAGTCGACGATGTGGAGGCGGCCAGGCTGATCGCCGCCTTGCGTGACGTCACGTCCGGGGGGACTTTCGGTGTCGGATGAGCAGCTTCCGTTCGACGATCCTGATCTGCCCGAGGACGCTGGCGGGCTCGACGACGCTGGTGCGGCCGAAGTCGCCAGTCCTCAGGATGCGGATGTGGCGGATCCTCTCCCGGGGGTCCGGCCGGAGCCGTCGTCTGCCGCGTCCGACGAGGTCGTCTCATCACCAGACTCGGAGACGAACCCTGCAGTGAGCCTCGGGCTCGACGAGCTCAGTGACGCCGGCTCCCCGCTTGCCCCTACCGGAACTCCAACCGGCCGACAGCCGGGGTGGGCTGGAGCGGTGGTCGACGAATTGCGAGCGTCCCAAGGGTCCCGAGCTGCAAGCAACATGCCGACGACACCGGGTGCTGACTTCGAGCGGCGGGTCGGGCGCACCGAGTTCAACGACGGCGCCCTGGTCCGTCTGCGTGTTCCGATACGCATTGACGCCGATGCGGGACGCGACGTCCTGACCGACATCGATGTCATGGCCATTGACGTCGATGGGCGCTTGCGCGTGTCGCGCTCGATCCTGGAGTGCAAGAGCGGCAAGGGGCAGGCGAAGGAGCCTGACAGGTTGTTGTGGCTTGCCGGACTCCAGCGCTACCTGCGGTTCGAACGCGCCGTGCTCGTGCGCCAGACGGTCTCGAGGCGAGGTCGAGGGCTGGCGCGTGAGCTCGGCTTGCGGGTCATCGACGGGTCGACTCTGGCCGGACGAGAGGTGACGCACGCCTGGCTGCCCGACCGGTTCGCGCATGTCGACGGTCCTGAATGTGAAGCGGCTGAACGGCGCACCGATACCCAGCTGAAGGGCCTCGGGCATGTCCCGGCTGAGCTCGTCTCATTCCTGCGCTACGAGGCCCTTCGTTCGGAGCCGCACCATGTTCTTCGTGCAGTCGGGTCGCTGGGGCGGGTGGCCGGCTACGGCGGGGTCCTGCCCGAGCCGACGCGTCACGTGCTGGCCGGGCATGCGCTGATTGCCGTCATCGCTGCGGCCCTGGCCGATGCGGCCAAGCTTGACGAGATGGTGTCGTCTGAGCTGCTGGCCCGCACCGAGCGAGCCCTCGTCACGGGAAACCCGGATGACGACCAGGTCCTGTCGATCCGACAGAGCCCCGTGGGGTGGTGGGCTTTGAGGTGATCCTCGGTGCCCTACTCGCCGCTCTCGATGGCGGCGTGCTCACCAGTATCCACGGGGTCG